>CANQWT010000001.1 GCA_947627635.1 uncultured Bacilli bacterium
ATAACAGTTTTAATATTTTGAGTGTTTTCTCTTTTTTTGTATAGTTTTACATTTTCCCACATCTAGTTTACTACATCTGATAGTACAAGGAAAATAGCAAAATTACTAATTCTATGTTAAAATAATGTTAAGCTAAACGTCCTTTCAAAAACAGAACTTTATTTTTACCAATTTTTTCCTTTTATGGAACTTTATTTGAAAGGAAAACTTGTTAGTACAAATTATAATGGAAGTGGTCTTATGGAATATATGCAATTTTTTCAGTATAATTCAGTTGTTATTTTAACTTATTTTTTTCTTTCGCTCAGTATTCTCATTTTAAATTCACTCAGTCATAACAAACTCAATCGCATGTTCTTCTCTTGCTATAGAAGTTCTCCTTTTAATCCACTAACTTATGTGAGAATGTTTACTTATATTTTAGGACATCAGAATTGGGAACATTTTATCAGTAATTTTTTGTATATCCTTTTAATTGGTCCCATGATGGAAGAAAAATATGGAAGTCTTCCACTTCTGATTATGATTTTAATTTGTGCTTTTGTAAGTAGTGCCATCAATTTAATCTTTTGTAAGAAGCAAAGAATACTAGGAGCAAGTGGTATTGTTTTTATGTTAATTGTCCTTAGCTCTTTTGTAAACTTTGAGGCTGGAAAAATACCAATTACTTTTATTTTAATTTGCTTACTTTATATCGTTAATGAGATTCGTGATGGTCTCTTTAAAAAAGATGATGTTTCTCATTTTGGACACTTGATGGGAGCTTTGTGTGGAGCGATTTTTGGTTTTTACTTCATGTAGAAGTCTTTTTTATTGAAATTCTTTCACTCTAGTCTATAAAATTGGTAAAAATTGGAAAAGAAAACACTAAAAAACAGTAGCAAAACTTTAAAAAATGTGTTATAATCAGGTGCGTGATTAGAGGAAGAAGTGATAACATGAAAAAAAGAAATATCGCAATTATTGCTCACGTAGACCATGGAAAAACAACTCTTGTTGATGAAATTTTAAAAACAAGTGGAATGTTTCGTGAAAATGAAGACGTCAGTCAAGTTTCAATGGATTCCAATGCATTAGAAAAAGAACGTGGAATTACTATTTTGGCCAAAACGACAGCCCTTGATTATAATGGTTATCGTATTAACATATTAGATACTCCAGGACATGCTGACTTTGGTGGAGAAGTTGAGCGTATTATGAATATGGTGGATGGTGTTCTTTTAGTCGTGGATGCTTATGAAGGAACGATGCCTCAAACTAGATTTGTTCTAAAAAAAGCTTTAGCTGCAGGAGTAAAACCAATTGTTGTTATCAATAAAATTGATAAGCCAAGTGCAAGATGCAAGCAAGTTGTTGATGAAGTTTTAGATTTATTTATCGAATTAGGTGCAGATGATTCACAACTTGATTTCCCAGTCGTTTATGCAAGTGCTATCAACGGAACTTGTAGTTTAAGTGATGATTTAGGAAGTCAAACTAAAGGATTTAAAGAGCTTTTGGATTTGATTATTTCAGAAATTCCTGCACCAAGTGGGGAAGTCGATAAACCTTTACAATTTCAGCCAGCACTTCTTGATTACAATGAGTTTGTAGGTCGTATTGGTATTGGACGTGTACAAAATGGAACCATTAAAGTTGGTGAAATGGTCAATTGTATCCGCTTAGACGGAACAGAAAAAAGTTTCCGTATTCAAAAATTATTCGGTTATTATGGATATAGTAGGGTAGAAGTTGAAAGTGCCGAAGCAGGGGATATTGTAGCGATCGCAGGTCTTCCTGATATTTCAGTAGGAGAGACAATTTGTGAGCAAGGTATGCATTTGCCACTTCCCGTTTTACATATTGACGAGCCAACATTACAAATGACTTTTGGAGCAAACACATCTCCATTTGTTGGAAAAGATGGAAAAATCGTGACAGCTAGAAAAATTGAAGAACGCCTATACCGTGAAACTCAAAAAGACGTTAGTTTGAGAGTAGAACCTTATACAAATGAATCATTTACTGTATCAGGTCGTGGTGAACTTCATTTAAGTATTTTAATTGAAAACATGCGTCGTGAAGGATTTGAGCTTGAAGTTTCAAAACCTCATGTTATTATCAAAGAAGTGGATGGTATAAAAATGGAACCATGGGAAGACTTACAAATCGAAGTGCCAGAAGATGCCATGGGAACTGTAATTGAACAATTAGGACTTCGTGGAGCTGTTATGGAAAACATGACAAACATTGAAGGACAAGTTCGCCTAAATTATGTTATTCCATCACGTGGACTTATCGGTTTCACAACAGACTTTATGACAATGACTAAAGGTTATGGAATTATCAACCATACGTTTAAAGAATACCGCCCTTATGAAAAAGTGGAAATCGGAGAAAGAAAACTTGGAGTTTTAGTCTCTATGGAAAATGGAAGTGCTACTGCGTATTCTATTGGAAACTTAGAGGACCGTGGAATTATGTTCATTGAACCAGGAACTGAAGTTTATGAAGGAATGATAGTGGGAGAATGTAACCGTGATAACGATTTAGCAGTCAATGTTGTCAAAGGAAAGAACTTGACGAACGTAAGAGCATCAGGAAGTGACCATACTGTTGTCTTAAAAAGACCTCGTCCAATTACTTTAGAGTATGCACTTGATTATATCAATTCTGATGAATTGGTTGAAGTAACTCCAAACTTCATTCGTTTAAGAAAACAAATTCTAAATACAGAAGACCGTAAGAAAATGGATGCTAAAAAAAATAAAGCAGTTGCTTAAAAAAAAGACCAAACTTGGTCTTTTTTTGATATCTTCTTTTTCCTTATGAAACAGTCGATACAGTTTTCTAAAATCTATAAAAGCATCCAATACAGGACACAAAAAAAACACTTTTTCAAGTGTATTTTTATTCTTCTTCTTTGTTTTCTACTTCTTTACTCGTTTGTCCTTTTCTTAAAGTTCTAGCTTCGCGAGTAGAAAGTCTTACTTTTGTTCCATCTTCAAGTCTTACAACTTGTAAATTAGGTTTTTGTTGCATTTTTGTTGCATTTAAAGCATGACTTCTTCTATTTCCTGATAAAGGCTTCTTATTTGTAACTTTGACTGCCATTTCGCTTCCTCCTTTATATATTTTTCGTGTTTCGCTTCTTAACTTTACCATAAAAGCCTTGTAAAGTCAAATAAAATGGCACTTTTTTGAAAACTTTTCCATCTTTTAAAAACTTTATTTTGTTTTGTGATATACTTGTTTTGAGTTTTCCGTATTTGATTTCAGTAGTTGTAACAAAGATTATTTAAAATGGATAGATGAAGAGACTATTGCATAAGTTTTTTTGGTATTCTTAATAAAAAAATCTTAAAAATATTATAGAACTCTTGTTTGTTGTTTCGTTTTCTGTTAAGATAATGGTGAAAAGGAAGTGAGTGTATGTACATTCCATTTTATACAAAAAGTAATTACTCACTCTTATCGAGTCTACTTTCAATTGATGAGATTATATCTCATGCGAAGAAAATGCATCAGACATCTTGTGTGCTCTGTGATACGACGATGTATGGAGTTATGGAATTTATAAGCAAGTGTAAGAAAGAGAATATCAAGCCAATTATAGGACTTGAATTAAACTGTGGTTTTCCGCTACTTGCTTTTGCCAAAAATTACCAGGGCTATCAAGCTTTAATGCATTATTTTACTATCTCAAATGATAGAGAAATCACTCTGGATGAATTAGAACAAGAACAAAATCATCTTATTTTTATCTTGCCTTTTAAAGCCAAAGACCATTATCAAGACTTACAAAACAAGATAGAAGTAGTATTGGGGTACCAAAATTTTAGTCAAGAAGAAGCAGCGAAAAAGATAACTTCTAATATCATTTTCTTACGAGAAAACTTATACTTAAATCCAAAAGAGAGTGAATATCTTTCCTATTTATATATGATACGTGATGGAAAAACGATTTCGAATTTAGAAGATGCTTCATATGACTTAGAAAATCATAGCTTAGAAATTAAAGATATTTTGCTTCTTTCTCATAATGAAGGACTATTAAAGACACTTGAACTCGCAGAAATTTGTACCATTGATTTTCCTAAAAAAGAGTTAGAACTTGCGATTTATCCACTTCCAAATCAACAAGATGAAACGGTATATTTGGAAAATCTTGCCAAAAAAGGCCTATTAAAACGTCTTTCGGGAAAAGTGCCTAAAGTTTATGAAACACGCCTTCTTTATGAGCTTTCTGTCATCAAAAAGATGGGATTTGCCAACTACTTTTTAGTAGTATATGACTTTATTAGATATGCCAAAAAAGAAGGTATCCTAGTAGGACCAGGTAGGGGAAGTGCCGCAGGAAGTTTAGTAGCTTATGCTCTTGGTATTACAGAAATTGACCCAATTCACTATGATTTATTGTTTGAACGTTTTTTAAATCCTGAGCGAATTACAATGCCTGATATTGATACGGATTTCCCAGACCAAAATAGGGAGCAAGTTATTTCATATGTTACTTCAAAATATGGAAAAGATAAAGTCGCAGGAATTGTCACTTTTGGAACTTTAGGTGCCAAGCAAGTGTTACGTGATGTTGCGAGAGTTCTAATGATACCATCATATAAAATTGACCAACTATCACATTATATTCCAGTATTTACCAAAGAAAAATTAAAAGACTTTTATGAAAATAATCCAGCTTTTAGAGCAACCATAGACCAAGATGCTTCTTTAAAAAAATTATATGATATCTCTCTTCGATTAGAAGGCTTTCCAAGACATACATCCTCTCATGCTGCAGGAATTGTTATGGCAAGACGTCCTCTTGAAGAAATTGTTCCTCTTACTAAAAGTGAAGGCTTTTATTTGACAGCTTATCCTATGGAATACCTAGAAGATTTAGGCCTTTTGAAAATGGATTTTTTAGGACTTCGCAACTTAACTTTAATTATGCATATCTTAGAAGATATTCAAAAAAATAGAAGAGTTACTATTGATTTTTCAACAATTCCTTTAGACGATAAAGAAACTATTCTTCTATTTCAAGAAGCAGATACCACAGGAATTTTTCAATTTGAATCAAGTGGGATGCGCCAATTCTTAAGGCAGTTAAAACCAAACTGTTTTGAAGATATCTTCGCAGCAATTGCCTTATTTCGTCCAGGAGCTGCGCCTAATATTCCAAGTTATATTAAAAGAAAACATAAAGAGGAAAAAATCACTTATCAAGACCCATGTCTTGAACCGATTTTAAAGAATACTTATGGTATTTTCATCTATCAAGAACAAATTATGCAAGTGGCAAGTTCTTATGCTGGATATTCCTTAGGAGAAGCAGATATTTTAAGACGTGCTATGAGCAAAAAGAAAAAAGACCTTTTAAAAAATGAAGAAGAACGTTTTCTAAAAAGAGCAGTTGCAAAGGGACATTCTCTTCAAAATGCCAAAGAAATCTTTGCTCTTATTTTAAACTTCGCAGGCTATGGATTTAATCGTTCGCACTCAGTTGCTTATTCGCTCATTGCTTATAAAATGGCTTATTTAAAGTGTCATTATCCTCAAGAGTTTTACTGTAACATTTTGTCAAACGTCATTGGAAGTGATACTAAATTAAAGGAATATATGATGGAAGCTAAGGCTAGAGGACTTGAAATTCTGAAGCCGAATTTGAATAAAAGTAATGCATTATTTGCTTTAGAAGATGACCAAATTTATTTTCCGTTTGCTTCTATTAAAGGAATAGGGACTGTCGTTTGTAAACAAATATTAGAAGCAAGAGGAAGTGATGACTTCAAAGATATTTTTGATGCTATCTCTCGTCTTGTTCGGAATAAAGTTACAAGAAAGCAAATTGAAACTTTAGTACTTGTTGGCGCATTTGACTTGTTTGGTTATACAAGAAGAACACTAATGGAAGAGATGGATGCTTTGATGAACTATGGGGAACTTACAAAAGACTTGGACCCTTCACTTGTACTTCTTCCAGATTTAGAACCAAAAGAAGAGTATCCAAGTAGTAAACTTTTAGAACAAGAATATGAACTATTTGGTTTTTATCTAAGTAGTCATCCAACCACAAAGTATCAACAAGAAGAAAAGGGTGTTATTCCCCTAAATCAATTGAGCCATTACTTTGGAAAAGAAATTAAAACTCTAGTGATGATTGAAAAAATTAAAGTCATTCAAACAAAAAAAGGAGATAAAATGGCATTTCTTTTAGGAAGTGATGAAACAGCGATGGTGGATTTTACTTGCTTTCCTAAGATTTATCAGCAAAATCTTGATTTACAAAAAGGAGATATCGTTGTTTTAAAAGGAACTGTTGAAAAGCGTTATAATCAGCTACAAATGATTGTCAATCAAATTACCTTAAAGAAAGGAGCAGGCGAATGAACAAGAAAAATTGGATTTGTTTAAGTCTTAGTCTACTTTGTTGTGACCAACTTGTGAAAGCTATGATTAGAGCCTCTTTGAATTACGGTAAGAAATGGACAATCATTCCCAAGTTTTTTGCCATTACTCATGTTGAAAATCAAGGTGGAGCTTTTAGTATTTTTAGTACGATGCCCTGGATTTTTATTCTCATTTCAGGTGCTGTTTGTCTTTTTTTACTCATCTATTTGTGGAAAAACACTCTTTCTTTAGGAAAAACCATTTCCTTAGTACTTGTCCTATCAGGTGCTTTAGGAAACTTCATTGACCGTCTTTTTTTAGGAGCTGTTACGGATTATCTTGCATTGACTTTTGGAAGTTATGCTTTCCCAGTTTTTAACTTGGCAGATACTTTTGTTGTTTTAGGATTATTTTCTTATTTAGGAATAGAATTATGGAGGGATAAAAATGGAAATAGAAGTTACTGAAGTGATGCGTTTTGACCAAGCACTTGCGAAATACTTTGATATTTCAAGAAGCAAAGCTCAAAAATACATTGAAGAGGAAAAAGCTTTTGTGAATGGACAGCTTAAAAATGCTTCTTATCAAGTGCGAATTGGGGATATTTTAAGTCTTACTAAGGAAGAAGAAGTTCTTTCAATAGTGAAAGAGGATATTCCTTTAGATATAGTCTATGAAGATGATGATTTATTAGTCATCAATAAAGAAAGTGGGATGGTTGTGCATCCTGCTCCAGGACATACTAAGGGGACTTTAGTGAATGCGCTTGCTTATCGCTTTTCACTTTCCAAAGAAGATACAATGCGTCCTGGAATTGTGCATCGTCTTGATAAGGATACAAGTGGCCTTATGTTGGTTGCCAAAAATGATAAAGTTCATGAACTACTTTCCGAAATGATAGCGAAGAAAGAGGTCAAGAGGGAATATTTAGCAATTGTTGTAGGAGTGATACCAAATCAGACAGGAACGATACATGCTCCTATTGGACGAGATACCAAAGATAGAGAAAGAATGAAAGTAACGGACCAAAATGCCAAAGATGCTATTACACATTTTAAGGTGTTAGAACGGTTTCAAAATCATACCTTAATTTGTTGTCAATTAGAAACAGGAAGAACCCATCAAATTAGAGTACATTTATCATATATTGGATATCCTGTTTTAAATGACCCTGTCTATGGTAAAGACAAAAAGACAACTTCCTTTGGACAATATCTTCACTCATATCATCTTGCTTTTTATCATCCAATAACGAAGAAATTCTTAGAATTTAAAAAAGACCCACCAAAGGAATTTCAGGAAATGCTTGATCGTCTTTCAGGAAGTAAGATAGAAGAATAGACAAGTGATACTACAAGAACATAAATAAAGTCCCCATAAGATAATAGGATTTAAAAATAAAGTACACTCATCTTGTAGTAAGCTTATTTTCTCATAAAAAAGAATGCTTCTAATAAAATAAGTAAGAATAAGGATACAGCCTAGGAATAAAAATGCTTCTTTGGAAGAACAAAATAGGAAACTGTCCTGAAGTACAAGAAGTAAAAGCATATCCTTTCGAAGTTTAAAAGACAACCATTCTTTTGTTTTCACTTTATAAAAAATAAAAGTCAAAAACAGCAAAACTGAAGAGAAGAAAAGGCCTAGTCGAATAAGGTTTGAGGGAAGTAGAAAGAATGGAGCTTTCATATTCTTAAAAGGCAATAAGGTCTTCCAAAAAAAGGGAACGAATAGAACTATAAAAAATAAAATGTAAAAATACAAGGTTTTTTCACCTCTTTTCATTTCAACATTCTTTGTGTATAATAAATATATTTAGAGGAGGGGATATTTATGAATGAGGAAAGTCTTTTTACTGATGATAAAAATGTGTTGGTCATGAAACTCCTGCACTACTTTATAACAGAACGAAGTTATTCTCCAATTATTTTACAGGGTGCAGAAAACGAAATTTGGCTAGAAAATTTAGATGCAGACTATAAAATTATTCGAATAGTTTCTTCGAATATTCATAATGACGAACAATATAAATTTGATGTGTTTAAGACCAAAAGGATTTTGAAAAAGATTAAAGCAAAGACACTATCCTTCCATTTGAATACCTTAAGTATTTTCCTTGATTTATCAAGTACTGTGGAATTAGGACCTATAAAAGACTTAACTGCAATTCGGGTATTTGAGGATAAAGATTTGAATAAAAATGAAATCATTAAGACCACTTTTCCGGACCTTCCTAAAAAGTTGACTTTTAAAGAGAAAGGAATGCAATTGTTTGTGAAAATAACCAATGATATCAACGACCATAATATTGAAGACCAAAAAAAGGCTGAAGATGTTTTTCAACCGAAGAAGCCAATTGTGACTTATCTCTTACTCTTAATCAATGCACTATGCTATTTTTTACCACTTTTGTTGAATGTGAATGAATGGATGTTGGACCGTTTTTGTACTTATGGACCACTCATTCGTATGGGAGAGTATTATCGCTTGTTTACAGGAGCTTTCTTGCATGCCAATATCTTCCATTTCTTCTTTAATATGTATGCTTTATTTGTAATTGGAAGTCAGTTGGAAAGTTTTATGGGAAAAGCAAGATATCTTGCGATTTATCTTTTCTCTATTTTAACGGCAAGTCTTCTTTCAATTACTTTTGGTGGTGATATTCCATCCATTGGTGCATCAGGAGCTATTTTTGGACTGATGGGAGCTCTCCTTTATTTTGGATATCATTATCGTATTTATCTTGGAAATGTTATTCGTAGTCAAATTCTTCCTTTAATTCTTTTGAACTTACTCATGGGCTTTATGGTTGAAGGAATTGACAATGCTGCTCATATTGGAGGACTTTTAGGTGGTGCCATGATTTCTGTTGCGCTTGGTGTCAAATATAAAAGTACGAAGTTTGAACAGATGAATGGAATTATCGTTAGTCTTATCTTCTTCGTTTTCTTGTGCTATATGGCATTTGTCTATGCAAGATAATGTTAAATTTGTAGGAATTATCAAATTCTTCTTTGAACTTTCTTGCGTAAATATAAAGAAAATGATAGAATAAAAGAGAAATAACAATAGGCGAGGTGATTTCTTTGAAAGATGATGAAACCATGCGTTTTGATTTACAAGATGTCACAAAAATAGAAACGAAGGAAATTTTAGAGGATGTCTACCATTCTTTGAAAAAAAGAGGTTATAATCCTATCAATCAACTTGTTGGATATTTGATTAGTGGAGACCCGGGTTATATCTCAAATTATCAAGATGCTAGAAGAAAAATTCAACAACTTGACCGTGCAAAGATTGTAGAGGTACTTCTTTCTCATTTCATGGAATGAAATATTTAGGACTAGATTATGGAACAAGAACTCTTGGAATTAGTATTAGTGACCAAACAGGCTTAATTGCAAGAAGTTATGGTGTGATAAGACATCATGAAGATACAAACACACTATTTACTTCTTTAAAGGAAATTGTTGCCAAAGAACAAATTGAAGCTTTCGTCTTAGGCTTTCCTAAGAACATGAATAATACAGTGGGTCCAAGAGCAGAAGCAACCCTTGCTTTTCAAAAGCAATTAGAAGACATCTTTCATCTTCCCGTTTATTTAATGGATGAACGTCTTTCTACTGTTGAAGCAGAAAAAGTACTCATTCAAGGAAATATGCGAAGAGAAAAAAGAAAACAAATTATTGATGCCGTCGCCGCAGTTATTATATTACAAGAATATTTAGATAAAAGGAGAAACGAAAATGGAAAAGAATAAATTTATTTTAACAGATGAAAATGGAAATCAAACTGTATATGATGTATTATTTACATTTGATAGTGAGGAAACAGGAAAGAGTTATATTGCTTATACGGATAACTCTAAAGATGAAAATGGAAACATTCAAGTCTTTGCTTCAATTTATCATCCTGAAGATGAAAATTCAAAATTAGAACCAATTACTTCTGAAAAAGAATGGAAAGTTATTGAAACCATCTTAGAAACAATTCAAGAAGAGATTAAGAAACAAATGGAAGAAGGAACTCTTCCTCCTACTGGAGTAGCTGAATAATTGTAAAAAATCTGTAAATGGACATTATATTTACAGATTTTCTTTGCTCTTAAATTCTTTAGTGTTATTCTAGTAAATAGAAAGAGGGTAATGACATGGAAGATTGGGAATCAGAAATTGATAAAAAAAGTAAGGGACCAATTGTTGCGATTATTCTATTAGTCTTAGTTATACTTGGTCTAGTTGTATATATTGGTTATGATAAAGAAATTTTATTTAAAAAGAAAGTTCCAGTTCAAACAGAAAAGAAAGAAGTCAAAGAACCTTTAGAAGAGCTTTATATTGAAAGTGATTTTGTTCAAAAATATTTTCAAATTTATAAGGAAGATAGCTGTAGTAAAGCAACCATTTATAAGGAATTAAATAGTAGTATGCCAGCTAAACTTTATTTAACGTATTTGCAACTTTCTAATGATTTAGTTCAAGAAGTAAATTGTGATGATGTGAGTGAAAATATAGGTAGAGAAGATTATTTTTGTGGGAATTATGAAGAAGCTGATGTTACAACTTCGTTTGAAGAAGACTTATTTCTTTTAAAGTATCGAGAACTTTTTGGACAAAAGGCAACCTATAAATTGGAAGACTTTGAAGTGGAAGATGGACTTTATCATTATAATGAAGAATTAAAAGGGTATGTATTCTATGGGAAAGAAGAAAATAGTTGTACAACAGGGGATATTTCTTTAGAAAGAGCAACGTTAAAAGGAAATATATTAACACTTTATATGAAACAAGATAATAGTATGTTAGAAAATCAGGAAAATAAAGAGATTACTTATATCTTAGAAAAAGAGAAAGAAACGGGAAACTATATTTTCAAAAGTAGAAGTGAAGTAGAAGAATAGGATATAATAGAAAAGAATAGACGAGATACGGTGATAACACATGGATGGGAGATGCGACGAACCCATGGTCAGTCCGTGGTGGTAATCATGACAATAATGCAGGCGCAGGTGTTTTCTATTTCAGTAACGGCATCGGTGTCAATATTGGTAGTTCGTTCCGCCAAAGTAAGATTACAAGTAAAAATAAGATAATTTGTAAAGTCTATTTCTAAGAAAAAGAAAAGTAAGATGAGTAGCTTTTATGCCAAAATCTTACTTTTATTATATGAGCCAAAAAATGTAAAGTTACGGAAAAACTTAAATTAAAGTATAAAAAAAGAACATTACTCGTTGTTCTTTTCACTTTCTATTCCTTGATTTACACGTTTTTCAATCAATTTAATAATATCATCTTTCATTATATCTGTTGCATCTTCCCAAACAAGTTCAAAGAAAACTCCAAGCCCAGGAAGGGTTACTTCATCTTGCTCTTTCACAGACTCATCAATTGCTCTTTTTAAAGCATCATAGTCATCTCCTTTAAAATTATTGATAATATGTTCACGTATTTTGATATCCATAAATTCCTCCTTATTTATAAGTTTTGCTGATTTTACAAAAAAATATACAAAAAATTAGAAAAAAATATTATTTTTTGTTTCTGTATTTCATAAAATATGGTATTCTAAATGTAGGAGGAGATAGATATGCCAATTTGGTTAATTATTGTAATTGTGGTCGTTGTTCTACTTGTTCTTTGGTTTGTTGGAACTTACAACAGTCTAGTAGGCTTAAGAAACAAAGTCAAAGACCAATGGGCACAAATCGACGTACAACTTAAAAGACGTGCAGATTTAATACCTAACCTTGTTGAAACAGTAAAAGGTTATGCAAAACATGAGAAAGGAACATTAGAAGAAGTTATCAAAGCTAGAAATACTTTTGTTTCTGCTTCAACACCTGAAGAAGAAATGAAAGCAGCAGGCGACTTTGAAAAGACAATCAGTAAACTCTTTGCTTTAGCAGAAAATTATCCTGATTTAAAAGCAAATGAAAACTTCATGTCTTTACAAGCAGATTTAAAAGACTGTGAAGATAAGATTAGTATGATGAGACAATTCTATAACGATGTTGTAATGAAATATAACAATAAAGTAGAAACAATTCCATCAAACATTGTCGCAAATATATGTCACTTTAAAAAATCTGCATTCTTTGAAGCAACTGAAAAAGACAAAGAAGTACCAAAAGTATCATTTGAATAGACTTGTTTTTATACAAGTCTTTTTTAAAAAGGAGACAGAACTATGAAACAGAAGATTTTACTTTTTTTAGTCGGAATATTATTATTGTTCCCTATATCCATTCAAGCAATGGAACCTACTGATAAGTTCTATATGGATATTACAATTTTAGAAAATGGGGATATTAAAGTTAAGGAACTTGCGAAATTATCAGGAAGTTATAATGGAAGAATAAGAACCATTAAGTTTATGAATACTAGTGCCCCACACTTTACAGGAAAAGAAAGTGATTTTGAAGGTAGTGACATTTATAACGGAAGTTCTATTTCCGTTGATAAAGTTGCTGATGTAGAAATCACAGGTGACTTTTCCTTTGATTCTATGAACCAATTAAATCATACGTATAATAGAATAACAAGTTCTAGTACGAGTACATATCAGTCTTATGAAGAAGAAGATAACTATGATGGTGTATACTTAAAGATATATAATCCAAGTCGTACCAATACAGCTTTTTATATTGAATATACAATTAAAGATGCCGTTGTTGTTCATGAAGACGTTGCCGAACTTGCCTGGAATATCTTAGGAGATGAATACGAAGAAAACATTGGGACTTTAGAAGCAAGAGTTCATTTACCTGGAGATGATGCAGATTATCGAGTTTGGTTAAAAGGACCTCTTAATGGAGAAGTAGAAAGAACAACAGAAGATATGGCAACTGCTACTTATAACTTTTTAGGAGCATACAATGCTGTTACTATCCGAATGATGTTCAATAAAGATTTAGTTCCTAATGCAACAAAATATAGTCATGTTAAAGGACGTGAACACATTCTTGCAGTTGAACAAAAAGCAGCAGATAAATCAAATAAAGAAAGAGAAAAAATTAGATTACAAAATCATATTTTTTGGATAACCTTTCTAGGTTGGACCACTTTATTGGTTATAAGTTTAGTCTATTTCTTTTATCAGAGAAAGAAAAATCGAAAAAGTAACTTCAACCAAGATTACTTTAGAGATTTCCCAGCAAGTTATGGACCTGAAGTCTTAGAATACCTTTTAAATAAAAGTGTAGGTGAGGCTTCCTTATCTGCTTGTATCTTATCCCTTGTTGATAAGAAAGTTTTGGAAGTCGAAGAAGTTGGAAGTGACAAGAAAAAAGACTATATCTTTAAATGGAATAAACAAGAAGAAGGTTTGAGTGATACTGAAAAAGAAGTAATCAGTCTCTTTATTAAAGAAGTAGGAGATGGTGAAAGCGTTTCTTTAGAAGTCTTTAAAAAGTATGGAAATAGCTATAGCCATGCGAGTAGTTTCATGAGTTCTTATCGAAGCTTCATTAAAAAGGGAACAGAAGCAGGAAAGAAAGAAGCCTTCTTTCAAAAAGCACCAAGCAGTATCATATTTGTTTCAATTTTATTAGGATTAGGTCTATTTGTTGCCCAATTTGCTCTAGTATTTGGATTTGTGTTCATTGGTATTGCTACTATCTTTGTATCAATTGTAATTTTAATCATCATTTTGTCCACAAAGTTTTATAGTGAAAAAGGAAGAGAAGACTTAGCAAAATGGAAAGCTTTGAAACATTTCTTAGAAGATTTTTCTACTTTTGATGAGAAAGAACTTCCTGAAGTTCCACTATGGGGTAAATATTTAGTTTATGCAACAGTCTTAGGTTGTGCTGAAACATTACAAAAGCAAATGAAAGTGAAAATCGATGAGATGAATGTCACAGATACCGTGGCTTATGACCCTCTTTTTTGGAACAGAATGTATTTATATAATTCCATCAGTCATTCTGTAAGTCAGGGTGTTCATTCTGCTGTTTCCTCTAGTCGTAGTTCTATTGCCTCAAGTTCCTCATCATCAGGTGGAGGCTTTGGTGGAGGAGCATCCTTTGGAGGCGGAAGCTTCGGTGGAGGCGGAGGCGGAGGTCGCTTCTAAATCTAAAACAAAACAAACAAAAACAGGTACTTTCTTTTCATTCAAAGTATCTGTTTTTCTTTTTCTATCAACTATGCATCTGTAATATAATAATGAACAGTTAATTTTTTAACCTTACCATTTTCCATTTCTGTTTTATATCCGGCACCATTACGATAAAGTGGAGTATTTACATTTTCAGGACCATGAACAACAACTTCACCCTTGTTCTTTTCTAGATAAGCTTCATACTTGTTGCCTAACAATCTTTTTATGATGGAATATTCATCCTCTTTTTCCTCTTTTGGTGGTACACTAACTTGTCTAATTAACTCTTCTTTAACAGCTCTAGCACTAACTTTTCCAAGAACTTCTGTTTCAAATAATCTTGAGTAGTCCTCTTTCTTACATAAAAGATTAAGACAAGGGTCTAAAACATATTCTTTTTGATGATGCTTAAAACAAATCCAGGAGTGATAGTACTTCGGCGTTCTTTTATCAAACTTTAAGTTGCCTCTTTCAATATAGTCGTCATCATTAAAAAATACAATTGCAGATTCCGTTGTTTGCCAGCACCAACCTTCAAGTTTTCCACAGTTCATAAGTTCTAGTAAATATCCTTCATAATCTCCAGTAACTTCAATATATAAGTTTTCAAGTCGTGTTGCTAAATAATCTATAACTTCTGCATCTATTTTTTTGGAACGTAACCATTTAAATTTCTCAACTTCCGTAAGTTCTTTTTTAGAAAGTATTTTTTCAATAATCTCATTGATACCAACCATGGCTTTATGCCTCTTTTCTTTTTATAAAACTTTTTTTATACTACCATAAGTTCTATGCTTTATCAAGAAAATGATACAATTTATTCATGATTTATCTTGTCGTTTTTTGACAAAACTTCCACAAATTTCTCTTGTAAAATTTCAATTTTTGTGTTTACAAGCTACCTGTTTTATAGTATTATAGTATTAAGCAGTGGATAATAGTGGGGAAAAGTGGGGGATTTCTATGTTAATGGGAGAATTTCATCATTCCATCGACCAAAAGGGTCGAATGATAATTCCTGCGAAGTTTCGTGAAACTTTAGGGAGCAATTTTATCATTACACGTGGAATAGAAAAATGCATCTACATATACCCAAAGGATGCATTTGCCCAAATCACTCAAAAATTGAAATCACTTCCATTTACTAAGAAAAATGCCCGTAGCTTTGTCCGTTTCTTTTTATCCGGTGCTTTAGAAGTTGAACTTGACAAACAAGGCCGCATACTTCTTCCGGAACCGCTCGCAAAATATGCATCTCTCTCTAAAAACTGTGTCATAATCGGCACAGGCGAGCGTCTGGAAGTATGGGATGAAGACTCTTGGCAAACATTCTTTACAGAAGAACAAGACAACATGGCAGAAATTGCTGAGGATTTATTTCAAGATAGTGATGAAAGATGGTGATACTATGCATGAGAGTGTATTACTAGAAGAAGCTATCGCATCACTAAATTTAAAAGAAGATAGTGTAATTGTTGATATGACATTAGGCTTTGCTGGACATAGTAGTGCAATTTTAAAAAGAATAAAAAGGGGTTTTTTATTTGCTTTTGACCAAGATATGGAAGCACTAGAGTATAGCCAAAAACGCTTACTTCAAACAGGGACTAATTTTGAAATTATTGATTCCAACTTTCGCTATATGAAAAAAGAACTTACAAAAAGAAAGGTTGAGAGAATAGATGGTTTCTTATTTGACCTTGGAGTTTCAAGTCCACAACTTGATTTTGATGAAAGAGGATTTAGCTATCACAAAGATGCACCTCTTGATATGCGAATGAATAGAAGGGATAAATTAACTGCGAAAATGGTAGTCAATACTTATAGTATCGACCATTTAGTAGAAATCTTTCAAAAATATGGAGAAAGCAAGTTCGCAAGAGGCATTGCGAAAAAAATAGTCGAAGCACGAGAAAAGAAAGAAATCGAAACGACACTTGAGTTGGTAGAGATTATAAAAAGTGCAACTCCTATCAAAGAAAGATTAAAGAAGCATCCCGCAAGACAGATTTTCCAAGCAATAAGAATGGAAGTTAACCAAGAACTACCAGCCTTAGAAGAAGCATTAAATGATGCTCTTGAAATGGTCTCTTGTGGTGGTAGGGTCGCAGTCATTACATTTCATTCTTTAGAAGATAGGCTTGTCAAAAGGAAATTTAAGGAATTAACGGAAATCGATTCTAAAGTCAAAGGACTTCCCAATATTCCATTAGAATATCAAAAAGATTTTGTTTTAATCACCGAAAAAGGAATTAAAGCAGGTGAAGAAGAACAAGAAAAAAATAGAAGAAGTAGAAGTGCAACATTAAGAGTTATTGAAAAAATAAGATAGGAGGAGTTTATGAAAGTCATAAAAAAAAGAAAAAAATTAGGTAAATTTGAACGTCTTCTTTATACATTTGCCATTGTTTTAACGCTTTCATTACCTGTTTCTATTGTATTTACAAAAGCAACTCTTGCTCAAATCAATTTTGAAGTAGAAAAAGCTAAAAAAGAAATAGCAAATCAAAGTAAAACAAATCAAAGTCTTTCAATGAAAATCAACGAACTAGCAAGTCTTGATAAAATTGAAGAAGTTGCGAAAAATGAGGGTTTAAGTTATAATAATGATAATATCAAGACTGTTGAAGAAAAATAGGACGTGAGAGAATGAGAAAGAAAAAGAGAAGAAACAATATCAGATTCAGCTTTTTACTAATTGTTTTTGCTCTTTTTTTGTTTGGAGTAATGGGAGTTAGGCTCATTCAACTTTCAACCTCTAAAAAAATAGATGGCTATGACTTACAAAAGCTTGCCTCTAACAGAACCATGCGAACTGATACAATTAAAGCATCTAGAGGAACAATTTATTCTAGTGATGAGGAACCTCTAGCTGAAAATGTCTCTTCTTATAAGTTAATTGCTTATCTTGACCCTAAGCGAACTACCAATAAAAATAAGCCTCAGCATGTAGTAGATAAGGAAAAAACAGCGAAAGCACTCGCACCTATTTTAGGAATTAGTGAAGAAGAAATTTTGAAATATTTAAATAAAAAGAATGTTTATCAAACTGAGTTTGGTAGTGCAGGAAAAGGTCTTACAGAACTTACAAAAGATAAAATAGAAGCCTTAAATCTTCCTGGAATTGATTTTATTGAAAGCTTGAAACGGTATTATCCAAAGGGAGAGTTTCTATCTTATACTTTAGGTTATGCTAAGGATGAAATCACAACAGAAGGAAATAAAGAAATTGTAACGACTAAAGGAGAACTTGGACTAGAAGCATATTATGACAAAACCTTATCTGGTGAAGATGGTTATGTAACGTATCAAAAGGATTTACGTGGTTATAAAATTGCAGGTACAAAAGAGGAACGGGTTGAAGCAACGGATGGAAAAGACATTTACTTGACCATCAATAGTAGTGTTCAACTTTTTGTGGAACAAGCTCTTAAAGAAGCAAAAGAAAAGTATGGCTATGAATGGTTTACAATGATGATAGCGGATGCGAAAACGGGAGCTATTTTAGCTTCTGGAAGTTATCCTTCTTTTGACCCAAATCTTCGAAATATGACAAGTTATTTAGACCCTAACACAGCTGTAGCATATGAGCCTGGTAGTACTATGAAAATTTATACGTATATGGCAGCAATGGAAAACAATGTCTATAATGGAGATGAGACTTATTTATCAGGTGTTTATACAGCAAGTGATGGAACAAAAATTGGTGACTGGAATGAAAATCGTGGTTGGGGAACACTAACCTTTGACAAAGGGTTTCAAATGTCTAGTAACGTTGCTGTTTGTAATATTATCAACCGACATTTAAACAAAGACCTTCTAAGACAGTTCTTTAAGAAAATGGGCTTTGGTAAAAAAACTGGAATTACTCTTCCTAATGAAAGTAGTGGTGCTCTTAATTTTAAGTATGAAACAGAAGTATTGAATGCTGGTTTTGGTCAAGGTATCTTAACAACTCCAGTTCAAAACATTCAAGCTTTAACTTCTATTGCCAATGATGGAATGCTTCTAAAGCCTTACATTGTTGAAAAAATTGTAGACCCTGATACAAAAGAAGTAATTTATGAAGGAAAGAAAAAGGAAATTGAACAAGTTGCTTCCACTCAAACTATTGAAAAGATTAAGGATTTAATGTGGAAGACGGTTAATGAAGATGGAAATACGGGTGTTTATTATCGTCTTGATGGCTATAATTTAATTGGTAAAACAGGAACTGCTCAAATTGCTGCGGAAGATGGTAGTGGATACCTTCATGGCAAGGAAGATATTATTTCTTCTTTTGCGGGAATTTATCCAAAGGATGACCCAAAAGTCATTATCTATGCTTCTGTAAAGCGTCCTTCAGGTGGACAACAGAATGCGATTTGGGATGCTGTAAAATCTGTAGTAGTGAACTTAAGTAAGTACTATGGTTACAAACATGATACAGTAAAGGAACTTCAAACTTATGAAATGAAGTCATACATGAACCAAAACACTGAGGCTGCGAAGAACAAGCTTGCTAGTCAAAATTTGAAAGTTACGGTCATTGGAAATGGTAATAAAGTCATTGCTCAATATCCTAAAAAAGGAAGTCAAATTATTGAAAATGACCAAGTATTCTTGATTACGAATGAGGAAAAACTGCATCTTCCAAATGTAGTGGGTTACTCGAGTAAACTAGCTACTTCACTGTTAGAACTTCTGGGTATTAAAGTCAAAACGGAAGGAACAGGTTATGTGGTTAGTCAGTCTCTTCCTGAGGGAACAGAAATTACTAAAGGAATGGAAATTTCTCTAACTTTAGCTCCAAAATATGAAGGATAGTTCTATTCTTCTTTTTTGTGACATAAAAATAAGTAGGAAGTAACAAGTAGCAAGTAGGTGGTCATTTGTCTAAGGATGAATTTAAAACTTTTGTAAGAAGAAATCCCCATTTAATTACTTTAGTTCACCAGCATCAATTTTCTTGGCAAGAATTATATGAGATTTATGTTTTGTATGGAAAGGAAGCTCCTGTTTTTAAACCTTCTATGAATTTGATAGAAAAATATTTTAGTAAAGAAACCATTCAAGAATTTCTAGAGTTTTTAAAAAATGTTGACCTTGCAAGTGTTCAAAAGACTATAACAGGACTGGAAAAAGCAATAACAATTCTTGAAAGTCTTAGTACTTCAAAAGAGGAGAAAACACTGTATCAAGAACGACCGATTTATAAATATTATGAAGACTAATGCAGTTTGAATTACAGGAAAAGCTAAGAAATAATCCTCTATTATTGGAGTACTTAAGGGAAAATTCATATTGGTATAAGTATTTGAACCGTGGGGAAGAATATTTTTATCTTTTTGAAAGGGAAGCAAAATCTCATTATAAAATAAGGTTTCAAGATAAGGTGGACCAAGCATGTTCTACAATACAGATGGTCAAAACAATGATGGATGTCTTAAAATAGGCATCTTTTTTGGCGAATGAGAAAAAGGAAAGAAAAAAAGAATAGCTTTTTAAAATAAAGTGTGCTAGTATATGAGAATGAGGAGGAATTTCAAATCATGGAACAAAGGGATTTAACAATTGAAAATTATACTTATGAAAGATTAGAAAATCATTTTCGTTATGCTATTGTGCAGTTTTATAAAAGTGAAAATCAAGAAGAGAAAGTGAGCTTACAGTTCGATAATGGCTCACGTTCAACAAACTTTCTACTGCATTGTTTAGGTGATGTCGATTATTGGGAAGATGCAAGTGATTTATGGAAGAATAAGAAAATTGAAATTGCTTTTCAAAGTGGGCAACCAATTGCTTTAGTAGAAAAAGACCATAAACGTATTTGCTTTATTAAAAGTAGTGATACCAAAAAATATGGTGTATCTAAGAAAGAATTAAAACAATTTGTTAAGAAGAGTGCTTAAAAATATTGCCAGAAATATGGCGATATTTTTTTGTCTAAATTTTTGCTTTTATTTATCTATAATAGATATTGAAGGAGAAAGCGACTATCATTTAAAATTCGACAGTTGACATTTATTAACATATTGCCGACGTCGGCAATATGTTAAGATTTGTAAAGTGAATTTAAAAGAAATAAGGTAGAAGATATTCGTTTATGAATGGAATTATGGAATATAATGAAAAAATATATAAAAATCAAAGTGATGTGTATAAAAAAAACTTTAAGATAATAGATTGAGTTTACTCAAGGAATATGCCTTCAACACTATATTAAGTCATATAATTCATCGTATGATTATTGACATTTCTTAACATTTTCCCTACTTGGGGAAAATGTTAATTTTTGTAAAGTAAAAATTCGGAGAAAAACATTATAATATAAGGTGGAAAATATGCAATTATAAACAAAATTATGGAAATAATATAAGGATATTTAAAGTATTAAATATGTTGACATTTCTTAACATTTTGTCGGCGCCGACAAAATGTTAAGATTTGTAAAGGAAAATCAAAATAAAAGACTATAATATAAGGTAGGAGGTGTTCGGTTATGAACGGAATTATAGAATACAACGAAAAAATATTTGAAAACATTAAACACATTGACGAGTTTGGAAAGGAATTTTGGTATGCAAGAGAACTACAAAAAGTACTAGATTATAATGAGTGGCGAAAGTTTAAGGGAGTTATTGGAAAAGCTAAAGAAGCTTGCAAAAGTAGTAATATCAATACTTTGTACCATTTCATTGACACCGAAAAAATAATAAAAGTAGCTCAGGGTGCTCAACGAAAATTGGCAGATTATAAGCTATCACGATATGCCTGTTACTTAATTGTTCAAAATGCTGACCCAAGGAAAGAAAGTGTGGCACTTGGACAAACCTATTTTGCGATACAAACAAGAAAACAAGAAATTAGTGAGAAAGAATATAGTGAGCTTACTGAGGATGAAAAAAGATTTTATCAGAGAAATTTAACGAAGAAAGGTAATTTTTCTTTAAATCAAACTGCGAAAGATGCAGGAGTTAAGAACTTTGACCAATTTCATAATTTTGGATATAAAGGTTTATATAATGGTGAAACTGCAGATGATATTGCCAAGAGAAAAGGTCTAAGATATCGTGAAGATATTTTGGATAATATGGGAAGTGAAGAATTGGCTGCGAATTTATTTCGAATTACTCAGACAGAAGCAAAGTTAAAAAGAGAAAATATAAAAACTGAAAAAAATGCAAATCATACACACTATACAATTGGAAGAAATATTAGAGAAGTTATTTTAAAAAATGGTGGGACAATGCCAGAAAACTTGCCAACCCCTAAGAAAAGTTTGAAAGAATTAGAAAAAGAAAAACGCGAGAAAATATTAAAAGAAAAAAGTTTTGAAAGTTAAAAAATATCAAATAGTTTTAGAAACCCTTCAACTCCTAAGCTATCAATAATTATAAATCATTGGAAAAAGAAGTATTACATAAAAGTTTCTTTTCTAAATTGAAAACAAGGAAAAGATTTTGTATACTAAAATAGAAACAGAGAAAATGAGGAATGCAAAATGGAAATCGATGAAAAATTAGAAGGATTACTAGATACTTTAAACAATTCAAGACTTGTAAAAAACTATCTAAATGCGAAAGAAAATGTACTCAAAGATAAAGATTTGATAGAGCAACTACAACATTATCATCAAACACAAGACATTACTTTCAAACAACAAATTCTAGCCAATAAAACATATCAAATTTATCACGATGCAAGTTCTTGCTTATCCATTTTGATTTGGGGAATGAACTTGAAATTTAAAAATGGAAGGGATGATATTACATGCGGATTATCCAAGGAAAGTATAAAGGCAGAAAAATAGAAGGATTTCAGTTAGAAGGAACAAGACCAACAATGGAACGAGTTAAAGAAAGTCTTTTCGCAATTTTACAAGAAAATATCCCAAATCGTGTTTGCCTAGATTTATTCGCAGGTAGTGGAAACCTTGGCATAGAAGCATTATCCATGAATGCCCATGAAGTTGTTTTTGTAGACCAAAAGAAAGAAGCCACTAAAACCATTGAGAAAAATTTAAAACAATTCAACATTGTAGCGCCTATTTATACTCTTGATTATTTAAAAGCCTTAGACCTTTTTAAACAACAACAAAAAAAGTTTGACATTGTCTTCTTAGACCCACCTTATCAAACTGATTATATTGAAAAAAGCTTAACAAAACTTTTAGAGCTTGACTTATTAAATCAAGAAGCATTGGTTGTTTGTGAAAGTGATAGCTTAGACAAAATCACTGTACCATTTGAAGCCTACCAAATTGTCAAGGAAAAGAAATATGGAGATAAATATATTCGGATTTTGAAAAAAATGGTACAATAAAAGAGAAGGTGGATGTATGAATAATAAGGGTTTTGCCATTTCTACTATTATATATGGTCTAATTACTATGGCTAGTTTGGTTTTATTTATATTGGTTGCAAGTCTTTCATTTTCCAAAAAGTCAACTGATGATATGACTGATACAATTGAAAAGGAATTAAATGCCTGTGTGGCAGCGAAAACTTGTTAAGTTATTTTAATTTTGTGAAGAAAAGTTTTGACAGAGGCTTACAAATAAGTTATAATGAACGTTAAGAAAGGAGTGGGAACGAAAAAAATCCCACTCTTTCATTTCTCTTGGAGGTGGAAAGTGAAAGAAGAGATTACTCGCATCATTGACCCTGAAATCGAAGAGTTAGGTTTATGGGTAAGCGATGTTAAAAAAGTTCATCAAGAAGGTGTAATTGCTCTTGAAATTGAACTAGATAGTCAAGGTGTACTTGACCTTGATATCATTACAAAAGCAACCGATATTATCAACCCTATTTTAGATAGAAATAATGTCATCGATGAAGAAATAGATGTGGTTGATATTTATGGAAAAAGTAAGGAAGAGGTGTAAACATGGATGGCAAAGAATTTATAAAAGCAGTTGAAAATATTGTCAAAGAGAAAAATATCGATAAAGCCGTTGTCTTTGATGCAATGAAACTTGCACTATCATCTGCTTATAAGAAAAATACTGGAAACAAAAACAGTAATGTAAAAGTCGTTATTGATGAAGATACTGGAGATATTAAAGTCTATTCTTTCTTAACCGTTGTGGAAGATGAAAAGATGACGAAAGAAGAATACGAAGACTACTTATTTGAACATTATACAGATGAAGACGATGAGGAAGAAGAAGCTGAAGTAGAAAAACAAGAGGAAGAAGCAACAGAAGATGAAGCATTAGAAAAACAAGAAGAAAAGATTTCTTTCTTTAATAAAGATACAGAAATCAAACTTTCTGATGCTCGTAAAATTGATAAGTCCTTAAATATTGGAGATACCATTGATACAGAAGTTACTCCAAAAGACTTTGGACGTGTCGCAACTTCAACAGCAAAACAAGTTGTCATTCAAAAAATTCGTGAGGCAGAACGAAATAGTATCATGGACGAATTTGGAGATAAACAAGATGAACTTTTAATTGGAACTGTAGCCTTAGAAGATACAGATAACTACTTTATTGACCTTGGAAGATGTAATGGAATTTTACCAAAGAAAGACATTATTCCAGGTGAGAAAATAGAGATGGGTTCACAAATTAAAGTTTATGTAACTAAAGTTGATAACAATGGACGAAACTTACTCATTCTCTTATCAAGAAGACATTATGGTTTTGTAAAACGCTTATTTGAACTTGAAATTCCAGAACTTTCTGATGGTAGTGTTCTTCTATATAGTGTCGCAAGAGAAGCAGGAGTTCGTAGTAAAGTTGCTGTATATTCTGAAAACTCTAAAATTGACCCAATTGGTGCATGTATTGGTGAAAAGGGAAGCAGAATTGCCAACATTATCACAGAACTTCATGGTGAGAAAGTGGATATCATTCGTTATGACAAAGACCCTGCAGTCTTCATTGAGAATGCTCTTTCTCCAGCGAAGGATTTAACTGTTGCAATTACAGATGCTAAAAAACAAGAAGCATTAGTCATTGCCGATGGAGATAATTTCTCACTTGCTATTGGAAAACGTGGATTAAATGCAAGATTAGCTTCTAAATTGACAGGTTATAAAATAGATATTAAAACAAGAGAACAAGCAGAAGAGTTAGGCATCAATTTAAGATAAGGGAGAGATATCTGTTGGAAACAAAAGACAAAAAAATACAAAAAGGGTACAAAGGGGCAGTTGATAGATTAGGTAATTTCTATCCATTTGAAAAAGCTGAAGTTCTAACAGCAAGTCATGATAAAAATTTTAGAAGGCTTACATTAGAAGAGTTAGGACAAGACCCAAGAATTGCCTTTTTAGAAGTCAAGGATACCCTTCCACATCCTGAATTTTATGATGTAAACTATCAAGACTATGATTTTAAAGCTCTAGCAATTGATTTTTTAGGTTTTTGTTCCTTTTCCATTTATGGAGAACAACTAGGAAATTATGCTGCAATTGAAGTACCTAATCCAAATATTTACGGTTATTCTATTACTAGAGAGCAACAAGAAACATTATGCAAATTAGTAGAAATCAATCATTGTAGCTTGGAGTCTTTAAAACCAGTATTTCAAACCAAAACTTATGATGTGGTGCTTGGATATCAATATGAAAAAACAATAGATTAAAAAGGAGGAAGAAGATGAAAGAGAGAAAAATACCCATGAGAACTTGTGTTGTAACTGGGGAAAAATGTGAAAAGAAAGACCTTCTTCGAATTGTAAGAAATAAAGAGGGAGACGTCTTTGTAGATGAGACAGGAAAGCAAAATGGTAGAGGTGCCTATCTTAAAAAAGATATTGCTGTCCTTCAAAAGGCGATAAAGACGAAAGCTCTTAATAGAAAATTAGAGTGTACCATTCCAGAAGATGTGTACATGCAAATTGAAAAAATTATAACAAAATAAGAAAGAGGTGAATGATATGACAGTTAAAGAGTATGCAGAAGATGTTTCAAAAACAGTAGGGGAAATTCTTGAGCTTTGTAAGTCACTATCTATTCCAGTTGATGATGAAGAAAGCTTACTAACCGATGATGCAATAATTATTTTGGATAATCAAATTCAAGATGAAGAAGACTATGTCACAGGAGATGCTGAGACTTTAGCAAAAATTGAGATGGATGAGAAGGCAGAAGCTCTTGCCGATATGGTTGTTCAAGAAGAAAAGAACTTTACGAAAGTCAAAAAGAAAAATAAGGAGAAAAAAGAAGAAGCTCCTAATTTTAAAGAAGAGCGAAAGAAACTTTATAAGCATCGTGAAAAGTTACAAAGTAATGAAAAAGATGTGGATGATACAGTTATTGTTTACAAAGATGGAATGACAGTCAAAAGTTTGGCAGATGCTCTTGCTGTTCCATCAAGTGAACTGATTAAAAAGCTCATGGGTCTTGGAGTAATGGCCACATTAAATAATCCTCTTTCTTTTGAAAATGCTGAGATTTTAGTAGTGGATTATGATAAGACACTAAAGAAAGAAGAAACTCAAGATATTTCTAATTTTGAAAACTATGAAATAGAAGAAGATGAGAGCAATTTAGTAAAACGTCCTCCTGTTGTAACAATTATGGGACATGTTGACCATGGAAAGACAACTCTTCTTGACTATATTAGAAAAAGTCATGTTGCAAGTGGAGAAGCAGGAGGGATTACCCAAGCAATTGGAGCTTATCAAGCTTCTTATAAAGATGAAGTGATTACTTTTATTGATACGCCAGGTCATGCTGCTTTTACAGAAATGAGAGCCCGTGGAGCTTCGATTACGGATATTGTTATTATTATTGTGGCTGCAGATGATGGAGTTATGCCTCAAACGAAAGAAGCAATTGACCATGCAAAAGCTGCGAAAGTTCCTATTTTAGTTGCTATTAACAAAGTGGATAAGCCAGATGCAAATGTTGAAAAGGTCATGACTGGACTTGTTGAAGCAGGACTTACTCCTGAAGAGTGGGGTGGAGATGTACTCGTTTCTAAAATTTCTGCGAAAACAGGAGAGGGTGTTGAAGCACTTTTGGAAAACATTTTGTTGGTTGCAGAAATGCAGGAATTAAAAGCAAATCCTAAACGTTATGCAACAGGTGCTGTTATCGAGGCACAAATGGATAAGCATGTAGGAAGTATCGCAAGTATTCTCGTTCAAAATGGAACACTTCGTTTAGGAGACCCTATTGTGGTCGGAACTTCTTATGGTAAAGTAAGAACGATGAAAAATGATAGGGGAGAAGAAATTACTGAAGCGCTTCCATCAACTCCAGTTGAAATTACAGGGCTTTCTGTTCTTCCTGCTGCCGGTGATAAGTTTATGGCATTTGAAACAGAAAAACAGGCAAAACAAATTGCTGAAGAACGAGCTCTTAGAGTGCGAGAAGAAGATACAAATAGAACAGGAATGAGCTTGGAAGATTTATTTGGACAAATTCATGAAGGACTAAAAGAAATCAATGTGGTATTAAAGACAGATGTAAACGGTAGTCTAGAAGCTGTTCGTAATTCATTAGAAAAAATTGAAGTCGAAGGAGTTCGTATCAATGTCATTCGTGGTGGTGTTGGAGCAATTACTGAAAGTGATGTTGTACTCGCTCAAGCAAGTCATGCGATTATTATTGGTTTCAATGTTCGTGGAAACTTAAAGGTCAATGAAATTGCCAAAGAATATGGAGTAGAAATTCGTCTTTATGATATTATTTATAAAGTTGTAGAAGATATGGAAAGTGCTATGAAGGGAATGTTAGACCCTGAATATGAAGAAAAAGTTATTGGAACTTTGGAAATTAGACAACTCTTTAAGTTTTCTAAAGTTGGAATGATTGCCGGTTGTCATGTAACATCAGGAGTTGTTAAAAATAACGCATCAGCAAGACTTATTCGAGATGGTATTGTTATTTAT
Organism: uncultured Bacilli bacterium; assembly: GCA_947627635.1. Classification (GTDB taxonomy): domain Bacteria; phylum Bacillota_I; class Bacilli_A; order RF39; family UBA660; genus CANQVB01. The sequence continues at coordinate 27,297 of CANQWT010000001.1, forward strand.
ACGGGTTCTATCAAGACTTTACAACATGAAAAAGACCAAGTAAAAGAAGTCAAAAACAATATGGACTGTGGTCTTACATTATCAGATTTTCAAGATTATAAAGAAAATGATGTCATTGAAGTTTATGAACTAATAGAAATTGAAAGGTAATACCTTTCGTTTTCAAATTTCATTCTTATTAAAAGTGGGGTTTAATACTTATTGATCTAGATATTATTTTGAAATTTATTGAACTATTAAAAAGTGAAGTGTAACAAAAGAATAAATCAAATATTATTTGACAAAACCTAAAACGTTGTAATATAATCAAATAGAAATTTGTTGATGAAGAAATTATCTCAGTAGTTTATTTGAAACTCTAAAATTAGGGAATTATGGTCATGGACTGAAAGCCATAATAGATAAGCAAATAGATGAAATTCAATAATGGAGTCAAATCGTGAAGAATGCGTTAATCTAAATAAGGTAGTAGGAATACTATAAAAAAAGGTGGTACCACGAAAGCAATTCGTCCTTTTAGGGATGAGTTGCTTTTTTATTCGATTTCATTAGAGATAAAGGAAAGGAAGATGAAAAAATGAAAGAAAAATTAGAAACGATTAAAAATGAGGGATTAAAACAAATTGATGCTACAACAAGTACAGAAGCTCTTCAAGAAGTAAGAAAGGATTTAATGGGAAAGAAAAGTGAATTATCTATAATCCTTAAAACTTTAGGAAGCTTATCTCAAGAAGAAAGAAAAGAAATAGGACAATTAACAACAGAAATTAAAAATTTATTTGCGACAAAATTGGATGAGAAAGAGGAAACTCTAATGGCTTCTAAAAGTGTTTTGGATGAACCAATTGACCTGACTTTACCAGGCACAAAAGTAAGTGGTGGTGTACTTCATCCTGTAACACAAATGTGTTATGACTTAAATGATGCCTTTCGTTCTCTTGGATTTGAGGTCTTTAGTGAAGATGATATTAGTAGTGAGAAGTTTGCTTTTGATAACTTGAACTTCGCCGAAGACCATCCTGCTCGTCAAATGATGGATACTTATTGGATAGAAGGAACTGAAAATAAATCTGCTTCCGAACGACTTTGCTTGAGACCACACTTAACAGGTGCTTCTGTTCGTTATTTATTAAAGCATGGTGCTCCTGCAAGGTTTGTCTATCCTGGTCGAGTTTATCGAAATGAAGATGTTGATGCTAGTCACGAAAGAGCTTTCTTTCAATATGAAGCGCTAATCGTTGATAAAAACATTTCCTTTTCATCAGGAATGGTGATGATACAAGCAATTTTGGAAAAAGTATTCGGTCGTTCTATCAATGTGCGAATGCGTGAAGGATTTTTCCCATTTGTAGAGCCAGGATATGAAATTGATATGGAATGCTTGGTTTGTGGAGGAAAAGGTTGTAAGGTTTGTAAACACAATGGTTGGATAGAAATTATGCCAGGAGGTGTCATTCATCCAAACGTTTTAAAATCCGCAGGACTTGACCCTGATACTTGGACAGGATTTTATATCAATATCGGTCTTGAAAGATTAGTAATGATGCGTTATGGAGTTGATGATGTGCGCCTATTCCATAGTGCTGACTTACGGTTCTTAGACCAATTTAAATAGGAGGGAAAGTATGAGAGTATCATTAAATTGGGTAAAAAAATATGTTGATTTACCTAGTGATTTAACACCAAAACAAATTGCTTATGACTTGACACTTCGTACTGTTGAAGTAGAAGAAGTCATTGATGAAAGAGAAAAATATCATGATATTGTTGTTGGAAAAATTTTAGAAATTAGACCACACCCTAATGCTGATAAGTTAAAGCTTTGTATCACAGATATTGGCGAAGATGAACCTGTTCAAATTGTCTGTGGAGGCTCTAATTTATATGAAGGAGAAATGGTTGTTGTCTCAAAACCAGGGGCTGAAGTTGTTTGGCATGGAGAAGGAGCTCCTGTAAAAATTGAAAAGACTAAAATGCGTGGAGAATCTTCTTATGGAATGATTTGTGCTGCCGAAGAAGTCTATTTAGATAACTTTTTCCCAAGTAAGGATGAACGAGAAATCGTTGATTTAAAAGGTGTCGAATGTTATCCAGGAGAAAATATCGCAGATGTGATTTGCATGAATGACACAGTTTTAGAAATTGACAATAAATCACTAACGAATAGACCTGATTTATGGGGGCATTATGGTGTTGCCCGTGAACTTGCTGTCATTTATGACGTTCCTTTAAAAGAATTGCCTACTTATAAAATTCCTAAAAATATAAAGGAGTATCAAGTAGAAATTAAAGAACCTAGTAAGTGTCATCGTTACGTTGGTATTGAAATTGAAAATGTTTATGAAAAAGAATCTCCAATGTGGATGAAGGCTTTGATTACAAGTTGTGGAATGCGCCCAATTAGTGCTATTGTTGATATTACCAATTATGTTATGCTGGCTGTAGGACAGCCTTTACATGCATTTGATAGAACTCATGTTGAGGGTGAGAAAATCATTGTTCGAAATGCCAAAAAGGATGAAGAGTTGTTATTGCTTGATAATAATACAATTGCTTTAACGGAAGATGATTTAGTAATTAGTGATACTAAAAATGCTCTTGCTTTAGCTGGAATACGTGGAGGTAAAAAAGACTCTATCTTACCTGATACGACAGGAATTGTTTTAGAAGTTGCTAACTTTACCGCAAGTACAATTCGAAAAACTGGAAAACGCTTTGATGAAAAGACAGATGCCTCTATTCGTTATGAGAAAAATATTGATACTGCCCGTGTTGATTTAGGAGTTGCTCTTGCTCTTGAGTTATTTAAAGAACTTTTTGATGAAAGTAAAATTGTTGCTTATAAAGATGCTTATCCTGTTCCTACAGAGTGTGCAAAAATAGATTTGCCACAAGAATTTTTAGATGTTCGTCTTGGAAAGAAGCTTTCTTGCGAGACGATTACTAAAATTTTAACTTCTTTAGGTTATCAAGTAAATTTAAAGGACGGAATTTATCATGTGACAGCTCCAATTTGGCGTTCTACAGGTGATGTTTCTTTAAAAGATGATGTCATGGGAGATATTGCTCGAATTTTGACTTATCAAAGTTTTGAATCCAAACCTCTTACAATTGAATTTTCTCATGCAGTTCATGATGGCAAGGACTTATTAGAGAGAAGAGTGAAAGAATACTTAGCTTATCGGGCAGGATTTAATGAGATTTATACTTATCCATGGATTGATATCAAATATATTCAAGCTGCACGAATTGATACAACTTCTTCTGTTCGTCTAGCTACACCCCCTGCGCCTAATCTTGCAATTCTAAGAAGTTCCCTAGTTCCTGGAATGCTAGAAGCAATTGCTAAAAACTTAAGATACTTTACTGATTTCAAGATTTTTGAAATGGCTCAAGTTGTTGAACAAGGAGAATATCATGAATCTTGTGAAGAAGAAACTCTTCCTATTCATAAGAAATTTGTAACGGGTGCAATTGTTTCTAAAGATGCCAAAGAAAACTTCTATGAAGTAAAAGGAGTTATTGAAGAAATGGCTCGGTATTGTCATATGGAAGATTTAACTTTTACAAACGAAGCAAAACCAAGTTGGGCTGATATCAATGCTTATTTAAATGTGGTTCATCATGATAAAATCATCGGTTCTATTGGACTTCTTTCGCCAGTTGTTATGAATGATGCTAAAATCAAACGTACAAATGTCGCTATCTTTGAACTTAATTTTGATGAATTTATTCCACTTCCATCAAGAACCAACCATTATGAAGCAATTCCACAACTTCCATTGGTTGAAAAAGACTTATCTATTTTAGTAAATTATGAAGTTTCATGGGCTCAAATTCAAGAAGCAATTGAAAGTAAGGTTCGTGAGTTAGAGTTTATTGAAGAATATAAAGGAAATCAAATTCCAGCTGGTAAAAAATCACTCACTTTAAGAGTTAAAATTGGAAATGATACCAAAACACTTACATCCGAAGAAATCAGCCAAGAAATGGAACATCTATTAAAACTTCTTCATAAAAAGTGTGGAGCAATTCTTCGCGAAGAATAAAAAACAAAAGGACTTTGTAAAAATAAGTTCTTTTTGTTTATTGATATGTTAGAATAGAAGTAGTAAAACATGTTGATTTATTGATAAAAGAAGGAGGATAAATATGATTATTCAGTATGATAATTCTTATGAGGAAGAAGTACGTGATTTACTTTGTGAGCTACAAGACTATATTGTATCCATTGACAAAGAAAAATATAATATCAGAACAGAAGAGTATAGAGAAAAATATTTCAAGAAAACCATGGAAGAGATATCTAAGTATCAAGGAAGAATGCTTCTTTATAAGAAAGAGAATAAAATTGTAGGTCTAGTTGTCGGTCTTATCAATAATGACCCAATTGATAGCTATGATTTTGTTGTTCCAAAACGAGGTAGAATTACAGAATTAGTTGTGACTGAAAGTGCAAGAAAACAACAAATTGGAAAAGCTCTACTAGATGCCATGGAACAGTTTTTAAAAAATAAGGGTTGTGAAGATATTTTACTTGGTGTTTTTGCCTATAATTTGCAAGCAAGAAGTTTCTATGAGAAAAATGGTTATCATGAAAGAATGATAGAGTGTAGTAAGAAACTTTAGAAAAGGTGTTACATGATGAAGAAACCTATATATCATGGTAGTTCAAATCCGAATTTAAAAGTCATCAAAGCCAACAAAAGTACCCACAATGTAGAATGTATTTATGGGGCAGAAGATAAAATCACAGCATTACTTTTCGCAAATTCTGGTCAAAAAGATTTGGATACAAGAATTTCAAATGTCTCTGGTAAAGTAGAATTAGTAGAGCGAAGAAGAGGTGTCTTTAAGAAACTTTATAATCGGGAAGGCTATTTATATGAACTAGATGGCAGTAGCTTTCAGCATTATGACTATTTATGGAGCTTAGAAGTTGTTTCTTTTGAAAAAGAGCTAAAGCCTTTAAGAAAAATTACGTATCAAAATATTTTAGAAGAAATTGAAAAAGAAGCTTACAAAGGAAATCTTATACTATATCGCTATCCTAATCGTCCTAGTGATATGCCACTTGATAACTCAGATTTAATTGAAAAATATATTGCTTTCGAAGAACAAGGCTTAAAAGGGGCAATTCAAAAATTATTAAATGTCTATCCAGAGTTTCAAGAAAGGGTAAGAGATAAAATCACACAAAAAAAGTAAGATGAGTAGTAGTACATACTAAAATAGCTTATCTTACTTTTTAAATGGCTAATTCTTGATAAATTTCTTTCGGATAAAGATGTTCAGTATCTTCTAGTTCTTCCAGTTCACTCGGTGTAATCAAATAGAAATTATATTCCAAACTGTCACTTCCATCAGACATAACAGGGTCATCCCAAGTCAGGTCCATATGGTACCATGCATGATTTAATTCTACAGCATTCCATACATGATTTTCTGAGGAAACTTTATAGTTTTTAAGACCTAAGTCTTCTAGAAATAAAGCCATCGCATCTGTATATCCTCCACAAAGTGCAATTCCATCAATTAAAGAACCATATGCTGTATCAGACTGATATCTTACAATATTAGAATCACTTCTATCTTTATCGTATTTTGTATGGTTAATAATGTAGTCATGCGCTGCTTTAATTTTATCTTGAATACTCATAGTATCAGTCCAAATCTCTTGTTCAATTTGCTTTAACTTTTGAGTAATCATAATAATTTTTTCCTTATTATAAGTAGGTTCTATTTTTAAAGTCACAGCTCCATAACTATCATATTCTGTCTCAATATGTTTAAATCCATTGAAAGGATGAACAAAGTTATTGATATGAGAAAGTAAAACCTGATTATTCGCAAGTTCCTTTACATCTTCTGTACAAGTTTTATACTTTTTAGGACAGTGAAACGTAAAATTCTTTTTCCCAGCATTGATTACAGTATAGTAAATAGAGATTAAATCCTCTTTAGTTGAAGGTACAAAGTTATCTGTTTGTTTTACAAAATCAAAGTCAAAATCTCGATAATAAGTATTCTTATCTTCCAAGACAATAGCCTCATGTTTTAATACAAATTGTTCTAAATAAATGCGATAAATCTCTTTTCTAAAGACATAGACTATCCCAAAAGATAGAACTAACAAAATACATACAACATATTTTTTCATTATTGTATCACCATAGTATCATTATAGTTAAATTTTAGAGAAATGCCAAGACTTCTTCCTTAAAAAAGTCACTGTTGACAATAAAAAAAGTAGCGTTCAACTACTTCTCAGTTTCTTTTGAATTTTTTAATTTTGTAAGTCTTGATTTTAATCTTGCAGCTTTATTTTTGTGAATTAAACCACTTTTAGCAGCTTTATCAATTCTTTGTACAGCAATATTTAAGTTCTTTGCAACCTCTTCAATTGTTCCTTCTTTAGCACTTTTTTCTACATTTTTAATTGCTGTTCTCATGCTTGATGTTACAAATGTATTTACTGTTTCTTTTTTTGCATTACTACGAACACGTTTTTTCGCACTTTTAATATTTGGCATTTTTTCACCTCACTTTTTTGTAAACATATACATAATATCAAAAAGTCACTAAAAAAGCAAATAAAAATAAGGAATTTGTTCAAAATAGAAAAAAGAAAGAGGGATAAAATGGGAAAAAGAAAACAAATTGCTTTGATGCATACAGATTTAATTGAAGATATTATTTGTAATCAGGATAGAAAAGTTAAAGGGGAGGAATATTCTTATTCAGGTGGAAAGGTGAAAAGACTTTATTTAAATCAAGAAGATGAAAAAGCTTTATCGAAAAAGAAGGGATGGTATAGTACAATTTTTTTTGATGAACTGTTGCTTGATGAAAATGCAAATTCTATTCAAGAAGTTTTAGAAAAAGAAATATCTTTTTATATGAAACAATTTGAAATCAAAGAAAATGATTTTGGATTAGTCATTGGATTAGGAAATCGAATGAGTACTCCTGATTCTTTAGGACCTAAGGTTATAGAAAATACTACTGTTACAAAGCATTTGTTTGATTTAGGATTAAATGTAGAACTCAAGTATCGTCCTTTATCTGTTATATCCCCAGGTGTAATGGCTCAAACTGGAATTGAGACAAAAGAATATATTCTTGCTCTCATTGAAAAAATTCATCCAACATTTGTAATTGCCATTGATGCTCTTGCTTCAAACTCCTTAGAGAGGGTGATGAAAACCATTCAACTAACTGATACCGGAATACACCCAGGAAGTGGTATTGGAAATCATCGTAAAGAAATATCTCAAGAGACCATAGGAATTCCTGTTTTAGCAATTGGCGTTCCAACCGTCGTAGATGCCGCAACAATTGTACAAAATACGCTTTCCTTTTTAAGTAAGAAAATCTCTTATCAAAAAGAAAACAAAAATAATCCCAAAAACAAGTTCCTAACAGGACTTGAAGACGTTTATAAAAATCAAGAAGATACTTTGACAAAACAAGAAAAGCAAAGCCTATTAGGAGAACTTGGTCTTTTGTCTTTGGAAGAACAAACTCATCTTTTTGAAGAAGTATTAACCCCTTTAGGTTACAACTTAATGGTAACCCCTACAGATGTTGATGCTTTAATTGAACAACTTTCTAAAATCATCAGTGGTAGTTTAAATCATGTTCTTCATAAGAGTTAAACAATAGAATTCTTTCGACAGAGTTTTTAGTTTCTCTTTGTTACAATCATCTAAAAGGTGATAGTATGAAGAAAAGATTTATCGTAAAAAAGAAAAAGAAAAGAGCTAATAAAAAGATAAAAGTCTTAATTTTGTTATCTCTTTTTCTAGTAGCTTTTTATAGTTCACTTTGTTTTTGTGCAAGGCTAAAATTCAAAAGTGACCATCAAGAACTTTTAAACATTTTACTTTCTCATAGTAACAGTTTTATTAAAGAGAAAAAGGATAATACTTTTTTAGTCAAGGCTATTTCTTATCTATTACAAATTGATGTAAAGCGTCCTAGTACACTTCTATATACGGGTTATACAGGTATTTTTAAAGAACAAGAAAAAAGTACGCATATTATTTCTAAAAATGTTGAGGAAAAGCAGTCTATTCTTTATAAGGAACCTCGTGTTTATATTTATAATACACATCAAAAAGAGGAATATCAGCCGAGTTCTTTTTTAGAATATAGTGTTTCTCCTAATGTGATGCTTTCAAGTTATATTTTAAAAGAGCAACTCGATAAAAGTGGTATTGCAACTATTGTTGAAGAAAGAGATATACAAGGAGAGGTTTCACGTCTTGGTAAGAAATATTACTATAGTTATACAGTTAGTCGAAAGTTTATGGAAGAGGCAAAGCTAAAGTATCCGACCCTTGAATATTTTATTGATGTTCATCGTGATTCTGTGTCTAAAAATTTATCTTATCTTGAAAAAGATGGAAAGGGATATGCAAAAGTTCTTTTTATCATTGGAAAAGAAAATCCAAACTATCAGGAAAATTATAATTTCACAAAGCAAATCTTTGATTTGATGGAAAGTAAAGTTCCTGGAATTACGAGGAGTATTTATGAAAAAGCAGGAGAAGGTGTTGATGGAGTTTATAATCAGGATTTTTCACCGAATACGATTTTAGTAGAAATAGGTGGAGAAGAAAATACTGTGGATGAAGTCTATAATACAACTCTTGTTTTAGGAGAAGTTCTAAAGGAAGTGATAGGGTGAAAGAAATCAAGAAAAATGGTGCGAGAATAATGGTATTTACAACCTTTTTCTTATTTCTTGCTCTTTATATGACCCAAGCATCTGGATACAACGAATACCAACAAGCAAAACGGACAGCTTTAACAGATGAAGAAATTGCAATTTTTGAACAGGATTTGAAAGAAGGAAAGGAAATCAAGACGAAAGAATATTTTAAAAATCAGGAGAAAAGTTATGATAACCGTTTAAGTAAAATGGGATTTTTTGTCTCTAAAGAAATTGAAAAAGTTTTTCAAAAGGGAATGAATGCATTTTTTAAGATGTTAGAAGATATGGCCAAAACTGAAGAATAAGTATTATACTAGAGGGGAATAGACGAAGAACGGTGATTATACCATCATGGTTAATGCTACAGGCCCATGGTCAGTCCGGAATGGTGCTCATCTCGATGGAGCAGGCACAGGAGTTTTCTATTTCCATCGCAACATCGGACATGCAAGTTCGGGCGCTTCCTTTCGCCAAGTGCTAACTCCTAATGAAAACTGATAATCTCACCAATTTATAGAAAAAACGTTCAAAAATCATTGACAAATCATTATTTTTCGCATATATTATTACCAGTAAATGAAAAAGGAAAGCGATTTTATATCCACCTGATTGCGAATAGCGATAGGTTAAAGGCCAAAAAAAAGAAATTCAAATGGTTTTTAAGTGGATATTTTCGTGGTATCCACTTTTCATTTGTTTTGGAGGTGTTTTGTATAGCAAATAACAAAGGGAACAATTTACTAATCAATGACCAAATTAAAGTGCCTGAGGTATTAGTAATTGGTCCAAATGGGGAACAGGTAGGAATTAAATCAATTGAGGACGCAAGGACACTTGCTTCATATGCAGCCCTTGACCTTGTACTAATTAGTCCGAATGGAAACCCACCAGTTTGTAAAGTAATGGACTACAACAAGTATCGTTACGAAAAGAATAAAAAAGAAAAGGAAGCTCTAAAAAGACAAAGAGCTAATCAACAAGAATTAAAAGAATTTCGTCTTTCACCAGTAATTGATGTTGGAGATTTTGAAACGAAACTTAAAAATGCTTCAAAGTATTTACAAAAAGGAGACAAAGTAAAATTAACCATTCGTTTTAAAGGAAGACAAATGGCTCATACTGAGTTAGGACGCGAAGTTTTAGAAAAATTTACTGCTCGTTGTTTAGAGTTCGCTGAAGTACAAGACAAGCCAAAGTTAGATGGTAGAGTTATGAGCATGCTCTTAGTACCTAAAAAAGAAAAATAGAAGGAGTGAAATTATGCCAAAGTTAAAGACACACAAAGGTTCAAAAAAAGTATTTAAAGTTAGAAAAGGCGGTACTATTAAAATGGGACATCCTGGAAGCCGTCACAACATGGGATATAAATCAGCAAAAGCAAATCGTAAAAAGAGAAGCAATGCTTCATTAAGCAAAGCAGACCAAAATCGTTTAAAAAACATTATTTAATTTAAGAAAGGAAGTTTAAAATGGCAAGAGTTAAAAATAGTGTGACAACAAAAGCACGTCATAAAAAAGTATTAAAACAAGCCAAAGGATACTTTGGAAGTAAGCATAGACTTTATAAGTCAGCAAAAGAACAATTGATGCATTCAGGACAATATGCATTCCGTGACCGTAAACAAAAGAAAAGAGATTTTAGAAAATTATGGATTACACGTATCAATGCAGCATGTCGTGAAGAAGGAATTAGTTATTCAAGATTTATTGAAGGACTAACAAAAGCAGGAGTTGAAATCAATCGTAAGATGTTATCTGAAATCGCAATTAACGATAAAGAAAGATTTAAAGAATTAGTTCAACTTGCAAGAGATGGTAAGGCTGGAAAAGTATCACCATCAAAAGTAGAAATCAAAGAAGAAGTTACAATTAAGTCACAAAATAAGAAAGAAGAAGTAGAAAAGAAAACAACTACTAAGAAAGAAACTGTAAAAGAAGATGCGAAGGAAGAAAAAAAATCTTCAAAGGAAGATGTTAAAGACTATAGTAAAATGACAGTTCAAGAACTTCGTGAAGTTGCAAAAGATAAGAATATCAAGGGTGCAAGTACAATGAAAAAAGCTGAACTTTTAGAGGCTTTAAAATAAAAAACATATTTGCGGATGGAACTCCCTAGTGCTCTAAATAGAGTGGGATTCTTAGAAACAAATAGAAGAATGAACGAAAAGGAGATATAAGATATGACAGTAGTATCAATGAATTATTTATTAGAAGCTGGTGTACATTTTGGACACCAAAAAAGAAGATGGAATCCAAAAATGAAGGAATACATCTATACAACAAGAGATGACATTTATATTATCGATTTACAAAAAACAGTAAAGAAAATGGAAGAAGCATACGAAGCAATTAAGCAAATTGCTGAAGCAGGTGGAAAGTTCTTATTTGTAGGAACTAAAAAACAAGCTCAAGAAGCTGCTGAAGAAAATGCTGTACGTACAAATATGTACTTCGTAAACGAACGTTGGTTAGGTGGAACTTTAACAAACTTCAAAACAATTAAATCAAGAATTCGTAGAATGGAAGAAATCGAGAAAATGGAAGAAGATGGAACTTTTGATTTACTTCCAAAGAAAGAAGTTATTAAAATCCGTAAAGAATATGATAAATTAAACAAGAATTTACGTGGAATTCGTGAAATGAAGAAAGCACCACAAGCTATGATTATTGTTGACCCACGTAAAGAAGAAATCGCTATTAAAGAAGCAAGAATTCTTGGAATTCCAGTATTTGGTATTGTTGATACCAACTGTGACCCTGATATGGTTGATTATGTAATTCCAGGAAATGATGATGCTGTCCGTGCTGTAAAATTGATGCTTGGTGCACTTACAAATGCAATTGCTGAAGTAAATGGAAATGAAATCATCGATTATGTTACAGAAGAAGATAAAAATAAAGATGCCAAAGCAAAAGAAGCAGAAACTTCTAAGGTGGAAGTAACAGAAGAGAAAAAGGAAGAACCAAAATCTACTCCTTCTAAAGAAGAGGCCGTAGAAGAAGTTCAAGAAGAACCTGTTCAAAAGGATGTAACTACTAAGGAAGATAAAAGTACAGATTTAGAAAGTCTTTCTTTACAAGACCTTAAAGCAAAAGCGAAAGAACAAGGAGTAAAAGGTTACTCTAAAATGAAAAAAGCAGAACTTATTGAAGTATTAAAGTAATAGGAAGGAGGAGGGCAACCTCTTTTTTCTTGCTAAAATGACAAGTTCATAATAGAATAGAATTAGAAAATAAGAAAGGTGATAAATATGTTTAGTGCAAGTGATATTAAAGAGTTAAGAGATAAAACAGGAGCTGGAATGCTTGACTGTAAAAAGGCATTAGAAGCAACTGAAGGAGATATGGACAAAGCCATTGACTGGTTACGTGAAAAAGGAATTAGTAAAGCAGCTAAGAAAGAATCACGTATTGCCGCAGAAGGACTTTGTGAAATCAAGGTTGATGGAAATACTGCGATTATGGTAGAAGTAAATTCTGAGACAGATTTTGTTGCTAAGAATAGTGAATTTACTGATTTCGTAGATTATTTAGCTACTAAGATTTTAGAAAACAAAGTATCTACAAACGAAGAAGTATTACAAATTCAAGATGGAAGTGAAACAGTTCAAGATAAACTTGTTGCTTTGACTGCTAAAATTGGAGAAAAACTATCTTTCCGTCGTTTCGTTCGTGTTGAAAAAGAAGACAATGAATATTTTGGAGCTTATACACATATGGGCGGTAAAATTGGAGCTTTAATTGTTCTAGAAAATGGATGTGAAGAAGTTGCGCGTGATATTGCAATGCATACTGCTGCTATGAACCCAACTGCAATTAGTCGTGATGCTGTACCACAAGAAATGATAGAACGTGAAAGTACTGTAATTAAAGAACAAGTTATGAATGAAGGAAAACCTGCTGATATTGCTGAAAAGATGGTAGTAGGTCGTCTCAATAAATTTTATAAAGAAATTTGTCTAGAGGAACAAGAATTTATTAAAGATTCAAGTATGACTGTAGGTACTTTTGCTAAAAATAATGGAGCTACAATTAAAGCAATGTATCGTTTCCAAGTTGGTGAAGGTATTGAAAAGAAAGAAGAAGACTTTGCCAGTGAAGTCATGAGCCAAATTAACGGAGCAAATCAGTAATTTCATTATGAAGAAGTATGTTGTAATCATATTGATTTTCACATTTTTAATGACAACAGGTTGCTCTGTTAAAAAGGTTGAAGAAGTAACTGATGCTGAAAAGTTTGCTATTGAATATAATATTTCCAAAGAAAATCCGTTTATCTATTTAGAGGATGAGGATATGCTTGAATTTATGAAAGAGGGAACAGGTATCATTTATTTTGGATTTCCTTTAGATACCAAGTCACAAGAAGTTATCTCTCTTCTTTATAAAGTAGCTAAAAAACAAAATGTCAAAAAGATATACTATTATAATCCTAAGAAAATTAAAGAACAAAATAGCAAAACTTATCAAGAATTATTAAAAATTTTGGAAACTCAAGAAGATAATGAACTATCAGAATTTTTACTTCCTGAAATTTATGCCTTAGAAAGTGGAAAAATCATCTCTCATAATCATACTTTAGGAAAAGTAGAGGGAAATATTCAAGAGTATTTAACCAAAGCAAAAAAAAGAGACTTAGAAAAAGAACTACTTGAACTAGTAGAAATCTATCAAAAGTAAAGCTTTAAGAGGATAAAATAACGATAGGTTCATTAGAAAATATAAAATTAAAATAGGAGTTTGGTTATGAGTATATATGAGGAACTAAAACACTTCAGTAAAGATTATATTTATGAACAATATATAAAAATTGTAGAAGACCCTAAGTATTATGAAAACATTACGAAAATAAAAATGATAGATGCTATTTGTAAAATTTATAGTAATCCTGATAATATTATTGATATTTGTACGATAAAGGAATTAAAGTATTTGAAAATGGTTATTGATAATCTTTTTTCCCTTGCTGATGGACTTCAATCTAAAGAGAAGATAGATATTAAATATTTCAGTCATAAATATGATTGGGAAAGAAAAACTTTACAGAAAAAATTTTTACTAACGTCTGATTTTTATGGTGAAAGTACTATTCCTTTTGAAATAAAAGATTCTGTTAAAAAGGCTTTAGAAAAAATCAAGTGGAGTAGTCAAAGAAAAATCAATGAATTAAATGAAATCTTAATAGGTTATTGTAAGATACAAGGTATAGTTTCTTTAGATGTTTTATGTGAATTTGCATCGAATATAACGGATTTAACTTCTGATGCTATATGTAATCATATATTTGATAATAAACTATTGAATTATTATGTATATATTACAATGGTAAATAAGATAAAATCAGAAGAACAAGTTACTGTTGCTATTTTTCGTGAGAACTATGAGTTTGCTAGTACAATAGAAGATAAAAGAGATTTCATGGGATTAGTTGAAAATCTACAAATAACTGCTCAAACTTGTAAGAGTATATTCTATAATGATTTTGATATTTATAATCCTAAGGTCAAAAAACTTTTAACAGAAATTAAAAAGTTTCCTTCTTCTTGCGATATAGGACTAGAAGAAATTAGAGAATATGCTTTATTAAGTTGGTATAGAAAACCTTTAGAAGAGAAGATAAGCAATCTTTCGGAATTAGATGATGCGCACATCACTAAGTTTCTTAAGATATTAAATGAAGCTCTTGATGAAATGCCTTCTGGTGTTTTAGGTGGATACACACCTAATCAAGTTGGTGACATTAGAGACAGGCAAGTGCAACTGTTTAGGAAAAAAGATGCACAATATAAAAAACAAACAAATGCTCATTTGTCTATTCAAGATGCCAATCTTTTTAATAAAATCTATTTTGCTTTGTTAGAATATACGAACAAGAAATATAAAATCAATAAGAATTTTAAAATTTATAAATGTAAGAAGGAAAATTCTGATGGACTAATGAACGTTATAGAGAAATTTTGGAAAGAAAAAGAAACAATTATTTTAGAATTTTGTAAGGTAAATCCTTATAAATTTAGTCCAGAAGAGTTAGAATTTGCAAGCGAATTAAAAAAAGGAATGCGAAGAGAGTTTATTATTGCTAGATATGAACTAGATTACACTGCTTTTATGGTAGATGATAGAATTTATATGGTCAAAGGACTACAGGGAAATATTGATAAGCTGATACCTTATGAATGTCTACCTTTTCCTGTGATGACAACAATTATTCCATTTAGAGGAAACTTGATATATGATGGAATTATTCAAGGAATCAATAAGAAAATGAGTATTGAATTTGAAGAGATGGTTGAAAGAGAATACGATAACTTAATGAAATATTATTATTTCTGAAATGTTACATAGATATTAAAGCTTAAAGTAGAAATAGATGGGTTAGAAGATATATTAAAATTAGACTATGATATTATAGAAGCTTGAAAATGAAATGGTTATAAAAGTGTCAATTTGACAAAATTACTTGAATATGATATAATGTGAAGCGTAATGGAAATGGCACACTATTCTAGTCAATTCCTTTATTACGAAGACGGGATTAAACCACCGTTAAAGAGCACATCTGTGAAACTTCTGGTGTTTGCTTCTTACGCCCAGTTTGGGGTGGATGCTGGAAGGTATGGATAATGGGTAGTCTATAATGGCATATAGATGAATCCCACTATCTTGGAGACCTAAACTTGTGAGATACCTATACGTGCTAACTGATGGATATCTTACGACTTAGGTAGAACCTACTATGTGGCGAAAGTTATGAGTAGCGTAGCTTGTCTTGAGTGGAAAAGTTGGGATTTATGAGCTGACCTAATGATTTGGCCAAATCGATTAGATAAACTGCATAATGAAATCTTTTCTGCAAAAAAGAATTAGTAATAAAGATTGGTGAGGAAATCTCCTAGAGTGATGTCGTTTGGGATTGCAGTGGGTACTAAGTGGTGATCAAGCCATACTTTAAGTATTCGACTTTCGTAAGGGGGAACCGCAGAATTGGTAACGATTCTGTAAAGAAGAGGGAAATCCTGCTTGACCTAAGGCCCAAAGTTTACCAAAGGATAGCCAACCATGATATTGAAATTAAAGTAACTTCGGTTGCTTTTTTTGTTTTTGTAAATGCATTATTTTATGGCATCAAAAGTCAAAAGCAAATTTACTTTTTCAAAGACTTTCGTTATAATAGAAAACATGAGGTGTCTTATGAACAGAGAAGAAAGAAGTAAAATTAAAAGTGAGTTAAGAAATTTAGAAGTACAAACTAGAAGAAAAGAGAAGAAAAAGAAAAGTTTAGTAGACTGGAAATGGATAGGAACTATATTTTTTGTAGCTTTTGTTCTATCAATGTCTCTTTCATTTGTCTCTGAAACAACCATCAAAGAAGCAAGCCTTCCTATTAGTATTTTGATTACGGTCTTCTTTATTTGCTTAGGAATTTTATTTGATATTATTGGAGTTTCAGTAACAGCAAGTGATGAAGCTATTTTTCATTCAATGAGTGCGAGAAAAGTAAGAGGAGCAAAAGTTGCTGTCACATTTAAGAAAAATGCGGATAAAGTATCAAGTTTTTGTTGTGATGTCATTGGTGATATTTGTGGAATTATTTCTGGTGCTTCAGGTGTTACCATTACAGCACTTTTAACTCAAACTTTTGATTTCCAACTTCTTCCAACAACTTTAGTAGTGACAGGAATGATTTCCGCCCTAACTATTGGTGGAAAAGCTTTAGGAAAGAGTTTTGCTATCAACAAAAGTAATATTATTCTATATGAGTTTGCAAAAGTGATATCCATAGTTTATAAAGGATAAGGAGGATTAAAATGATACAAGTTGACCACGTTACTTTAACATTTGGGAAAAGAACTTTATTTGAAGATGTCAATTTAAAATTTATGAATGGAGCTTGTTATGGCTTAATTGGCGCAAATGGAGCAGGCAAATCAACTTTCTTAAAGTTGTTGACTAAAGAGTTAGAAACAACACATGGGGAGATTACCATTGGAAAAAATGAGCGCGTTTCTTTCTTAAAACAAGACCATTATGCCTATGATGAAATGCGTGTTTTAGATATTGTGTTAATGGGAAATGATGCTTTGTGGAAAGTCATTGATGAAAAGAATAAGCTTTATAGTCAAAGTGAGTTTAGTGATGATGATTACATGAAAATGGCTGATTTAGAAGCAGAATTTCAAGACTTAGATGGCTATAATGCAGAACCTGATGCAGCTCTTCTTTTATCTAATCTTGGAATTGATATTGGCTATCACTCTATGTTCATGAAAGAAATTCCTGTCAAGTTAAGAGTAAAAGTTCTTCTTGCTCAAGCACTTTTTCAAAATCCTGATATCCTACTTTTGGATGAACCTACAAACAGTTTAGATATGGCAGCAATTAAATGGCTAGAAGATTTTTTAATGGATTATCCTAATACAGTCATTGTAGTATCTCATGACCGACACTTTTTAAATAAAGTTTGTACTCATATTGTTGATATTGATTTTGGAAAAATGAAAATATATTCTGGTAACTATGATTTTTGGTATCAGTCAAGAGAATTTGCTCTTAAACAGATGAAAGAACAAAACCGCAAGAAAGAAGAAAAAATCAAAGAACTTCAAGCTTTTATTGACCGTTTTTCAGCAAATGCTTCTAAGTCAAAGCAAGCAACATCAAGAAAGAAAATCTTAGAAAAAATAGAGTTGGACGAAATTGTTCCTTCCTCAAGAAAATATCCTTTTATTGATTTTAAAATGGAACGACCACGAGGAAATGATATTTTAGAAGTTAAAAACTTATGTAAAGAAGTTGATGGAGAAAAGCTTTTAAATAAAGTTTCCTTTACTATTCAAAAAGGAGATAAAATTGCCCTTCTTGGGGAAAATGACTTAGCTAAGACAACACTTTTAAATCTTCTTGCAGGGAAAGAAAAGTATGATAAAGGAGAAATCCATTATGGGAAAACGATTTTTCCTACTTATCTTCCACAAGATAATAGTTCTTACTTTCAAGAAGATTTACCACTTCTTACTTGGTTATCAAAGTATTATGAGGGAAATGACTTACAATACTTACGTTCCTTCTTAGGAAGAATGCTATTTTCAAATGAAGAAGTATTTAAGAAAACTTCGGTTTTATCAGGAGGAGAAAAAGTAAGAGCGATGCTTAGTAAATGTATGTTAGAACTTCCTAATTTCTTACTTTTAGATGAACCTACAAACCATTTAGACCTTGAAAGTATTACCTCTTTAAACAAAGGACTTTCTAATTTTCAAGGAGAGATGATTTTCACAAGTCGTGATTTAACTTTAAACGAAACACTTGCCAACAGAATTATTGAAATTCAAGAGGATGGTACAATTTTGGACAAACGATGTAGTTTTGATGAGTATTTTGCTTGGAAAGAGACCCGAAAATAGGCTGTTTTTGTGAAAAATTGAAGAAATTTACGTACAAAGGCTTAAAAAAATTAGAAATATGTTATAATGAGTATAGGGAGGAAAAGATTATGAGTAATAAACAAAAAGAGAATTTAAAAACTGCGATTATAGTAGTTTTAGTAATGGTCATTGTTTTTGGAGCTAGCTTTTTTGTTTCTGAATTGAGTGGAAAGGCAAGCACTTATAGTAAGACTAGTTCATCTTCTAATGAAGCAGGAGAAGATACATCCTATGATGATATCGACTATGATGAGGGAGCAAGCATTCCTGAAAGTGAACAAAAGGACTTAACTGAAATCAGTGTCAGCAAATTTATTAAGTTAAAGAAAGCTAGTGAAAAATCTCTTGTCATTATTACAAGAGATGGTTGTTCATGGTGTGAACGTTATTTACCAATTATGAAAAATATAGCTTATCTATATAAGAACTTAACAATTTACAATATCAATTTAGCAGAACTTAGTGATGATGAATCAACAGATTTAATGACTTCAGATGATTTCTTCACAGAAGAAGATTGGGGAACTCCACTAACCCTTGTTGTTCAAAATAATAAAATTGTAGATACCATCAATGGCTTTACTTCTAAAGACCTTACAATTGAATTCTTAAAAGACCAAGGACTTATTCAGTAACTTATGAATACGTATGATTATGTTCAAAAGTTCATGAGAAAGTATCCCATGACAATTGGGTGGAGGCTTAAAAAAAATTCTGCGATTATTGATAGGCACTTAAATCCAGGAGAAGAAATACGCTATGCTTTTGTTGCTCAAAAGAATGACCGGTTTTATACCATCATCAATACAGCAATAGTTGCTCTTACAAACAAGCGCCTACTTATTGGTAGAGACCGTGTTGTTGTCGGATATTTCTTGGATTCTGTTACCCCTGATTTATTCAATGATTTAAAAGTAAGAAGTGGCTTTATTTGGGGAAAAGTAGAAATTGATACCGTTAAAGAATTTATTACCTTAACCAACATTGATAAACATGCATTATCAGAAGTTGAGACAGCAATTTCTTCATTTATGGTAGAAATGAAACAAAAAAGAAAAGAGGAAACATCCAACTAGGATGCTTCTTTTCATATAAAATAAAATTTGATAAAATAAAAGAGGAAGTGATAAGATGAAGAAAATTTTAAAATGGCTTTTATTCATATTTGTCCTTTTTTGCTTGTATCAAGTACTAATCTTCTTCTTTATTAAAGAACATGATGCTACCTATATTATAGGAAAAGGAAAAGAGAAGTATACCATTCAAGAAAATTTTAAAATCATTGATAAAAAACATATTTATACTTTTGAAATTATCGATAGTAAGAAAAGAAAATATCACCTTCAGTTGGAACAAAATTTACATAAAAGAAATAAAATTATTGAAAAAATAGAAACCTTTAGTGATAGTAAAAAGAACCTTACTTGTATTTATCCTATCTTTTTAAATGATGCTCAAAGTGATATTATCTGTGTCCAAAATAAACAAGAATTAAGTAGTACATATCTTTTACAAAAAGAAGATGAAACAATTCAAAATTTTATTGAACAACTTAAAAAGAAAGGATACCAAAATGCAATTTGGGAGGAAGATTACCTAGCATCTAAAACCAAAGACCTCACTTATTATAAGGATGCTTTTCTAGAAAAAGAAGTACTCTACCTTTGGAATTATAAGGGAATTACACGAATAAGTAAGAATGGTACTTCTAAAGAGATACTATTTGATGTTGATAAGTATGAAAATAATCAAAGCATTTTAGCGGGCACTATGGAAGATACTTTAGTTGTAATTGATACCGACCAAAAATATGATTTTGACAAGCTTTACTTAGTTTCTTTAAAAGAAGAGAAACAAGAGGAAATCAAGCTGAAAAATAAAATTCCTCAAGACAGTTATTTTTGTGGTAGTGTAGGAAATAAAGTTTACTTAATTGACCGAAAAAATATAAGACAATATGAAATTGATATTCAAAAGAAAACAGTAAAATTAGTGGGAAATAAAGAAAGTAATGCTAAGTATTATAACGGTAAGAAATTCTCAACTAGAAATATTTATGATTTTATTAAAGAAGATATAGTGTTTGAAGAAAAAATTCCTTCAAAAATTAGTAAAGCGTATAAAAATGCTATAATTTTAAAGGGAACGGAACGTTACTATTTAATTGAGAAAAATCAAGTTTCTTATATTCCTTCTCTTTATCCAAATCAACCAGTAAAGTTATTTGAAATGAATGACTTAAAAGAAGTCAAAACAAAAGAAAATGCTCTATTCTTTATTTATAAAGATACAGTGTATCAATATGATACAAATCAAGGACTTCGAAAATTATTCACATCAAGAGAATTATTATTTAATCAAAAAAATATGTATGGAGTAAGTTTTACAAAATAAAAATGCAATTTGTAATAAGAATAAAAGTAAAATGAAAGAAAACAAGATATACTAAATAGAGAAGATTTGAAGTTTTATCTTCATCAGAAGGATAAAGACAGAAAGAATATCGATGATAGAAAGAGAGTTGTTTTTATGAAATTTGAAAGATTAGAAGAAGAAGAGTTTCGAACATTTTTAGACCAACACCCTCTAAAAACATTCTTACAAACTCCTGAAATGGCAAGAGTAAGAGAAAAAATGGGGTTTGAAACATATTATGTTGGGGTAAAAGAAAATGATAAAATTATTGCTGCAACCATGATGGGGAGAAAAAAAGCTCATTTTGGTCTCTATCTGTTTTATGCTCCAAGAGGTCTTTTAGTAGACTATGAAAATGAAGAAGTGTTAGATTTTTTCACCAAAGAGTTAAAGAAGTTTATCAAGAAGCACAAAGGTTATTTCTTACGAATTGACCCTTACTATATTACAGAAGAAAAAGATATCAATGGGAAAAAAGTAGAAGGGGGAATTACTCATAAAAAAGGAATAATGAACTTGAAAAAGGTAGGATTTCATCATTCTAAGGAAGTTTATCAACAGTTTCATTTAATGTTTTCGCTTCTTCTTGATAAAACAGAAGAAGAACTTTATGATAACTTTCATCACCTTACCAAAAGAATGATTAAAAAAGCTCAAGAAAATGAAGCTATTGAAATTAGAGAAGTCGAAGATGATGAAATCATCGAAGTAGAAAAACTTATTGAAGAAACTGGCAAAAGAAAGAACTTTAGTTCTAGAAAAAGTGATTACTATAAAGATTTGTATCAAGCCTTTCATCCAAGAGGAGAAATCAAGTTCATGGTCGCAGAGCTTAATCTTGTAAAATATCAAAATCAAAAGAAAGAAATGATTACCAAGCTAGAGCAAGAACTAACTCAAATTAAGAAAGAAGAGAAAAGAAAGAAATATCAAGAAAAACTAGAAAAAGAAAAACAACTCTTAGAAGAAAGTAAAATGATGAAGACAAACTCTAAAAAGAAAGTACCATTATCAGGAGGAGTTTTCATTCTCTATCAAGATGAACTCATATACCTTTTTGGAGGAAATCAAAAAGAATATATGCATTTAGCATCTTCCTATCTCTTACAGTGGACAATGATAAAGTATGCAATAGCCCATCACTTTAAGAAATATAATTTTTATGGAATTTCTAAACCTTCTAGAGAAGATGGTGTTTATAATTTTAAACGAGGCTTTTCTGGTTTTGTAGAGGAGTTAGTAGGAGATTATGAACTACCTACACATCCATATTATTATTTAGATAAAATCATTCATTTTATAAGAAAGTAGGAAATTTATGAAAAAACCACCCATTGCAAAAGTTTATGAAGCTTTAACTGCAATTGTATCAAATCGCGTAGAAATGATGGATGATAAAGCAATTGTCCATTCTTCTACCTTAGAGAAAAGTTATCAAGTGTGTTGGGATGAAAACAAGTATTCTTCAACAGATAATGCAAGTGTTTGGCAAGGTTATCCAGGGTATCCCATTATCGCAGTTTTGTTTTTACAAGGACGTCTTCCTTACCACCAAGAACTAGCGATTTATCTCAAAGATATTCCATGGAATGATGTCAATAAGAAGTATAAAAGAGACTATGATAAAGCCATTCAAGAAGTCTTACTTCCTATAGATAAAACTGTAAGAAAAGAATTAGAAGAATATGTATCGACCACTTACCAACAGCTTCTGTCTCTTGATTTAGAAATTGTAAGAACCATAAAAAAATAAGCTTCTTCCATCTTGTAGAAGAGCTTATTCTTATTTTTAAGACTACTTTTCGTTTTCTGATACACTATAAGTATAGACAAATGACTTAGTAGAAACATAAAAGAAATGCTTATTTTGGGTAGTATCTTTATAATAAATAATGTTTAAATGATTTTGATATGCAACATCGATTAAATCCATAAAACCATCAAGATAAAGAAGTTCTAAATCTTTAAAATCAGGCCTATTTTTGACAGATACAATTAAGTCTTTATAATCTTTAAGAAATTTATTGAGCTGTTTTTTAGCTTTATTTTTCTTGATATTATTCTGATAGAGAAGTAGGATGATAGAGATAAAAAGTACAAATACACTAGAGGTGATAAGAGATAGAATAGTACTGTTTGTTTTATTCTTTTGAATGACTACTTTCTTAAGTACTTTCGGTGAACTTGTTTTAGAAACTTCCATTATTTCATCAGTAAGTGGAATTAAAATCTCTTGCTTTTCTTTGAGTTTTAAAGGCTTTCTTCCAGGTATTGTAATTTGATAGGTCACAGTAAAACTAGATTTGATAAAGGCATCTACTTTTATGGAATAAGTATCTTCATACTGTTTTACTAGTTGTTGATAAGTACTGTAATCAATTTCTTGTGTCGTATTTCGTTGCCATTTCTTTTTGTTTTCTATTGAAGCATTCTCTTTCTTATTTAAAATGGTCTTCTTCCATATTTCTTTAGAAACTCCATCTTTGTTTGTATGAGTAGCAACTAATTCTTGTTGTTCCTTTTGAACAAAAGAGATAGATACTTCTTTGTTACTTTCTCCTTTGACTTGAAAATCAATATTTAAAGATGAGACTGCATTTTTGGGATAAATTTCTTTACTTTGTTGTTCTTGATAGAAGAAGTTCGGTTTTAGTAGAACTCTATAGTGACTGTTTTTATAAGATTTAATTTGATAGACTTGTGTATTATTTTGAGCGAATATAACATTGATGATGATAAGAAGACTTCCTAAAAGAAAGAGTACACCTAATAAAATCATTTCAGAAAAATATCTTTTTTTCATGTTCATAATTCACCTACTTCAATTTTTCTTTTTATTCCTCTTTTAAAACGTCATGTAACCAAATAGAGGGGAAGCCAAGATATTTTAAAGAAAAACAATAAACTCCTTTAATTTGTTGTACTTTGACAAAGTTGTTATCAGGCATATTGTTATTGTCTCCTTTTGTTTGATAGAAGATATCATTTCCTTGTTTTACTACTTTAAAAATTCTATGAGCAACAAGTTGATGGGATGTTTCAAAGACGATAATCTCTTGTTCTTTTAACTGCCTTTTTTCTATAGAAGATAACTTTTTTAAGACAATAACATCTCCTCTTTGGTATGTGGGATACATACTGTTTGATAAAATCGCAAGGGGCTCATAACGAAAGATGCCTAACATGAAACTTGTGAAAATCGTCGCAAAAATTAGGACAAATGCATATAGTAACAATATAAAAGAATTTTTCTTTGGAAGATGGGAGAAGGGAAATTCTTTTATAGAATGATATTTAAAAATCATAGATAACAACAAGTATTTTATTAAATGAATAGAACCAGTTATATACCAGTTTGTAAAGGGAAGAACTGGAAAGAGGAGAAGTGGTACTTCTTCTAAAAGCCGAAAGAGAATGGAAATACAAGAAGAGGTTTTATAGTCTAGGTAACTTGAATAGATATGGTTCATTAGAAAGGGAAGCATTGTTCCTAAAAGAAATTGAAAGAACATTTCTTTGTTAGAAAATGAATATGTAAAGAAAGGATAGGGAATGGTTATTATGATAAGAAAGAGTGTGGAAAGAAAGAGTGCAGGTTTGTTTCTTTGATTTTTGATAATGAGAATACTTCTTAGATATTCAGTACTAAAAATAAGAAGTCCACTTGATAATAGATTTTGGATGATACCTAGAATATTTTGGTTATAAGGATTTGTTTGAAATCCTACAAAAAAACCTAGACTAAAGTAACTGAGATGAAAAAGCAGTACTAAAAAAATGATGGCAATGAAATCTTTCTTATTTCTAGTAAATCGAATGATATGAACATTTTTGTAATAGAATGCGACAAGAAGGAATACAATTCCTATCAATAATTCTATTTTTTGATAAAGAGAAGTGCTACTTGAAAGAAGAAGTATTCCAGTTGATAGAAGGAATAAGAGCAATATAACTGTTTGTTTTTTCATAATTATTCTTGAACATATTCAATAATGCCAGTAATGGTTTTACTCTTAGTTGTTGGTGGGATTTTGGAATTTTCATCATAAGTTACAATGACATCAAAAGAAGTTTTCTCTCCAGCTTTGAGTTTGTTTGCAAAGGAAGTTGTCTGATAAAGAATGGCACTAGAACCTGTTTTTTCATCAGTTTGGAAGACGACATTTTCAAGTTTTGCATTGATAGAACCTAAGTTTTGAATGGTGACGCGATAGATAATTTCATCTTTTGGTTTTACTAATTGAGCATTGAAAGTTGCACTTGTGTTTGTGAAACTAGGTGTTCCAGGATTTGTTCCTTCACTTGCTTGGACGACTTCGATATTGGTAATTCTAACATCCCAAGCACCTATAATTTCAGCACTTCCACTCAAACGAAGTTGGGTAGCAAAAGAGGCATATCCAACAGCCATAATGAGTAAGAGAAACAGAAAAATACTCAAACTCAAAAGGATTTTCTTTTTATTTTGACGCATATTTTTAACTCCTTTCATCATTTTGTCCTTCTTTTTTGATGAATGGCTTTGATTATGAGTCCTAATGTATTATATGCCAAAAAAACTTTATGTTTAGGCGAGAAAGACAAAGTAAGGAAAAGAAAAAGACTTCGTTTGTAGAAGTCTTCTATTTCAATTTAACCTAAATCAATTCCTGATAAAAATCTCCGTTCCAAATGGAGTTGTTTTTCTTTTTCCATAGTTTCTTTTGAAATGTTTGGATAAGTTTGCATGACTTGATTTTCATAAGCAGCATTAAAGGTCTGTAATTGTGACAGGATACCTTGCATTTGATTTAATATTTCCACTATTTCTTGTTGACTTTTAACATCCTCTATTTTTTGTGTTACTTTTTGAAAGTATTCAAAACTGTGGGCTAAATCATTACTAGCAACAGCCAAGTTGACAGAGTTTTTTATGGCTTGGTATTCAGCACCTTTTTGAGTTGCAAGATGATGAATGAGACCAATTGTGGTATCTGTTGTAATGCCATCGGGAAGTCTATCTATATCAAATACTAAAGTATTTAAGTATATTTTTCGACTAGTATCATTGATATTTTTATAAGTACCATAACCATTTGTCCCAATTCTAAGACCATAACAAGACCCAGTTGTCTTATATCTTATTGGGTCTTCTAAGTAAGCAGGAAGCACTTCCATATTTTCTAAAAAGATAAATTCATTATCAAAAGAATCCACTTGATATTCTTCATTTTTAAAATCAATATCTTCTGAATAGTAAATGGTATCAAATCCTAAATCACTAACTTTTGAAGCAACTTTTTTAATTGTATCGATATCTTTAGGATGGTTTTTTAGGTATTCATAAAAATAATCTTCAGATAGTCCTTTTATTCTTTTTCCTTTGGCTGTATAACAAAAAAGTGTAAAGTCACTTAAATAGGAACGTTCTTTTAAAATATCAATGGTTTTTTTGTGTTTGTCAAGGAATGGTTTGTATTTATTGTTAGATGCTTTTCCTTGCATTACTCTATATAGTTTTTCGATTAAGTTTTTATCATTTTTAGAATGAACTAAGTTTCCTAAATCTTCATAAAAAGACTGATAATCTTCTTTGATTTCACAGAGTACGACTAAGTGATTTACTTTGATAGCATGACTATTTTCTTCCCAATTTTCAGTTATATTTAAACGCATAACGAACCCTCCATACCTCAATATCATTGTATCATTTCATCTTGATGCTTGACAACTATAAATAAAGTTTCAAAGGAAATATTCTTTTCTACAATAAAAAAGTGATAACTTGAAAGCTTTAGTTGTATCACTTTTTCATTGGTTTTAATTTAGTCTTTTCTTTCTTTAAAGGAATGTAGGATTTCTCCACTTGTTGCATCAATATAGTATTCATATTCATATCTTTGATAATCAAAGTCAATTTCATAAACAGTCTTACCATATTTGTAGTCGAATTCTACACTGATATCATAAATATCATTTTGATTTAACTTAGCACTTTCTAAAGCAATGGAAAGCGCTTTTTCTTTAGAAATGTATGTTGTGTCAGTTTGAATTTCATGATTATCTTCATCATCATCTATATCATGAGTGATTTGACCTTGATTTGCTGAGTTATTGGTTGATGATTTTCCTTCTTTTCCATTGATTGCAAAGATTAAAAGAACAACCAATAAAATAGTTATCATTCCTAGTAACATAGGAACAATCCAGTTAATAACGTCATTTTCTTTTTTTGTTTTTACTTCTTTTTCCTTCATATTTCCCATCCTTTCTTAAACTAAGTGTATCACAAATTAAGAGAAATGTTACCGATTATTTCATCTTTTTTAAAGTTCTTTATGAAAAGGTGTTATAATTAAATAAGAAGAAAAAATATATCATTTATCTCTTACAAAAATATGATATGAGGATGTGATAGAATGGATTTACTTTCCATCATGCCAGGGTTAATCATGATTACGCCTTTTATGGTTTGTGGTATGACAATGGTCTTACATGTTCTTTTTTTCCTTTTTAAAAAGCCAGCGCAAATTTTGATTTGTAAGTGCATTTATTATATTATGTTTTTGATATATTGGGCTTTTTTTATTCTGTTTTGGATTATTGATATTATTATGAAGAAAGAATATCTTCTTTTGGTCTTTGCTATTCCATTCATTGCTTCAGAAATTTATATAGCCAAGAAGCTCTATCCGTTTAAAAGAAAAGAAGATTAAAAATCAAAGTATAGAGGAAGGATGATATTATGAACTCTAACAAAATTATAGAAACGATTAAATTTCTTATTGTGACAATTGTTTTATTGCTTGTTCTTTTCTTTTTAATCACCATCAATTTGGATGCGAAAGGAATAGCAAAAATTATGTTTCTACCTTTTATTGTTGCTTTATTTATTGATTTATTATATCAAATTTTTCGCTATTTCAATAAACCAGTTCAAGCAAAAATCTGTTATTTTATTGGGATAGCTACAGTTTTTACTTATTTTTTTGGAATACTTTTAGTTGGAACTATCCAGGCAATTGCTGCCAAAGAATATAGTAGCCTTTTTTATATTCTTCCATTTTGGGTCATCGTGATTTTTGCTCTTATCATAAAAATTCGTCCTCCACAACTAAGTGATAAAGCAAAGGAAATCATAGAAACGATTATCTTTATTTCAATAATTGCTCTTAGTGCTATCGCAGGTCTTACTTGTATTTTACTAGGGATTTTTTCAAAACAGATAGAAGGGTCAAGAGCATTTCCTATTCTATTCGGTGTTGTCTTTCTTTTCGCATCTTTGTGGATGCTTGCTTATCAACTAAAGTTGAATGAGAAAATCTCCTTTAAGAATATAAATATTGAGTTTGTTTTAGTGAGTGGCTGTTTTGTAGTAGTTGGAACAGTCATTCTTGGAAGTCAAATCATCTCTGCAACTTCGATTATGGATTTCTTTAAAAACTTTAATGCAACCTCAATTATTTCACTGTTGTTTATTGTTGTTGGAGTGCTTGCTATGGTTCAAAATTTTCATAAATAAAGATAGTAAAATCCAAAAAAATTAGATATAATAAAAAATGAAAGGAATGATAAAATGGAAAAAGCAAAAGTTTATTTTACAAGAAAGTTAACACCTGAGGCAGTAGTACAATTGTATCAAAAATTAGGAAAAGAACTTCAAGGAAAAGTGGCAGTTAAAGTTCATTCAGGAGAACGAGGAAATCAAAATTATTTACGTCCAGAGTTTTTAAAACCAATGGTCGACTATGTTCAAGGAACTATTGTTGAATGTAACACAGCTTATGAAGGTGCAAGAAACACAACTGAAAAACATATAGAACTTATGAAAGAACATGAGTGGAGTAACTATTTTAATGTAGACATTATGGATAGTGAAGAAGATATTACTTTAGAAATTCCAAATGGTAAAGTTATTCAAAAAAATTCTGTAGGAAGTCACTTGAAAAATTATAATTCTATGCTTGTTTTATCTCATTTTAAAGGACATCCAATGGGAGGTTATGGTGGAGCTTTAAAACAATTATCTATTGGAGTTGCATCAGGAAAAGGAAAAAGATATATTCACTGTTGTGGACATGATGGTTCTTATGAGGATATGTTTCATCAAGACCAAGATAGTTTCTTAGAAGCAATGGCTGATGCTGCAAGTAGTGTAACCAACTATTTTAAAGACAACATTTTATATATCAATATTATGTGTAATATGTCTGTTGACTGTGACTGTTGCAATGTTGCTGAAGACCCTTGCATGAAAGATATCGGTATTTTAGCATCCACTGACCCTGTGGCAATTGACCAAGCATGTATCGATTTAGTCACACAGTCAACTGACCCAGGTCGCAACCATTTACTAGAGCGAATTAACTCACGTCATGGACTTCATACCATCGAAGCTGCAGAAAATCTTGGAATTGGTACACGTGACTATGAACTTATTGAAGTAGAACTATAAAATTCAACAATTTATACCGTTTAAAACGAAGTTTCAAAGCATAATTTTTCAAATTTGGAGATACTAAAATTGAGGTGTATCAAAATGCGAAAAAGAAGTGCTTTTTTCTTTGCTTTTCTAATCATAACAACAGTAATCATCACATTTGTTTTAGACTGTTCTGCCAAAGAAAAAACAAAAGTCAAACAATATAGGGATGAAGAAATCATCAAAGTTACTCTATTGTTTTCGAATAAAACAGTAACCACTAAAACTTTAAATCAGCTTTTAAAAAACGAAGGACTTCTTTTAGAAATCTTCTTCCAAAATAATTTATCTTATTTAGATAAGACCATGGAAGAAAATTTATCCCATCTTTCTTTTTTTACGATAGAAGACTATGAAAAGTCTTTTGAGGAAAAACTGTTACAATATGGCTTTTTTGATGAGTGTGAAAAAATTAGTAGGCAAGGCGTGTTATTAAAGAAAGTTATTGTCTTACTTCCTTATAGAAGAATGTTAACTTTAGAAAAAATGGAAGGGGTAAAAGTGGAACTTTAACTTCTTTTTATTTTGTGTTATAATGAAAAAAATAAAGGAGGAAGCAAGATGGATACGAAAAAAACAAAAAAGGTCAGTATTTTAACAACCTATGGTGAAAATTTTTCTAAGAAACAGTTTATTACAAATCCTGCAATTGGTAGGGAAGAAGAAATCAAACAGTTGGTTCTTATTTTGTTAACTCCTGAAAAAAGTGCGATTTTAACAGGAAAACCTGGTGTTGGTAAAACAGCCATTGTCGAAGGTCTTGCATATCGTATTCAAATTGGAAATGTACCAAATCATTTGAAGGGCTATACCATTATCAAAGTCAATACTTCTGCCTTATTAGGAGTAGACCCAGATAGTGGAGAAAGTAAAGTCCAACTATTATTAGATGAGTTAAAAGAATATCATAACTTGATTTT
Organism: uncultured Bacilli bacterium; assembly: GCA_947627635.1. Lineage (GTDB taxonomy): Bacteria > Bacillota_I > Bacilli_A > RF39 > UBA660 > CANQVB01. The sequence goes on from CANQWT010000001.1 coordinate 57,237, forward strand.
GTTTATTGATGAAATTCATACTTTAATGGGTTCTAAAGGAGAAGCACTAGACTTTGCGAATATGTTTAAGCCAGGTCTTGACCGTGGTGATATCAAAGTCATTGGTGCGACTACAACAGAAGAATATGAACGTTATATTTTAAGAGATAAAGCGTTTGTAAGACGTTTCCAAAAAGTAGAAGTTGAAGAACCAACAAAAGAACAGACTGTTGGAATTTTAATGGGAACACTTCCTAAAATCGAGAAGAAGACTGGGGCAAAACTCTTGTATAGTCCTTATGTCCAAGAAAAGATTATGACTTTTTTGACAGAACTTACTAGTGAATATAAAAGGATTTATGAAATAGGTTCACGATATCCTGATATTGCATTAACTCTTTTACAACAAGCATTCTCTTATGCTGTATTTGATAACCGTGATGAAGTCAATATTTTCGATATTCAAAAAGCTGTAGAAAATACCAAAAATGTCTATCCTGATGTCATTGAAAAAGAATTGGTTCGCTTTCAAGAAATTTTTGCGAAAGAACTTCAAACAAAAGAAGAGGATAAAGAATGAAAGCACTCAAAACAGTTTTATATGCTTCAAGAATTACCTCAAATATTTTCTACTTAATTTTGTTTATTTGGATGCTGCCTTATATTTATGATGCATCATGGCAAGGACTTCTTTTTATTGGAACAACCATTATATACGTTGGCTTAACGCTTTGGACACTTCTTAAGAAGAAGCCTATCTTTAAAGAAACGATTAGTTACAACTTGATTATGATTGCTGTATTTTTCTATTTTCTCTTGGTGACACTTCGTGTTTTATTTGACCCAAGATTACAAAGTACACTATATACCTTAAATATGGAATACTGTAGAAATAACTTCTTTTTGTTGAGCATCATTTTAATTGGAATGAGCCTCAATACCGTTTTACTAGCGCTCATTGAAAGCGATAAAGAAGAAGTACCGAAAAAGAAAAGACCCGTCTAGGTCTTATTTTTCTTTATAAACACTTTGAATGGCTTCTTTGATGACGTTAATAGAATGAGTTAGTTTTGCTTCTTCCTCTTTGGTCAAGTCCATATATATCCGTTCTTTTACACCATTTTTTCCCAGAATACATGGAGTTGAAATGTAGACATCATTTTCCTTATCGTAATTTGAAACTGGAAGAATAATTTCTTCATCTTTTAAAATTGCATTGGTAATTCGTTGTAGAGCCATAGAAATTCCATAGTAAGTTGCCCCTTTTCGCTTAATAATTTCATAAGCAGCATTTCTTGTTTTCTCTTCTAAAGCTTGTTTTTGTTCTTCACTTACAAAACGGTTTATATCTTGTTGAGCAATATTTGCTTTACTCCAGGCCACAAACTGGGAAGCACCATGTTCTCCTAAGACGTAAGCATGAATGCTTTTAGGACTTACTCCAAGACTTTCTGCCATGTAGTAAGAAAGTCGGGCACTATCAAGACTTGTTCCTGTTCCAATGACTTGATTTGCAGGAAGGTTTGAATAACGATAAGCAAGATAGGTCATCACATCAAGGGGATTTGAGGCAATGAGTAAAATGCCATTGAAGTCTGTTTCGTTGATTTTTGCTAAGATATCTTGATAGAATACATTGTTTGCTTCTAAATCTTTTAAACGGTCATTTTCTGACTGAGGAATTCCTGCGGTAATGACAATAATTTTGGCATCATTACAGTCACTATAATCTCCAACTTTTACCGTAATATTGTTTGGAGTAAACTGTAAAGTGTGACATAAGTCAAGACGTTCTCCTTCAAGTTTTTCTTTATCAATATCAATCATGATAATTTCATCGACGTTATTCATTTGGTTCACAAGAGCATAGATATAAGTCATGCCAACCTTTCCACAACCAATTACGACGATTTTATTTTGGTTCATATTCTACCATCCTCCTACTTGTTAGTATAGCATACTTTTTGCTTTTCTATGCTTTTCTTTGTCAAGCTTTGTGTCAAGTAAGAAACCAAAAATTTACATTTTTTTCTCTAATCTTATAGACGATACAAAAGGAATTTAGTATACTTTAAATGGAGTAAGGAGTAAGAATTATGAAAAATCAAAAATTGAAGTGGGTTTTGTTGGGACTTGCAATTTTACTAATTGTAGGTGGTGGAATAGGTGCATATCTTTATTTGAATTCTAGTAAGTATATCTTTGAAAAAGCAATTACAAAGGCAACAGATACACTAACAGCAAATGAAAAGGAGAAAGAACTCAGTTTTGATACCATTCATTGGGAGACAAATACCAAAGTGAATGAAGTAGAAGATGGGACAACAACTTCTAATCAGTTTGATGGTACTTTAGGGTTTGACCTTGATAAACAAAAGATGAACCTCAACTTGATTTATCTTTTAAACGAAGCAAAGATATTGGATTTAGATGCTTTCTTTGAAAAAAATCGGTTTTATTTTAAACTAAAGGATATTATGGAAGAATTTTACTATGTAGAAAGTGATGAAGATGTTTTCGCATCACTCGATACTCAAGAGGATATCGACTATTCTTATATTGTTAAATATACTAGAGGTGTAATTCTTTCAAGTTTAGCAAATAAGGATTTTAAGAAAGAAAGTTCTGAAATTGAAGTGGATAATACAAAAAGTAAGACGACTAAAATTACTTTAAAGTTAACAGAAGAAAAAGTTTATGATATTTATGTCAATTTCTTCTCAAAGTTAAAGACTGATAAGAAGATGCTTGGTGAAGTTAAGAAAATAAGTAAAGATTTTGATACAAAAGATATCAATACGCTTATTGAAGAATTTAAGAAAGAGAAAAAGGATGCATCCAGTGACAACTATATTTCTTATGTGATTTATGTAGATGGTAAAAAGAACATTATAAGACAAGAGATTACAACAAATGAAAGTGATACAGCTATTAGAATTGATTATCAACAAGATAAGGATAAGAAAAATTATCGAGCAATTTCTGTCATGAGTAACAAACAGGAACTCGTTTCTTTCATCCTCAAAGATAAGAATGAAAAAGAAGCAGATATTACATTACAAAGTGCTTTTGTAAGTGCGAAAGGAACTCTTGAATATAGTGATAAATTATTTGATTTAAAACTAACAATCAATGATTTCCTAGGAAATAAAGTAGGAGACGTTAGTTGTTATTTCAAAGAAGAGAATAAAAAAGAATATACTGTGAATGTCCAATTTAGTTATAATGATGGAGAAAATCAAGTTCAATTGAATTCTCAAAACAAAATGATTTTGGACAAAGCATTGGAAGAGTTTGATACAAAAGGAAGTAAGAATGTTGATGCCTTAACCGAAGAAGAACAAGCAAACTTCTTCCTCAAACTCCAAGAATATTTTGCAACAACTTTATTGGGAAATAGTATGTTAGAAAATATGATATAAAAGATTTCCAAAGAAAAACAAATAGCCAAATTGGAAGACTATTTGTTTTTTTATGTTCGCTTGTTTTAGAATGAGCTTTAGTTTTTACATTTTCTTTTATCTTATTTTCCTTCACGTTTATAAGTATCATATAATTCTTTAAAACGATTAAAGTGAACAATTTCACGTTGTCTTAACCAGAGAAGTGGTCCTAAAATGTCAGGGTCATCTGTTAAATCGATTAGATTTTCATAGACAGCTCTTGCTTTTTGTTCGGCTGCCATATCTTCAGAAAGGTCGGCAAAGAAATCTCCTGTTGTTGAGACATAAGTAATTGTAAAAGGAACACTATCTGCATCAGTTGGATAAAGTGCTTTTCCATGTTCTGTGTAGTGCGCATCAAGTCCTGCTTTTTTCATTTCCTCTGGAGTTGCATCTTTAGTCAGTTGATAGAGCATGGTAGAAATAATTTCCACATGAGCAAGTTCTTCTGAATAACAACGATTGAAATAAATGTTAGTGATACTTTTATTTATGTCTAACGTAAATGTTCTAAAGAATGAGAACGTTTACGATTAAAGTATAAACAGTGCTAGAATTTTGGGTGTATTACAATGGAAAAATTATTCTCGTAACCACGTCCGCCCTTATCTTTTTTATATTCTATATAAGATATAACAGACTTTAAAAGTTTGTTTTTCTTTTCTATAGAATTAACTTTATTGTATGAATTTATTACTTTTTCTATTTTAGGTAATAACTTTTCTATACTATTTTTATTTAATTTAGATTGGTATTTATTTAATTCTTTTTCTGTATTTTTGATTCTATCTTTAATTACTTTTGTACGTTCTGTAAATTCTTTAGATGTATATATTCCTTGTTCTACTAATTCGTATGCTTTTTCTAGTTGTTTGTTATATTTCTCTAAATCTTTACTTAAAGAAATAGCCATAATATTATCTTCTTCCTCAGCTGGAATATATGTACTTAATAATTCTTTTTGAGTAGTAGCGTACTCTTTTAATCCGTTTATTACTTCTTTTTCAACGATAGAAAGATTAGAACCTATATTAGTACAATGAGCTTTAGAACATATTAAAGTGTCTTCGTGAGGGCTTATAATATTTTCTTCAAAAGTCATAATTGATTTATCAAACTCTGTTGTTGTTATATTTAATAAGTTTTTTAATTGTTCCCATTTATCAGCATAAGGAATAGTAAATTTATCTATAGTAGCTGAGAACCAATGATCTACGACACTTTTACTTATATGTAGTTCGTTAGCTATATCACGTAAACTATATTCTCCTTTATGTTCTCTTAAACATAGTCTCAATTTATCTTTATCGACTTCATACTTGCGTCTTAACTTTGGCTCTTGACCTTTAATTTCGTAATATGGTCGTCTTTGCATAGTTCTTCCGCAATCAGCACATTTTATCAAAGTAGCTAACGGATTCTGTAAATCAGTACCGTGTTTTGTACTTGTATTTCTAGGCTCTATTTTTTGTACTATATCAAACAAAGTTTGATCTATAATAGCTTCGTGTAATCCCTCGACTATAATAAGATCTTCTTTATTTCCTCTTTTACGAGTTTTTATAATCTGACCGTTAACAAGACTTTTTTGTTGTTTATTATTATTCCACCTTATTTTCCCTAGATAGATTGGATTAGATAACATTCCTTTAATTGTAGACGGAGTCCATACATCAGACGTTTTAGGCTTAAAATCAGTTGTATTAAGCCAATTACATATTATATTATGTCCCATTCCGTCAGCTCTTTTTTGAAATATCTGTTTAACAATTTCCGCTTCTTCTGGTATTATTTCTAAGGTAAAGCCTTTAGCGTATTTTATTTTTACTTTTTTATAGCCAAAAGGTGGCTCAGAAGCACAGTATTTTCCCTCTAGTACATTTGCAAGTCTTCCACGTTGCATACGCCTATTTATGGTTTTATATTCACGTCTAGACATAAATAATCCAAACTCGAAGTATTCTTCGTCTTCTTCACTATTAGGATCGTAGATTTTATTAAGAGTTATTATTTTAGTATTAGAGTATTTAAAAGCTTGAGCTACAACTCCTTGATCTTTAGCGTCTCCACGTGTAAGACGTTCTACTTCTACAACTAATATTCCGTCTACTTCGCCAGTTTCAATATTTTTAAGAATCTTTTGTATTTCTGGACGCTCTTGTATAGATTCTCCAGATACAACCTCTTTATATATTTTACGAATTTTTATTCCTAGTTGTTTAGCTCTATCTTTTAAGAATTTTTCGTGTTGCTTTAACGTATCAAATTTTTTAATTCGTTCCAATTCCATATCGGCACGAGATTTTCTTAAATAAACATCATATATTCCGTTTGGATCTAACGTAACAGTATTATACATCTTACACCTCCTCACTTTCTAATATTTTATCTACTTCTTTTTCATATTCGGCTATTTTTGATTTATCATAATTTTTTAAATGTCCTAGTTTATAATGTAATATTTCGTGTCTAAAATGACTTTTCTTTTTGTACGTCAGAAATAGAATCGTTAATTACTATATAAATACTATCGTCTAATTCTAAAATAAAGGCTCTAATTTTATTAGGTAACTTCATTATTTTTAATTTCAAACCGTATTTTTCGGCAATTTTCGACATTCTTTCGTACATAAGTAATACCTCCTAAGACACAGGTACTACTTAAAATTAGTGTCTATTTCTAGGCTTATAAATATAGCCATTTTCTTTTTTCTTTTGTAGATCTTCTAAAGTCTTATCTATAGTGTCTTTGAATATAGTATCATATTTATAAATTGAAATATTTTTGCTAGTATTCAATACTTTAATAGCCTCGTCCAATCTATTCATTTTTACTAATAACTGTGATTCATACATTCTAGGTGGGGTAAGATATTCCATATCTATACCAGTTTTAGCGTTAAGTTCTATAATTTTCATTATTGAGTTATCAGCTAGCCTACAATGTAGTAAAGCTTTATCAAAGTTATATTCTTTTTCATATTTTTTAGCTAGTGCTAAATTTTCTTGATAGCTATTATAATAAAAATCGGTTTGTTGGTTGATTTCATTAAATTTACTATCAATAGTTTTTTTATTATTTCTAAGATTCTTTCTTTTTTTATTTATTGCTAGTAATATACAAATAATATTTCCTATACCAGCTGTAGTAAAAAAAAGAATAATCTGTTTAGTTATTTTTTTCATTATTTTTGTCATCTTTCTTGATAATAGTAACTATATCGACAAATTGTTTTAATTCGTCTTCGTTTAAGTCGCCCAGTTTATCAAAAAGGACTTTTGCATTTTCATTTTTTACTAAATGATTAAATTTATCATATAATTCATTATCATTTATATATTTATCTATACGAGATAAATCCTCGTCTTCTATATAGTTACAAGCTTTTAATAATTCTTCATAAGTAACTATACCGTGGCTACCTTTGGAAATTTTTTTGAGAGTTTCTGGACTAGGAGGGTTAACAAAATTTCCATTTAGTAATCTTGATAAATGACCTGCATTAACTTGACAAGATAGTGCAAATTGATTCAAAGTTTTATCTCCTTGAGCTTTTTTTATTAAATTTATCAATTCATCATAATTTTTTTTCATTTATTTTTACACCCACTTTCCCTTTGTTTACAGGCAATATTATACTATATTTTGTTGCTTCCGTGCAAAGTTTTTTGAAAATTTTTAAAAAAAGTATTGCATTGGTGCAATAATTATGTTATATTAGTATTGCATTGAAGCAATAGAGAAAGTTAAAAGGAGGTTTCAATAGTATGTTAAATGTAGAAAAATTTACAGAATTGGTAGAAGTAAAATTCAATAATAATTATACCAGTTGTGCGAAAGAAATAGGCGTGAATGTAAGTACTATATCAAGAATCCTTAATAAAGAAGTAGAACCTAGTACAAAGTTTATTAAGTTATTTGCTGAATATTGTAAAAAAAATAAAATTGATTTTAAAAAGTATATTTTTTTAGCTTAATCGTTGCGTACACGCAATAACAAAAGAAAAGTTTTGAAGAATAAGATTAAATAGGAGGGTAGTTATGAAAAAAAAGATTATTCCAGATATAAAGCCTAAAGTATCAATTTCTTTAGACTGTGTACCTACGAATATTGAAGAACGAAAAAACAATATAAAACAATTTTATGATGTCTGTAATGAAGTAATAACGGATCCTAACTGTTTCTATTCTAAAGAAGAAATAGAAGAACTCAAAAAGAACGTACAAAAGCAAAAAGAAATGAATATAAAGTTTATCTAATAAAGAATCATTTAAGGAGGTGGTCGTATGTGAAAAATTATATAGACTTAACTTAAAAAGGAGGTGGAAAAAATGAAAGTTAAGAGAAGAAAAATAAATTGGTTAGCTGTGATTTCATTAGTATTGTTTTTAGCAAGTCTAGCCTTAATAATTCACGATTTCTATATGCTTACAATTTATAGCATTATTCATTCTATAACTGTAAGTCTGACCTGGTTTGGTTTAGGAACTCTAGTTATTGCTTTTATGGTTGCTGGCTGTACTTATGACTATTTAGAAGAAAGATTTACTAGAGTAACAAAAAAAGAGAGAGCCTAGGCGAGACCTCTCATTATGAATATTTTGTTAAATATTCACTCCACCATTATATCAAAAAAGTGGAGTTCTAGCAAAGGCGGTGGTAAATATCAATGGTAATTGGATTAAATTGTTTTCTAAGTTTATAAATTGGGAATGGTATAAAGACCAAAATACCAAAAGTTTATTTATTCACTGTCTATTAAAAGCTAATTGGAAAGACGAAAAGTTCGAGGGAATAGTTGTTCCTAGAGGTAGTTTTGTAACGTCGCTAGATACATTATCAAAAGAATTAGGTTTGTCAGTACAAGCAATTCGAACAGCACTAAAACACTTAATTTCAACAAAGGAACTAACAAGCAAAAGTACCAATAAATACCGCATAATTACAATAGTAAATTACGAATTGTATCAGCAAGTCAACAAGCAAACTAACAATCAATTAACAAGCGAACAACAAACAGGTAACAATCAACTAACAACAATAGAAGAATATATAGAATATAAGACTAAAGAAGAATATAAGAAAAATAGTGTGTGTAATGAGGAGACGCAAAAAAATTTTGATTGTCATTTAGGTAGCTTTTATAAAACTTTAACTTGTATAGATTGTATGAAGAAATGGAAGTGTCCGCTACCAGACGATCCTACTTTTAAAGGAATACACGGTAAGACATTTTACGAATATGTAGCGGAAAAGGAACTTAGAAAATTAGAGGTTGCTAAAGAATTAGAAAATATGAAAGAAAGCCCTAACCAAGAACTATTCGAATACGATTGGCTTAATGATAAGGGGGAGGAATAATGAAACGTGAAGAATGGCTAGAGGAACGTAATAAAGGTATAGGTGGCTCAGATGTAGCGTGTATCTTTGGTATGAGTCCTTACAAAACAAACGTAGAACTATGGGAGGAAAAAGTAGGAATAAGAGAACCAGAAGACATCTCTCAGAAAGAATACGTACAGAATGGAACCGATAGCGAGGATCCATTGAGAAAATTATTCGCTATAGATTATAAACAATATGAAGTCTTACACGAAGAATACGAAAATATTGTTAATAAAGAATTTCCGTTTATAAGAGTAAGCCCTGATAGTAGACTTATTGAAAAAGAGACGGGACGCAAAGGCTTTTTAGAAATAAAAAGGTGCGAAATTATGAATCATAGACAATATGAAAAATGGAAAGACGGAAATATTCCGCAAAATTACTATCTACAAACATTACAGTATTTTCTAGCTGACGAAGATATGGACTTTGGTTATTTAAGAGCATATCTTATAAGACATTTAGCTGACGGTACTGTAATACGTGAGATACGGGATTATGTGATAGCAAATAGTCGCAACGAAGTACAAGACGATCTCGATTATCTTAAACCAAAGGAAATAGAGTTCTGGAATTGTGTAGAAAACAAAATAAGACCAGCACTTATATTGCCGAAAATATAAAATATGGAGGAAAAAAATATGGAAACAAATTTACAATTAGTTATTAGTCCATTACAAAAAATGGAAGCAATTAAATTTAATTATGAAGAATTAAAAGAGGGGTTAAAGTCAAGTCTTACTAAATATCAAAATCTAGTGTATACGCCTGAAACAATAAAAGAGGCTAAAGACGATAGAGCTAAATTAAATGCACTAGCTAAATCTTTGAATGACGGGAAGATAAATATTAAAAAAGAATTTATGGTACCTTATGACGAGTTTGAGGGGAAAATAAAAGAACTAATAGAACTTGTTAAAGAGCCAGCCAACGAGATAGATAAACAAGTGAAAGTTTTTGAGGAGCAAGAAAAAGCCAAAAAACGTAAAGAAATAGAGGAAGTTTATCAAGAAAATATAGGTAATTACTCAGATTTAATTTTGTTAGAGAAAATATATGATTCTCGTTGGGAAAATAAAACTTATAAAATTACAGACATAAAAAAAGAGATTCAAGATGTTGTTAAGAAAGCTGATAGCGATTTAAAAGTTATTGAAAGTCAAGATCCAGAATTTTTAAACAATATGAAAGATGTTTATTTTAATACTTTAGATTTAGGACAAGCTTTAGTAGAAAAAGATAGATTAACTAGACTAAAAGAAACTTTAAAATCTAAGGAAGAAGTAAAAGAAACAACAGTAAATGACGATAGTGTGGACGCTGTTAGATATGCTACTGAAAATATAGGAGTAGATACTTCTAAAGAGGAATCAGTACAGGTAAATTCAAAAATAGTAAAAATTACATTTACTGTAGAATGTACCGAACAACAACTACTTGCTTTAGGACAATATATGAAAAATAACGGTATTAAATATGGGAGGGCTGAATAATGGCTGTTGCTAATAAACTAGTTCCAGCTACCTCACAAAAACCAAAAGTAACATTTACTGACTATATAGCTGGAGAAAATATTAAGAAAAAAATTAACGAAATGGTAGGAGGAAAAAATAGTCAGAGATTTATTACAGCTGTCGTAAGTGCTGTTTCAAATAATAGAGATTTAGGAATGTGTAATCCTAGCACCATTATTGCTGGAGCACTATTAGGAGAAGCTTTACAACTATCTCCGTCTCCTCAATTAGGACAATATTATTTAGTTCCTTATAACATCAAAAGAAAAGACGCTCAAGGTAAAGATTATTGGGAAAAAGTAGCTCAGTTTCAATTAGGTTATAAAGGCTATATTCAATTAGCTATTAGAAGTAATTTCTATCGTGATTTAGATGTTTTAGAGGTTAGAGAGGGAGAATACCTAGGACGTGATAAAAATACTGGTAAGCACCGTTTTAATTTCATAACTAACGAAGAAGAAAGAAACTCTAAAGCTGTAGTAGGTTATTTAGCATACTTTGAATATACAAACGGATTTACTAAAACTTTATATTGGACTAAGTCAGCTATGGAAAATCACGCTATTACTTATAGTAAAGCTTATGCGTCAGACAAAGAAAAAAATACTAAATTTAGTTTTTGGACGACTAAGTTTGACGATATGGCTTTTAAAACAATGATAAGACAACTAATTTCTCGTTGGGGAATTATGTCTATAGAAATGCAAACAGCTTTTGAAAGAGATATGGCTGTTATCAATGAAAATGAAAGCTACGAGTATGTCGATAATGACGATTCTATGGTTCCAGACGAGCCAATTATAGAACCACCTATAGAAAAACCAGTACAAGAACAAGAACCAGCGGACAATGCTGTAGACCAATTCTTTAATCAATAGGAGGAATAAGAATGTATATCGTAAACTTACTAAGTATGGAAAAACGTATAAAAGCGTATTTAACCAGTGAAAAAGAAAAAATAAATAAAGAATATGAGGTTTTAGACAAACCAACTAAGTATATGTGTGATCTAGAAGTTAGTTTTACTGAGGATTTATTAAAGCTAATTGATAACTATAAACAAAGACTTGATAAGGTTACAGATATACTCATAGAAAATTCAAAGGAGGGAAAGAATGAATCTAGTAGTACAAACAGGACGCTTAGCTAGAGATGTTGAATTGAGATACACGCCGAATAATAAAGCTGTAGCTCAATTCACTATAGCTGTAAGAAAAAGTTTTATTAAAGAAAATGAAGACGAAACAGCCTACTTTTTCCCAGTTATTATATGGGGAGCTCAAGCCGAAAATTGTAAAAAATACTTACATAAAGAAAGTAAAGTAGGAGTTACTGGAGAATTAAGAAGCCGAAGCTATGAAAAAGATAATCAAACTAAATATGTTACTGAAATAGTAGCCGATAGAGTAGAGTTCTTAGAACCTAAAGCAAAAGATAATACTAATACCGAACAAGATAACTATATGCCAAACGAAGAAAATATACCGTACGAACCAGAAAGAGAACAAGCGTCGCTTTATGACAATGACTATATAAATCAAATTAGCGACGACGATCTACCGTTTTAATGGTTAAGAGCGAGTTTGAAGATTATTCCGAAATAAAAGAGGATTGCGAACAATATAGAGATTTAGCTCGAAGATATTTAGCTTTAGATTTATCAGATCCTAACTTATGTTTTGAAGTAAAAAAAGACGCTTGGGCGTTAGCACAGCGTTGGAGTGATATAGCGAGTATGGCTAGTAAAATAGCAAGACTACACGATTCTTCTAAAACAGATTTTAGGGATTGGGCGTATCAAAGATATAGACAATTACAATATATGCACGAAGACGCTCGTATGATGTGGAATAAAGCTGAGGAAGAATTAAAATTTATAACACGTTTTGAAAAATACGGAGTTGTAAGTAATTGATAAGAACTAAACATCTAAAATCAAAAAGAGCTAAAGCTACCAGTATTACTAAGCAAGTAAAACTCGAAGTATGGGAACGTGATAAAGGGCGTTGCGTGGTATGTGGAAATACATATAACGTAATGCCTAACGCTCACGTTGTCCCTAGAAGCAAAGGCGGTATGGGTATAGTTACTAATATAGTTACTTTATGTACTAACTTAACTGAAAATAAATGCCACCATTATTACGACAACGGTACAAAAGCTCAAAGGGAAGCTATTGACGCTAAAATCGTTGCGTATATGAAACGGTGCTATGGGGAGAGTTGGAATAAGGAAGACCAGATATATAGAAAATATGGAGGTAAATAATGGAAAGCAACAATTTATCTGAATCATTTAAAAAGCTCGGAGAGGCTATTTCTGAAATAGCTGGAGGAATAATAGACGCATTTAGCGAAGCATTAAAAGAGGTTTTAAAGTTAATGGAAAAAATAGACTTAGATAAAAAATTATCAAGAAAAAAATTTATTAAACTTTTAATGAGTAAAGGTATTCAAAGAAACGAAGCAAATAAAATAGCTTGGGAAATTCATAAAGAATACGGAAAATATACACTAAAAAATTTATTAGAAATTGTAAAAAATAAGGAGGAATAGAAATGTTAGAAGAAATTGTTAAAGAACAAAGGGAGTTACAGGTTGATTCAATAGGGCGTTTATTAGAATTACATAGGTTTTTAATAAATAAGGATCCAAAGCCAATAGATAAAATTGAGGAAACTTGCTTTACTGATACGGTAAAAAATAGTTTAGAACAAACAAGATTGATTCACGATTTAATAATTGACATATCAGAAATAATTAAAGGAGGAAAGTAATATGTCCTCTGTATTAAGAAAAATAAAAAGAAATAAAGAAAGAGACGAAGTTTTAAATAGGTATGGTAAGAAGCCTAAACACGCTTGTCCTAAATGTGGAAAACTTACATTATTTCAAAGAAAAGGTAAGAACGTAATATGCGTTCAATGTAAAAAGGTGGTTAACGAATGACAGTAGTAGAGGGTTTAATAAGTGTAGTTTTAATCGTAGCTATAGTAATTATGATTTTAGGCTATATAGGTACAAGATTCGGAGTAACTGAATTAAAAGAAGAAAATAAGAAAAAAGACGAGTTAATAGTTAATCTAAATAATCAAATTTTAGAATTACATAAAAAGCTTCGTAAAAAAAGAAATAAGAAAAAAGAAACTAATTCAAAAAGTAAGTCTGGAGGTAAAAAAGATGTTAAAGGAAAAAGTAAGAAGAATCATAAATAATATTATAGATTTTATTAAAGGAGATACATTTAAACTAATTCTTACAATGTCGTCATTATGCGTAGCTTGTATAGCTGTATTGTGGGGGTATATTATGACGGTACTTACTAACGATTTAACAAATGTAGTTATTGAGAAAGATAAAGAAAATCAGCAATTACAAACAGAAGTAGAATATTACAGTATGGAAGCTACAAGATATAAAATGCTTAGTGAAGAATATTACGAGTTATTTTATGATTGCCAGTCTCACAATTCTTATACTGGAGAAATAGAGGAAGATAGTGAGTAGCTATCAATTTGACATTTTTGGTAATTCAATTCCTATAGAGGAAACATCAAAAAATATAAAGCACGGTGGAAGAATTACTAAAAAAAGTTTATTTAGAAGTATCAATGGCTATAAAAGTGGATTCTATTGTAAAAATTGTAAATATTTTAGGGAATTAAGATATAACAGAAAATATTTTAAGTGTGAAAAATTAGGTATTACATCTTCTGAGGCTACAGATATTCGCAAAAATGATATCGCTTGTAATTTATATAGGTAAGCTATGAATGAGATATGGAAACCAATAGAATATGATCTTAGGTATCAAGTATCTAATTGGGGAAGATTTAGAAAAAAGAATCCTAAAAATGGCTATAGATATTTAAAACCTTTTAGAAAACAAAATCTGTTTTTAATCAAGGTAAAAGATAAAGATATGAATTGTGCTAGATTGGTTGCTAATGCTTTTATAAAAACTTTATCTCCAACTGATAGAGTTTATCATAAAAATAAAATTGAGGACGATAATTTTTATCGAAATTTAGAAGTAATTTCTTTGAAAGAACTCGGAAAAAGAACTGGCTATATGTCTAAATCCAAACGAGTAGTAGAAGTAAAAAACAACGAAATTGTTAGAGATTGGGGATCAGCCAGAAAAGCCAGTAAAGATTTATTTATTTCGTATCAAACAGTTATGGATTATTGTAATAATAAAGTTAAAAGACCAATGTATAACTTGATGTGGGAGGACGATTATTTCGATAAGATATTCGAAAAATTTAGTTGGGAAAAAAGGAGGTAAATATTGGAAGTAGTTAATTTTAATAAAAAACAATGGCGACAAGACTTTGCGACATACGTTAAAAATAAATTAGGTTGGAATCACGCTAGAGTAACTAAATCAATAGTTATAGAAAAAAGTCATTATGATAATTCTTTAGGAGAATATATAACATCATTAAAAGAATTTAGCGTTATAAATGGAACTGGGGACGAAGTAAAAATACAGTATTATCACGATAGTATTGTTGGAGAAGACGGTATGTATTATACAGACAGGGATTTTAATTTAGTTTATGACTATTTAGAGGAAATAAAAAAAGAGCCACTGTGGTTTTTATTAAATGATTTCTTTTATAGAAATAAATGTAATAACGGTTTTATAAGTCAAGATAAAGATTTTTACGCTTTTGTTAAAAAGAATAATAGATATAGAGTTTATAGAAAAAGTGATACTAACTTTACTATAGAAGTTGAAACAGTTAAATATTTTGAATGTATATTATTGAAAAAAATAGAAAATATTAAGTCAATAAAATTGGTAGAAAAAATATTGGAGGAAATAATCAATGGAACTTATAAAGAGGAATGATTTAAAGTTAATTTTTACTAATTATATAGGAGAAGCTAAAGACGATAAAGATAATTTAATATGTGAGTGTAGAACAACACAACATTATGATCCAATTATAGTATTTCCAGACGGAGATATGGTAATAATATCGTGGACTGATATATATAACATAGCTAAAGAATATAAAGATAAATGTTATGAGGAGGTAAAAAATGAATCAATATAAAGTGAATCTTTACGACGAAGTTATAAACGATAAAGGAACTTATAAAGTTATAGCTGGTAATTTAAAAAGAGGCTTTAGTACATTTATAGGTTGGACTGATAATGATTCTACTCATTATGATATATTGTTTACTTATGGCTGTACTGGCGAGGGTTGTTATCAAAGAGGGATTAGAATTACTGATTTATTCGTAAGTATTATGAGTATAGGTAGTTTTGGATTTAAAATTGATAGTCATAAGGAAGTTGGCTATATAGCGGAAAAATTATTCGGTAGTCGTATAGATAGAAGTGTCGAGGCTGTAACAGAACTTATTAACGGTGTTTTGGAGGAACTTAATAATGAATAATTTAGGTAGTCAACAAAATCCAGCTCGTAATAATGACGAAATACGTAAGGCTCTAATTGGAAAAAGATATGGTGTTATATATACCTTAGGAACATTTAAAATAGATCAAGATGTTTTATTGGAATTAGAGTTTCATAGTGTAAAACTGTTAGCAATAGGGCGATTGGTTAGGAGGTAATAATATGGAAATACCAGTTATACAAATAACAGCACCTAATATTTTAAATAAAGATACATTTAGCGAAAAAAAGGTAATTAGATATGATTATAGTGTTTCTCATTTAATTTATAAGGGAGAAGATTTAGGAACTATGGAAGACATAAAATCAAATATTCAAAAATTAAATGAAATTACTGATATAGCTATGTTTCAAGCTAAAATGATTGAAAAATTAGTTAATAAAGATAAACTTACTAAGCAAGACAAAGAATACTTTTCACATTTTAAAAGGAGGGACAAGTAATGTTTTTAATTAAGTTTATAGGTTATTTATTACTCTCAATAATAGCACTCATATTATTAGCTTTTATGTTTTTTCGTGATTAAGGCGTTCTTTATGTGTAATTTTACTAAGAAGAAACCATATAACTATAAAAAAATAGATGTAAGAGGTAAGAAATGAATTTCGATACCACTGATTTAACAAGTTACTACCCAGGTTATGACGAATATTGCGAACCTAGGGAAGAAACAAACGACGACGATTTTGATATAGACGCTATTATAGACGAGAGGAGACTTCAAGAAATGGAAGAAAAAGAAAGTAAAAAGGAAGTAGAATTATTCAAAGTTGTTTTTACTCAGGGGGCGAAAAGCGGACAGTTTGAGATTACTACATATCATAATGAATTTTTAGAGAAAATTTGTAAGCAAGATCCTAGTACATTTCTAGCTACTAAGAAAACTATATTACAATCTCTAGAAAATATAGAAAGAAAAGTAAAGGAGGGAGAAAATGGAAGCGATTAAAAACGAAGCACCAGAACAAGAAAATAATAAAGTAGTGGCTGAATTATTATTAGTGTTAGCTGAGGTTAACAATGATAAACACGAAGTAAGATTCGGAGCAAAAACCAATGAAGATGTACTATTAGAAATGTGTAAACAAGATCCAAAGTCTTGGGAAGTTTTTAAAAATGTAATTTTTGAAACGTTAGATAAGATAGAGACAGCTTCTGGTTGCTATGCACTAAACGAAGAAAATACAGAAGTAATAAGAATAAAGTAAGGAGGTAAGAAATGGAAAACTATTATAAGCAAATAGCGGATCTGTTATGTTCTAGAGAGCGTTTGAATACATTAAGAGATAGACAATCCGAAATATTCGATAAATACTTCCCTATAACAGTTCGATATACTGATTCCGTGTCTACTGGAGGAGAAAAGCAAGATAAAATGGTATCTTACATAGCTGAATTAGAGGAGTCAGGATTAGACAAAGAAATAAAAAAAATAATTGAAAAAATAGATAAACTACAAAATAGCATTTATCGTATGGAAATGATATTAAAGAATGTGGAAAATATATCAGGTGTAGAGAATTTAGAATATAAAGTTCTTAAATTAAAGTATTATGAAAATAGAAATTATACTTTACAACAAATAGCTGATAAATTACATTATTCTTTAGATAGAATTAAACAAGTAAGTGCTGATGTAGAAAGAAAAATTAAAAGTAATTATTACACTGAAAATACACTAATAAAGTGCTAAAATGATAATGTGGAATAATTAAAAATGGCTAGCTGATTGCCCTCTGAGTATTGGAAAAAATCAGCAATATATCTCGGTAGCGGTGTGATAGTCGCACGGGGGTTCCATATTCCCCAGGAGAGGTGCAATTCCTACTACCGAAACCAATATGCTAGTATGGTGGAAAAGAGACACGCCTATATTAGGTGGGTAACCGTGAGGAACCCGTGGGAGGTTGTAACTCTCTACTAGCTCCAATTATGCTATTATTCATTATTTCGTATAGACCTAAGATGTCAGTAAGGTGGAAGTCCTTACAACAACTCCTTTCTAAGCTCTGGCTTATCGGCTTCTAATTGATAAGATACGTTTTATAACGTATTCTCGTGAGCGAACGGGGTTTCACGTTGGTTATGACAAACATACGCTAAACTATTAGTCGTAATTCTAGGTAAGTTAACGTAATGGTTAACCTCGGTTATTGCCTAGGAAAATAGTATTTATGGGTAAGAGAGGTTAAAGCCTTAAATACCCGCCACGCTAGTATCACACTAGCCAACCCCTTTTTATTCTTTTTTAGATAAACTAAAAGCACTACTTATCTTAGGTAGTGTACTGGTAACATAAAAACAACCACTAGCAGGTGCACGGAATCGAGGGTGGGCTCGTGTATGTTATTGGTACAGTATCTATGATAAAATTATTATGAATCGGAGGTGCCTATTATGAGTAGAGGCGAGTTTGTAGAGAAAGTACAAGCCAAAGAAATAGTGAACGGAACAAAGTTCGAGGTATACGATAAGAATGATACTAAACTGGGAACGGTAGGAGTAATTGATTCGACAATAGTATATTTAGATATGAAATCAGTTCCAAATGATTTATTCATAGGGGAATATACCTTTAAAGAGATTAGAGAAGAAAAATAATAATGGTAGATACTCTCCTCAATCTATAAGCTATGAGACATTACAATCTTACGTAGTGTCTTTTTTTTGTATAAGGAGGCGTTGCGTTATGCGAGAGCGATATTATGAATTTAGATAGCTATATTAAAAAGTTTCTTATTAACTTGTCTTTATATAGTCAATACTTCGATATAACAATAATGACTTATGAAAGATTTAATAGTAAGTACAATACTGTCAATAGGAGTTTACTACTCCAGTACAGTGAGCCGAACCCTAAAAAGAAAGACTCATATTTTCGTTATAAAGAATGGTATAGCAATAAAAGAGAGTTAGTACAGAGGTTGAATGAATTATGGCTAAAAAGAAAACAGACAAAGAAATAAAGGAAATCATAGCATATTATTTAGATTGTAATAATTATAGTGAAACAGCTCGTAAATTCGGAATGTCTGATACTGGTGTAAGAAAACTAATAAATAGGGAATCTGATAAAGAAAGTACGAGATTGTTAGAGGAGAAAAAAAATAATAATACTAAAGAAGTAATACAAGATATGGACGACCGTAAGGAAACAGTTAAGAGATTACTCGGAAAGTTATTAGACGCTATAGAAGATAAAATAGACAATGTTGATATGTTTACTTCTGTTCGTGATATAGCTATGGCTTACGGTACGATAGTAGATAAAGAGTTTAAACGTCAAGAGTTAGAGTTAAAGAGAAAAGAAATAGCTTTAATGGAGAAAGAGTTAGAGGGCGATTCAAGTTTAAACAGTTCTATTATTCAAGCTATTAAAGGACAAATGACTTCTATATGGGAGGGCGAAGACGGAGATGTTAAAGAGCCTAAAAAAGAAACTAAGTAAGCCATTTATCTGGAGCCCTCTTTCAAAGAAACAGTTAAAAGTAATGTCGTGGTGGTGTGAGGGTAGTCCTTATAAGAATTATGACGGAATAATAGCTGACGGTGCTGTTAGATCTGGAAAGACTATATCAATGTCTCCCTCATTCGTATTATGGGCTATGACAAACTTTGACGGATTAGATTTTGCTTTATGTGGTAAGACAATAGGTTCTTTAAGACGTAATGTTATTAACACGTTAAAAAAACAGATACTTACTTTAGGTTATCAATACGAAGAAAGACGTACAGATAACTTGATTATTATTTATAAAGGCGATAAGTATAACAATTTTTACTTATTCGGTGGTAAAGACGAATCTTCACAAGATTTAATACAAGGTATGACGCTAGCTGGCGTCTTTTTTGACGAAGTAGCACTTATGCCTTATTCATTCGTAGATCAAGCTATGGCTCGTTGTTCTGTAGAGGGTGCTAAATATTGGTTTAACTGTAATCCAAAGAATCCGAATCACTGGTTTAAAACTGATTTTATAGATAAAGCCAAAGAGAAAAGATTTTTATATTTACATTTTACTATGGACGATAATCTTACTCTATCAGAGAAAGTTAAGTTACGTTATAAGAGAATGTTCGCTGGAGTATTCTATAAACGTAATGTAGAGGGATTATGGGTAACAGCTGAGGGACGTATATATACGACCTTTGACGAGAGTAGAGTTATTAGCTATAAAGATTTTATAATAAATTATTCTAAAGATATTGTAGGAGCGTATATTGGTGTCGACTTTGGAGGAAATAAATCGGCTACGTCTTTTACATTAACTTTAATTACTAGAGGTTTTAAACACGTAATAATAGCTGACGAGTGGTATCACAAAGAAGAATTAACTCCTAAACAGTTAGAAGAAAAGTTTGTAGAGTTTGTAACATCTTCTTTTAGTAAATATCCTCAGTTACACGATATATATTGCGATAGTGCGGAGCAATTACTTATTAACGGTTTAAAGATAGCACTTAGGAAAGCTAAATATACAGATAGTAAGGGAATTGTTAGAGCATACCCTATAATAATTCATAATGCTATTAAAGGAGAAATTATAGATCGTATTAGATTTACTACAGCTATGTTCGGACAAGATAGATTATGGGTTGTTAAAGAGAAATGTCCTAACACTATATCAGCATTTGATAATGCTGTATGGGACGAGGACGAATTAGACGACGTTAGATTAGACGACGGTAATTATAATATCGACTCGTTAGATAGTTTTGAGTATTCGATAGAAAAACAAATGAAATTGATTTTAAGATAGGAGGTATAAGAATGGATTTTATTGTTGAATATTTAAGAGGATTAGGTTATAACGTAGAGAAAGATTATTACGGTTATATTAACACTTGGTGGGAATGGTACTCAGGTAAGGTAAAAAAGTTTCATCATTATAAACAATATAACGGTAAAAGACAAGTACCTAGAGAACGCTATACTTTAGGTATGGCTAAAAAAGGCTGTGAGGACTGGGCTAATAAATTACTTAGTGAAAAAGTAACTATTTCCACTACAGCTCAAGAAGAAGTAGACGATATATTAGAGAGGAATAACTTTTGGCTTAATGGTAATCAATTAGTCGAGGAAACATTCGCTTTAGGTACTGGAGCGTTTGTTGAGTATAAAGCTGGGGATTTCCCAGTTATTGATTATGTAATAGCACCTATGATATTTCCTTTAAGGTGGAAAAAAGGCGAGATTATAGATTGTGCTTTTGCTAGTGCTTTAGAATCAGATACCGAAAAACAATTTTATATTAACATTCATAAAAAAGTTGGTAATCGTTATTGTGTAGAAAATAAGATTATAATTGTTAACGGAGACGGTACTTTTAAAGAGGGAGAACTTCCTAAACAAGTTATGCCTGTTGTATGGAATGATGTTAAAACTTTTCAAATTATTAAGCCTAACATAGTTAACAATATTAGTTTAGGTAGTCCTATGGGTATAGCTATTTTTGCTAATGCTATAGACGAAATGAAAACGATAGATCTTATCTATGATAGTTATAAAAATGAATTTAATTTAGGTAAGAAACGTATCTTTGTTAAAAGTGGGGCTTTAAATATTGATTTAGAGAATGGAGATACAGCTCCAGTGTTTGACGAAAACGACGTAGAGTTTTACGCTCTACCAGACGAAGACGGAACAGATATGATAACAGAATCTAAATTCGATATAAGAGCCGAACAACACGACGTAGGGTTACAAACGAATCTTAATTTATATGCTAAGAAAATCGGTTTTGGAGACAATGGTTATAGGTGGGAAAAAGGACAAGTTAAAACAGCCACTGAAACTATTAGCGATAATTCCGAAATGTATAGAAACATTCAAAAACACGAAGTTATATTAGAACCAGCTATTATTGGTTTAGTAGAAGCTGTTATGTATTTAAAAACTGGTAAAGTATATACTGGAGATACTACTGTTAACTTTGACGATTCTATTATAGAAGATATGGCGGAAGTAAAACGTCAAGCTATGATAGAGTATAACGCTGGAATCATAGATAAAGTAGAATATTATGTTCGTGTTTACAAAATGAATGAAGACGAAGCTATTAAGAAAATAGAAACAATGGAGTCAAGAAAACCTAAAGAAGAAGTGTTAGAGGTTTAGTTTATGCAAGACGATAAGAAATTACGAGAAATCTACGAGAATATAGAAGCTGATTTACTTCGTAATATCGCCAGTCGACTTGATATTGACGAGATAGACGGAGGTACAGTTGAGTGGCACACCAGAAAATTAAACGAATTAGGTATGTTAAGTTCTGAAAATATCAAATTATTATCTAAATACTCTGGAAAAACAGAAAAAGAAATAAAAAGTATGTTAAAAAAGTCTGGGTATGAAAATATAGAGGAGAAAGCTTTTAAAGAAGCGTATAAAATAGGAACTTTAAGCGAACAACCTATAGCTTTAATGAAATCAGAATCGTTAAAGAATATTCTTAATACATCTGTTGCTAACTCTATTGATTCATTTAATTTAGTAAATACTAAAGCGTTAGAAAGTGCTAACGAAGAATATTTAAAAATAATAAATCAAGTATACTTAGAAACAGCACAGGGAATATATGACTACAGTACATCTTTAAGAAAAGCTACTACTCGTTTAGCTGAAAAGGGAATAACTGGAGCTACTTATATGCGTACTGACGGAACTCATATAAGAAGAACTTTAGAAAGTGCTGTACGTATGCAAATATTAACATCTACAAATCAATGTATGACTAAAATGCAAGAGGAAAGAGCTAAAGAATGGGGCTCTAATTTAGTAGAAGTTTCTTCTCATATAGGAGCAAGACCTAGCCACGCTGAATGGCAAGGAAAAATTTATATGTTAGAGGGCTCTAGTGATAAATACCCTAACTTTTATCAAGCGACTGGTTATGGTACAGTAACAGGTTTAGGTGGAGTTAATTGTAGACATACATTCTACCCTTATTTAGAGGGAGTTAGTGAAAAAACATATAAACACTATAACCTTAACGAAAATAAGGAACAATACGAAAAAGAACAACAACAACGTCTTTTAGAAAGAAAAATTAGGGTTGAAAAACAAAAGATAATTGTAGCCGAAGAAACTGGCGATAAGTTAATGCTAGAAAAAGCTAGTATGAAATTAAAAGAACGTAGAGACGACTTAAAGAAATTCTTAGAAGAAAATAATCTTTTGGAAGATACTTCGAGAGAGTTTAAATACGGATTCAATCGTTCTATGTCTCAAAAAGCCTTAAATACAAGTCGTAGCGTTGAAAATAAAGCCAATATGATGTATAATTTAGGTAGTACGGAGAATAATGTTAAAGCATACATTAAAGACGCTCCTATTAAGGAAACAATTAGTACAACTTATGATTTAGAGAAATACAGAGATAGTAAATGGGAAAAACACGATCCAAATAGTAAAGGCTATGAAACTAACGCTAGTCAAGTAACTATCTCAAAACAAGAAACAATAGATTTAATAAAAAAATATGCTGGTAAAGGTGCGTTGTTAAGAAATCCTAACGGAACTTGGAATAAACAAGAACTAATTCATTCTGATACTGTTGTTGGTAAAGTATTAGGCGTTAATAATAAGTGGGTAGAAACTAAAACATTTAAAATACATTACTCTAAACGAGGAGTACATATTGTACCTAGTTTAAGAGATACAAAGGAGAAGTAATATGACAGAGGAAAAATTTATAAAATATTATGGTAAAGATGTGGAAATAAAACTTAATAGCGGAGAAACAATAACAGGGCACTGTGAAAGTTTTACACGTGCTGTTGATAGTGATACTAAAGTAGCTTCACTTACAATAGCAACTCAAGACGGTTATTTTGAGATATACCAAAATGACGTTACAGAAATCAAAACTATTACACCTTAATTACACTCTTTTAGTGTTAATATGATATTGTGATAATTTATAAAGAACTGGCGAGAGCTGGTTTTTTTATTTATTATGCGTTACTCGATTGTAAGAGAATAAATTACTATTTCGACTTTACAGCCTACAAGCTGAATAAAAACTGAGAGGAGAAGATAAAATATGGATTGGTTAAAAGAGATTTTAACAAACGCAGGAGTAGAAGACGAAAAAGTAACAAGTGTTGTAGAAAGTGTTAAAAAGGAAGTACCTAAGTATTATGTACCTAAAAATGACTTTAACGAAAAAGTTACAGAGGTAAATAATCTTACTACTGAAAAAGCTACACTTACTAAACAATTAGAGGATCTAAAAAAAGTAGATCCAGAGAAATTGCAAGAAACAATTAACGATTTACAAAAAGCAAATAAGGACTTAGAAGACAAAAGCAAAAAGGATTTAGCTGATGTAAAACGTATGAGTGCTATTGATTTAGCAATAGCTAACTCTAAAACTATTGACGCTGTTTCTCTAAAAGCACACTTAGACTTAGATAAAATCGAATATGACGAAAAAAGCGGTACTCTAAAAGGTATCGACGAACAAATCAATACTATTCGTGAATCTAAAAAATACTTATTCACAGAAGCTCCTACTGACGGAGGTATGCCTCAAGGTGGTGCACCAAAGCCAGAACAAACTATTGACGACGAAATCCGAGAACATATCTACGGTACGTCAAAATAAATAAGTATAGGAGGAAAAAATTATGGCAATTAAATTAGAAGACGCACAAAAATTGTCTCAAAGTAAATTAACTAACAAAATTGTTGACGAATTTAGAAAATGTCCTTTATTAGACGCTATTCCATTCGACAACACTGTAAAACCTCAAGGAGGTAAAACTCTAGCTTACGTGTTTAATAGAATTACTACACAACCAAAAGCTGGAGCTCGTAAAATTAACGGAGAATATACTTCTCAAGAAACAGTTACTACACCAGCAACTGTATTATTAAAAGTTATGGGTGGTTCTTATGAATTAGACCGTGTTATCGCTAACGAAGAAAAACAAGTTGTAGATCACGTACAATTTCAAGCTACTCAAAAAGCTAAAGCTACAAGAGCTTATTTCCTAGATCAATTCATTAACGGAGATGTTGGAACTGACGCTGACGGATTCGACGGAATTGATAAGGCTGTTAAAGGAACTGTAACAGAATACAATACAGAAGAAACTATAGATTTATCTAGTTCTGACGCTATTGATTCTAATTATAAAAAGTTCTTATATTTAATTCGTAGAATGACAGCTAAAATGGTTGAAAAACCTACTCATTATTTAATGAATAGTGATATGTACGCTGTATTCCAAACTATCGCTGATAGAGTTCCAAATATTCATTATGATAAAGACGCTTTCGGAGAAGAAATTATCAGATATGGTAGAGCTGTATTAGTTGATATGGGAGATAAGCCAGGAGACGGTACAGAAAAAGAACTTGATCCAATCGTTAAAAATGACGAATCTGGAGAAACTTCTTTATATGCTGTAGTAATTGGCGAAGATAAAGTTCACGGTGTAAGTCCAGACGGTAATGATATTATCAAACATTACTACCCAGATTTTAAAACAGCTGGAGCTGTTAAAAAAGGCGAAGTAGAAATGGTTGGAGCTATTGCTGTTGAAACTACTAGAGCTGTTGGCGTTATCAGAAAAATTAAAGTAGTTGAAGTTACACCCTAGTAAAGCCACTGTAGAAGTTGTAATTCCAAATAATGAGGTTGTTGTTAACAATAAAACAGCAAAAGACATTCAAACTGGAGTACAGCTAAGTGGCGATAAAATTACTGGGACATTAAATTATGTAACAGATATTGAAAACGCTGGAGGAGAGGGAAATTATTTTGTTATAGAACTTCCTCAAGCTAAAGATGTTGAAAATAATGTTGTATGTCAGTTCGAGGGTGGAAGCCCTACTGAATTAAGTAATACAGATTATCAATATCTTATTAAAGTTACGGAAAGTGGTAAAAAACCTATCACAATTACAGTAACTGGTAAAGTAGAAGCGACAAGAACGCTTGATATATCAGGATTGATATTAAAATCCAAAGAAAATTAGAAAGCCTTTTCTCTATATGAGAGAGGCTTTTAAATTTTATAAAATATGGGAGGAAATTTATGTATAAGATTAGTTCTAAGGAAAAAAATTATAACGGTCTAACTAGCGGTATTGTTTTTAATAAAGGCGTTGCTACTGTTGAAAGTTTAGACACTTTTACTAAAAACTGGTTTATTCAAAAAGGTTATATCGTTGAAGAAATTAAGTCTACTGATTCTGATACTGTAGAAAAAACTAAAGAAGACTCAAAGACTGGAGAAGAAACAACTCCAAAAAGTGAGGAAAATTTAGACAATAATCAAGAAACAGAAGATTTAGACAAAGATAAGACTAAAGCTGAGTTGCTAGAAGAAGCTAAAGCCTTAGGAATTGAAAATATCAGAAGTAAAGCTACTAAAGACGAAATAGAAAAGCTTATTGCTGATAAAAAGGTAGAGTTAGAAGCATTAGAAAGTAATGATTCTGATAAAGAAGATCCAAAGACTGGAGAAGAAAACGAGGATTTAGAGGGGGGAGAATAATCTATGGAATACATAGTTACATCTCCAGACTCTAAATTTAACGGAGAATTTTCTGGTTATAAGTTCAAAAATGGTAATTGTATCACTAAATTGGACGAAAATTTAAAATTATGGTTTAAAATGTTAGGTTTTAGGGTTGAAATATACACTAAATCAAATAAAAAGACCGAAAACGTAGAAGAAAAAACAAAAGAGGAAGCTAATAATCAAGAAACAGAAGAAAAGTAGGTGGTTTTATGAATTATATTGATATTGATTTCTATAAAGATTTTACTAAGACTGAAATAGACGAAGCTACATTCGCTGAATTAGTCGAGGTTGCAAGTAGAGTCATAGACGGTAAAACTACTAATAAAGCCACTAAATTTAATGAGTTTCCAGAAAATATACAATTAGCTATTAAAAAAGCAACAGCAAGTCAATTAAGAAAACTTGTTGGAGACGGTGGAATCGAAAGTATTGATAAAGGTAACTTAGTAAGTGAATCTATTGGAAACTATAGTTATCAAAAGGCTTCTAAAAGTGAGAAAAAAGTAGAGACAATTAACGGAATAGAAGTTAGTCCATTAGTTGAATTTTATTTATTTCCTACTGGATTACTTAATAGAGCTGTAAGAGGTGTTTGTTAATGTTCCCTCATACGGTTACTATATGGAATCAGATAGCTAAAAATCATACTGGAGGAACCACTTATCAAAGAACAGTCTTAAAAGGTGTTAGATATGAAGTTACTCTCGCTAAAACTCCTAAAAAGGAGGGAGAAGACAACGCCAGTGCGTTAGATCTATATGTATTTTTAGATAAAGTAAGTTCTATTTCTTACTATGACGGTGGAAATAGTGATACCGATTATAAAAACAGTGAAGATTTAGAGGTTCTTCCGAAAGTTTCCGGAAAAAGTAGAAAGTGGATAGAAATATCTGCTTTTTATAATCAATAAAAATTGATAT
>CANQWT010000002.1 GCA_947627635.1 uncultured Bacilli bacterium
TACTACTCCTTCTTCTGTTGGTGGGATATCCTTTGTATCCTTATAATAATTGATATGTACTTTCTCACTGATATTATTTTCATAGTAGAAATTATATTTTGCATTCCTTTCATTATTATTAGTTAGGGTTATTGTTATATCTTTACTACTATCTTTTGGTACTGTTATCTTATTATCTTTGAACTCTTTGTCTTCTGAAGATAGTGTTGCAGGTAATGTTCCTGTGATTATCCTTATGGCTTCTTTCTGTTCCTTATTCACTGTGAACATAGCATAGCTCACGCAGCCTATTACTACAAACAAGCTTATTATCCCTACTACTATCAAATAACTTTTTTCTATCCTTCTTTTCTTTAACAATTTCATATGACACCTCTATTCTAGTGTCATTATATCTTATTAAAAGTACCCCCCGATTTATGAAATTTTGGAATATAATTTTAACAAATAGCGTAATCAAAAAAGAACAAGTATACTACTTTTCTACTTGTTCACTCAATTTTTTAGCTAACTCTTTAATTTTTCTAAAACGATGACTAAGACCTGATTTTGTAATAGGCTTTCTTGTCTCATAAGAAATAATCTCTGCGAGTTCTTTTAAAGAAGCTTCTCTATATTTCTTACGATAAATAAGTGCCTCTTGGGTCTTTTCATCCAATAAATCAACACCCATATATTTTTCAATGACCTCAATGGCTTTCAACTGTTCCATTGCTGTTTCTATTACTTTATCCACATTAGCCTGTTCACAATTATTTAATCGATTTGTATAATTTTTCTGATTTCTATAAATACGAATATCCTCATAATAAAGTACAGCATTCATTGCACCAATTAACTTTAAAAAATCACTAATACACTCTGCTTCTTTAATATATATCATATAGCCTTTATCACGATTTAGTAGTTTTGCATTTAAATCAAATAAATTCAAAAGCTTTTGGACAAATATAGCTTCTTGAGGTTGTTCTATCAATATTTCCATATGGTATCTCGATGTTTTTGGGTCATTGATACTTCCTCTTGCTAAAAAAACACCTTTTAGGTAAGCCCTGATTTCCGCATTTCCATCAATGAAATAAAGTGGAGGATTTTCTAAATAAACTTGATTATGTTGATATCCTACCTTTTCTAATAAAAAAGAATTTTCTTTGGAAAGTGTAATCATTTGTAACTCATTTTTACTAAAATTCTTGTTTTCTTTAACTTCAATTGCTATAGAAATATCTAATATTCTCTCTAACTGATTTTTTAAAAACTCCATCAGTTTTAAATTTTCATTTGCGAAATAAATATGATTTTCTGTAATTTCAATATTATTTCTTATAAAACCTGATAAACAAGCAAGAAGCTCTGTTTCACTAAAAGATGTGTCTAAAATTTCATTTTTAACTTTAGTCGTAAAAGACATAACATCACCTCATCAAATAAGAAAAAATTAACGAACTTAGTCTCAAACTATGATGCTTTAAAGTATTATCATCAATGGTTAACAAATCTGCTTCAATTAACTCTACTGGAATAGATTTTAATTTATCATAATCAATTAAAACAGGGTCTTTTTGTTCTTTTGTTGCATATTGAATAGCCATTTCTTTTTTAATTTCTTTATTGTTTGCAATGACAACATCAATTTTACGTGTTCCTAAATATTGATTTAAAAAAGCAACATGGTCTCCTACTGTGAACCCATCTGTCTCACCAGGTTGAGTAACAATATTACATAAATACATTAAAGGAGCATGACTTTGGGAAATAGCATCCCTCACTTCTTTTGATAAAATGTGAGGTAAAATAGAAGTATATAAACTCCCCATACTAAAAACCAATAAATCAGCACTTTCAATTGCTTGAAGTACTTCTTTTAAAACATGAGGTTCCTTCTCATAATAAATTCTCTTTTTCTTTAGAGTTGTTTTGGTAATTGCTTCTTCTCCACAAATAATCGTTCCATCACTTGCTTCAGCCATTAAAGTAATATCAGCTTCTTCTGATAATGGTAAAACTTTATGACGAACATCTAATAATTTTGATAAATAGAGAATGGACTTTCTAAAACTTCCTGTCATATCAAGCATTGCTGTTAAAATGAGGTTTCCTAAGGCATGTCCATCCAAATCACTGGTTGTATGAAAACGATATTCTAAAATATCTTTGATTTTAGTATCAATAGTAGATAGGCTCGTAATTACTTTTCTAACATCTCCAACTGCTGGAGTTTGAAATTCTTCTCGTAGTTTTCCTGTGCTTTGTCCATTATCTGATACAGAAATGACTGCGGTAATCTCAACAGGAAAGTCTTTTAATCCTTTTAGTAAATAACTAATTCCTGTACCACCACCAAAGACAACAATTTTCTTATACATTTGTATCGCTCCTTGTCTTCCTATTCAATTTTACTTTTATGATAAAGATTTTGAAATTTATTTTTGGTACCTTTTCTAAAGAAACACAAATAACTACCAAGCCCTATTAAAGCTAAAGAAACAAGT
The DNA here is from genome assembly GCA_947627635.1 of uncultured Bacilli bacterium. Taxonomy (GTDB): domain Bacteria; phylum Bacillota_I; class Bacilli_A; order RF39; family UBA660; genus CANQVB01. The sequence continues at coordinate 2,493 of CANQWT010000002.1, forward strand.
TGGGCTACCTTAAAGTTTCCTAGCATTAAACTATCTGTTCGTAAGGCTTCAATAAAAAATCTACCACAAGAATACCAAATCAAATAGCTACCAGTTAATTGTCCAATGTGCAAATACTTGTTTTTTCGAAGAAATAAAAGAACGAAAAATCCTGCCAAATCCCATAATGATTCATATAAAAAGGTTGGTTGATGATAGGCTCCATTGATATACATACCCTCAATAATAAACTTAGGAAGACCCTGTGATACTAAAGATGCTCTACTAACAATTTTTCCAAAAGCTTCTCCATTAAAGAAATTGCCCCATCTTCCTACCGCTTGTCCAATAAGTAAGCCTACTACAACAATATCTAATATTTTAAGGGTAGACTGTTTGTATTTCTTTGTATGATAGAGGATAGTCAGTCCTCCAAAAAGGATGCCTCCATGTATGGCAAGACCTCCTTCCCAAATTTGAAAAACTTCTAAAATATGATGACTATAGTAGGAAAAGTTAAAAAGGCAATAATATAATCTTGCCCCAATAATTCCAAAAATTACGGTATAAAATGCCATGTTCAAAAAGAAATCTACAGAAATTTTTTGTTGTTTGATTTCTTTATAAATCACTATCATTGCAAGAAGTACTCCTAAGAAGATAAAAAGAGAATACCAATAAATTTGAAAAAATCCTAAATCTAAAAATACTCTATTCATAAGTATGAACCTTTCTAATAATTGGTTTAACAAAGAAGAAATCCATTAAAGCATTCATGACAGAAATTAAAATGGCAATAAAGAAAGCTATCCAAATATCTTCTAAGTTAAAGTGACTACCTAATATCCAGTCGGTAAGTTTTAAAATAAACAAGTTAATGCATGGATAAAAAAGCCCTAAAGTAAGTCCTGTAATAGGAATAGTCAAAGTAACTAAAAGTGGTTTAATTGTCTTATTTAAAATAACAATGATAATGACTGCTAGAACGCCATAAATATAAGGATGAGATAAATCAATATAAAAGGAATGAAATAAAGAGGAAACAAGTAAAAAAATAAGGGTATAACAGACTAGATAAAGCATCCAGTCAAAGAATATAAATAGACCTTTTTTCCCTTTTTTAAACAAGTTGTGCTTCATTTTTTTACTCTCCTCAATTTCTTTATTATAAAACCTTTTTTAAAAATTTACCGGTATAAGAATTTTCATTTTGACTAACTTCTTCAGGAGTTCCTGTGGCAATAACTCTTCCACCAAAGTCTCCTCCTTCAGGTCCTAAGTCAATAATATAGTCTGCGACTTTTATCACATCTAAATTATGTTCAATTACAATGACCGTATCTTTATTATCTACTATTTTTTGTAAAATTGCAAGTAAGCGCTTAATGTCATGTGTATGAAGTCCAGTCGTTGGTTCATCCAAAACAAAGAGTGTCTTTCCTGTTGCTTTCTTTTGTAATTCTTTTGCAAGTTTTACTCGTTCTGCTTCTCCACCTGAAAGTGTTGGAGCACTTTGGCCTAATTTTATATAGCCTAACCCTACGTCATCTAAGACTTTTAATTTATTGATAATTTTTGGATGATTTTCAAAGAAAGTCAAAGCTTCACTTACTCTCATTTCTAGGACTTCAGCAATATTTTTACCTTTATATTTTATTTTTAAAGTTTCACTGTTATACCGAGTACCGTGACAGATTTCACAAGGAACATAAACGTCTGGGAGGAAATGCATCTCAATTTTTTTAACACCATCTCCACGGCAAGCTTCACAACGTCCGCCTTTCACATTAAAGGAAAAACGATTTTTTTCAAAGCCTTGCATTTTAGCTTCTTTAGTTGTTGTGAATAGCTCACGGATATCATCAAACACACCTGTATAAGTCGCAGGATTACTTCTTGGCGTTCTACCAATTGGACTTTGCGAAATCTCTACCAACTTATCAATATTTTGAATACCTAAAACGTTCTTGTGTTTTCCAGGCTTTACTTTAGACTGATAAATTGTAGAAGCTATTTTCTTACAGAGAATTTCATTGATTAAAGAACTTTTTCCACTTCCTGATACTCCTGTTATACAAGTAAATGTTCCAAGAGGGATTTTTACATCAATATTTTTTAAATTATTCTCCGCAGCACCTTTAATCTCCAAATATTTTTTATTGCCTTTTCTTCTTGTTTTTGGAGTTTCTACACATAATTTTCCACTTAAATACTTTCCTGTTAAACTTTTTTCATTGTTCATAACTTCTTGAGGAGTTCCACAAGCAACGATTTCTCCACCTGCATCTCCTGCTAGAGGACCAACATCTACAAGATAGTCTGCTGCAAGCATTGTATCAGTATCATGTTCTACTACAATTAAAGTATTTCCTAAATCACGCATCTCAAGAAGTGAGCGGATTAGACGGTCATTATCTCGTTGATGAAGTCCAATAGAAGGCTCATCTAATACATAAAGAACCCCTGTTAATCGTGAACCAATTTGAGTAGCTAATCTAATTCGTTGTGCTTCCCCACCTGACAATGTTCCTGCACTTCTAGCTAATGTAAGATATGTAAGACCAACGTTGGATAAAAATTTGAGGCGAGATAAGATTTCTTTTAGTAGTAAATCAGCAATTTGTTTTTGTTCTTCAGTTAATTTTAAATTTTCAAAGAATGGAACTAAATCTCCAATACTCATACAAGTCACATCATAGATACTCTTTCCACCTACTAAAACAGATAAAATATCATCTTTAAGTCTAGCTCCATGACAAGTTTCACATTCTTGTTCTATCATGTATCGCTCAAGCCAGTCTCGTATCCATGTCGAAGTAGTTTCCATATAACGACGTTCTAAGTTATTTAAAACTCCTTCATAATACTCTTTCTGATTTGTAATATTCCCACTTTTGGAAGCATAATGAAACTCGATAGGAACATCACTTCCATATAAAATGTAATTTTTTTCTTTCTTAGAAAGCTTACCATAAGGTTTATCCATATCGATTTTATAGTGTTTGCATAAACATTCTAAGCGTTTGAAATAAATATTGTCATGGTCATCTCCCATTGTTGTAATCGCAAATTGGTTGATAGATAAATCTTTATTTGGAATGACTAAATCTTCATCAATGCGAAGCTTAATCCCTAAACCTTTACAGTCAGGACAGGCACCAAACGGAGCATTAAAGCTGAAAATTCTAGGTTCTAATTCAGGAAGAGAGAACTCACAATAAGGACATGCAAAAGCTTCTGAAAAGACAACTTCCTTTGCATCTTCTCCTAAGAATTGTATCACTACTTTTCCATGAGATAATTTGGTAGCAGCTTCAATGGATTCTGATAGCCTTCCTTTACTATCTTCTTTCAAAACAATACGATCAATAACAACGTCAATGTTATCTTTTTTATTTTTGTCTAGGTTTATTTCTTCTCCAAGGTCATACATTTCACCATTGATACGAACTCTAATGTAACCTTCTTTCTGGAGAGTTTCAAGTAACTCTTTATGAGTTCCTTTTTCACCATGGACAACAGGACTTAAAATAACGAGTTTAGTTCCAAGGGGATATTCCATTACTTTATTAGCCATCTCTTCTACACTTTGTCGTTCAATAGGAATATGATGATTTGGACAATATGGAACTCCAATACGAGCAAATAAAAGACGAAGGTAATCATAAATTTCCGTAACGGTTCCTACAGTACTTCTTGGATTTTTAGAAGTGGTTTTTTGATCTATACTAATCGCAGGTGATAATCCTTCAATACTATCTACATCAGGCTTTTCAGTCCCACCTAAAAATTGTCTAGCATAACTAGATAAACTTTCTACATAGCGGCGTTGACCTTCAGCATAAATTGTATCAAAAGCAAGGGAACTCTTTCCACTTCCTGACACTCCTGTCATAACTATCAACTTATTTTTAGGAAGCGTAATGTTTACATTCTTTAAATTATTTTCACGAGCTCCTTTTACTATAATTTCATCCATAATAACACCTCATAAACAGGCTTATTATAGCACGAATAAATGTACGTGTAAATAGAGAAAAAGAAAAAAGATAAATCTACTATAAGCTGTTCATATATACTTATCATTTATCTTTCTTTTTATTCAACTCTAGTATAAAAGTAAAGTGGGCTTCTATTATTTCAAGTTTAATCCATCGCTAAATGCTTCTCCAACTCTTTCTACTACTTTATAATATCCATGTGTATAAGGGTCAAAGGCAATTGCGGAAACTTTAGAAATATCTAAATGTTCACCATCCATTACACTTTCAAGAACACTAATGTTGACTACATTTCCAATAACGTCATAGTCTCCATACTCTACAAACTCACACTCCATACAAATTGGAAATTCGTTGATAATTGGAGCATCAACATTTTCTGATTTTGTTACAGATAGACCACTTTTTTCAAATTTATTAGGAGTGTTATTACCAGATACCATTCCAAAATAATCAGCTTCTACTACATGACTACTATCAGCAATACTCACAGTAAATGCTTTTCTCTTTTTTATATTTTCTACTGTCTTATGTGTTTCTGTTAAATTTAAAAGGACTTGATTTCTTTCTGCCATAGTTCCCCATGCAGCATTCATGACATTCACACTTCCATCTTCATTATAAGTTGCTATCATAAGTACTGGCATTGGAAATATACCTTCTGTTATTTTAATATTTTTTCTCATTTTCTTTCTCCTCCTACTCTTCATTCTATCACGAGTTAATATTTAAAACCACTCCAATAAAACTTATACTTTATTAAATTTTTCATGAGCTCTTAGCATTGATAATAAACTTTTCAACTTTACTTTTATCTTTCATACCAAATTCGTTTTTACATCCACTATTAACATCTACTCCATATGGATGAGCTAATAAAATCGCTTGTTTTACATTATCAGGATTTAAGCCACCCGCTAAAAAAACTGGCTTATTTAATTTTTTTATCAATTCTGAACTCTTCTCCCAATTGTGAGTTAACCCAGTTCCACCAACCTGATTTGTTTTTAAGTTAAAACTATCTAATAAATAGTAATCTACATATTTCATTTTTTTATAATCGGTATATATTTTCCCATCTTTAGAAATATGAATTAGTCTAACAAGTTTTACATCTGGTAATGATTTATATATTTTTTCTACTTCATCTTCTTCAATATCAGAATGTAATTGAATAACATTATTTCCAATAAATTTTGTTAATTCAATTATTTTATCTGCATCGGTTAAATGTGTAACTAGAGAAACATCACATCTTTTATTTACAAAGCTCGTTATTTCTTTAGCTTTATATGGATCAATAAAATCATTACTATTATGTTCCTGTCCAACTAATATACCTATTATATCAGCTCCTGCATCTAAACACATTTTAGCTTCATCAACACTTTTATTCGCACATATTTTTACTTTAACCATAAATGGCTTTCTCCTTTTCTACACTCGTTTGCTTCCACAACATTTTATTGTTTTTAAATTCATAACAGATTTTTTGTTCTTCTTGCAAATATGATAAATATGATTTTATTGTACTTCCTACCAAGACAAACTGATTTACATTCATATCTAAATGATACTCATCAAAAAAATATTTAAGTATCTCTTCAAAAGTCATAGGCTTTGCACAAATTTCATAAATCTTATGAAGAACTTCTTCGATTTTCTTTTCATTCAAAGCAATTAAAGAAGAAATATCTGTTGTTGCCTCACAATGAGCAGGAATAAACAACTTTCCTTTTAAAGTTTTTAAAATATTCAAAGTATTCAAATATTCTCTTACATCATATATAAAAAAGAAGTGATATTTCATTATCGTTTCTTCACTAAAGATAGCATCTGCAAGAAAATAGACGTCATCACTTGTTTTTATTCCTATCATATCAAAAGAATGTCCCTTTAAGGAAAATACTTCAAGGCCTTCTGGAAGATGATTTTCAAGTGGTGTTACAACAGATGCTTTCGCTTGTAATGACTTGTTTCGAAGTTCTTTAAAAGGATAACTTCCATATAAAAAAGAAGGTTCTAATTCTGGAAATTCAGTAAAAGCTCGTTCTATACTGGAAGCAAGAATAACACAACCTGTCCTATCTTGAATGACTTTATTTCCGCCAATATGGTCAGCATGCGAATGCGTATTGATAATTCCTTTTACATTCCAACCTTGCTCAGTTACAAGTTTTAATATTTTCTTACCCGCATCTTTATCATTTCCAGTATCAATGAAATAAATATCCTTATCACTAATTTTATATATTCCAATATTTGTCGCATTTTGAATATAATACGTTTTTTCTCCTACTTTAACCAATTCCATTGAACTTCTCCTTAAATCTCTTTTTTCTCTTTCATTATAACATAGATTAAAGTCCTTTGCCTCTTAGAATGCATTTTCTTCTTATATTATTTTCCAAAAAGAAAGGGAACAATATTTTCCCTTTCCCAAACTACATTATATTGATTTCAGAAAAACATTATCCTTTTACTTCTCCACCGTTAATGTGGAAAACTTGTCCTGTCGTATAACTTGCATCATCACTTGCCAGATAAACAAAAATTGGAGCAATTTCATAAGGTTTCCCTCCTCTTTTCATTGGACAGTCTGCCGCTAAAAATGGAATTTTTTCTTTTTCCCAACAAGCAGGTTGTAAAGGTGTCCAGAAAAATCCAGGAGCTACAGCATTTACTCGAATATTTTTAGAAGCAACATTTGTAGATAAACTTCTAGTAAATCCAACAATAGCACCTTTTGTTGTCACATAATCAATTAACTCAGGCTCTCCTTTAAAAGTCGTAATCGAAGTTACGTTGATAATCGAAGCACCACTTTGTAAATAAGGCATAGCTTCTTTGGTTAAGTAAAACATTCCATAAACATTCACTTTCATCGTATAGTCAAATTGTTCATCACTAATATCTTCTAGTCTCTTTTGTTGATACTGCACACCTGCGTTATTGACTAAAATATCTAGTTTTCCATAAGTCTTTATAACTTCTTCTATCAAGTGTTTACAAAAACAAGGCTTTGTTACATCCCCTGATATTGCAATGACATCTCCACCAAAGGAACGAATATAATTGACTGTATCAGAAGCATCTTGTTCTTCATTCAAGTAGGAAATTACAACATGTGCACCTTCCTTCGCATAAGAAACGGCAACTGCCCTACCTAATCCTGAGTCACCTCCTGTAATTAAAGCCACTTTTCCTTCTAGTTTTCCTGATGGTTTATAATTAGGATTATCAAAGATAGGAAGTGGGGTCATTAAATATTCATATCCTGGTTGTCTATCTTGATGCTGTTCTGGAAATTCCAATAAAAATTCTGTACATTTTTTACCAATTTGTTTCATTTTTTCACCCATTTTATTGTATTCCAATAGGAGAAATTTGGAACAAAAAAAGAACAAACAAATAAACTCTTTCTTATCTGATAATCCGTTGTTTTCTTTTTCGATATTGTGAAGGAACACCATCTTGATATTCGTCAAAAACTAAGTAGTCATAACTTGCGGAATAAGAATTGTCTCTTTGGTCTTCTAAGTAAGCATCAGAACTTGTATAAACCATTGCTGGTTGAGAAATATTTTCTCTTAAGTAAGGATTTACAGCTTGACATAGCACTTCATCATTTAAGCCATTCATAACAAAGTGAAGACGAAATGGAGTTTGTTTTCCTTCTTTTAAAAGAGCAAAAGCTTGTTTTTCTTTCATTAAAATGATTTGCTCTTGTAAAATAAGAATTGCTTTATCTGTAAGATGCTTTTTCACATGAAAAGAAGTATCTATATCCGTTTTACTTTTATCCGAAAGCTTCCAAATAATTTGTTCAGCGATATAATTTTTCCATACTAGAATATGTTGTTTTGGATATCTTCTCAAATAATCTTCTAAATTATGGCACATAAAAGAAGAAAACTGAATGCATAAATCATTCGGATGGTTTTCTTGAATATAATAAGCTACCTTTTTAAGGTCTCTTGCGCTTTGTCTTGTAAAAACGACATTCGCACCCTTATTGTTGTCAATTTCTTTCTTTAAATTTGTATTCTTCATGTTTTTCCTACTTTCTAATCTTTTGTTTTTGTTTTACTTCATGTTTGATAGATGGAACAAATTCTCCTTTTTTATTGAACATTACATAATCATATGCTTGCCAAATCCATTCATTTTCTTGAGGAAATCCGTGAGGAATTTTTCCTGTATAAAAACCATTTGGAGCAATATAAAGCATTAGTGGATGAGTAAAAGAAGCGCTAAGGTAAGGGGTTATGGCATCTTGTAAATTTGTGGAGTTGATACCATCAAGAAAAAGATGCAGTCTTCCTATATTAGAAGGATTTAAGTGTGCTATCACATCCTTATAAGTTGGAAATTGGTCTTGAACTTTCTCATAACGAAGTGCCTGATGACTTAAAAATATACCTTCAATAAAGTCAAGTGGAAATCCACAGTCAACAGCATCCCTTTGAGCCTGTTCTTTTAAAATCTGAAAAGAAGCATAATGCTCCCAAACTTGATGAGCATTCGTCCGGTCCATTGAAACAAAGGAAATAACATCCTCCAAATTTTTAGGAGTAAATGAAACACACAAGTCTATAGGAAACTCCTCATGAATGACCCTTTGAAACTCTTTTAAATTACAACTTTCCTGATAACAAAAAATTTCATTTTGACTTTGGTTCTCTCTAATTTCCTTTAAAATCAAGGCTTTTACTTTACTTGCTTCCATCCTCTTCCCCTACTTCCATTTCAAATAATAAATCTCTTAATTCCATTGCTCGCTCAAAGTCTAAGTTCTTAGCTGCCTCACGCATTTCTTTCTCAAGTGTATCTTTCATAAGAGCAATATCTTTTTTAGACCTCTTCACGTTCTTCTTATCATCGTCTTTCGTATCAAGATTTCTAATGACTTCTCTGATTTCCTTCTCAATGGTCTTTGGAATGATACCATGTTCTTGATTATATTTCTCTTGAATTGCTCTTCTTCTTGCTGTTTCTTCTATCGCTTCATTCATACTATCTGTTATTTTATCTGCATACATAATGACATGTCCATTAGCATTTCTTGCACAACGTCCAATGGTTTGAATGAGACTTCTAGTACTTCTTAAGAACCCTTCTTTATCCGCATCTAATATAGCAATAAGTGAAACTTCTGGAATATCAATTCCTTCACGGAGTAAATTGATACCCACTAATACATCATATTTACCTTTTCGTAAATCATGAATAATTTGAAGACGTTCAAGGGTTTTAACTTCGGTATGCAGATAGGCAACTTTAATATCAATTTCTTTCAAATAATTAGTAAGTTCTTCTGCCATTCGAATAGTAAGGGTTGTAATTAACGTTCTTTCACCCTTAGCAATACGTTTTTGAATTTCTTCCACTAAATCATCGATTTGTCCTTCTGTCTTACGAACTTCAATAGTTGGGTCTAAAAGACCTGTTGGACGAATGATTTGTTCAACATACTTGTGATTTGTTTTCTCTAACTCATAGTCTCCAGGAGTTGCGGAAACATAAATAGCCTGGTTTACTTTTTGCTCAAACTCTTCAAACTTCAAAGGACGATTATCTAAAGCGCTAGGCAAACGAAAACCAAAATCAACTAAGTTCATTTTCCTTGCTCTATCACCATTATACATTCCTCTAACTTGAGGTAAAGTCACATGACTTTCATCCACTACAAGTAAAAAGTCTTTTGGAAAAAAGTCCATCAAAGTTGTAGGGGTTTCTCCTTCTTGTCGTCCTGCCATGTGACGCGAATAGTTTTCAATACCATGACAAAAACCAGTTTCTTCAAGCATTTCTATATCATATTTCGTTCTTTGTTCAATTCGCTCTAAGGCAAGTAATTGATTTGTTTCTTTAAAATATTTCATTCTCTCTTCTAACTCTATTTGAATTCTTTTGATGGCAGCTTTTAGTTTTTCATCACTAATTACAAAATGAGAAGCAGGAAAAATACTAATGGTCTTTTTCTTGACCAAAATAGCACCTGTTAAAGTATCAATTTCGCTAATCCTATCAATAGTAGAGTCAAAGAATTCAATACGATAACCTGTCGTATTTTGATAACTTGGAATAATTTCTAGACAGTCTCCTCTTACACGAAAAGTACCTCTTTTAAAATCTAAGTCATTTCTTTCATACTGCATTTCAACTAGTTTTGCAAGAACCGTATTTCTTTCTATCTCTTGTCCTACCGTTAAGGTAAGCATTTTGTTTAAATACTCTTCAACTTCTCCTATACCATAAATACAAGAAACAGATGCGACGACAATGACATTTCTTGATGAAAGTAAGGAAGAAGTTGCATAATGTCTTAGTTCATCGATTTCATCGTTAATAGAAGAATCTTTTTCAATATAAGTATCGGTTGCGGGAACGTATGCTTCTGGTTGATAATAATCGTAGTAGGAAACAAAATAGCATACTTGGTCTTCTGGAAATAATTCTTTAAGTTCACTATATAATTGTCCTGCGAGGGTCTTATTATGAGCAAGAACAAGAGTTGGCTTATCGACTTCTTTAATCACATTGGCGATAGTAAAAGTCTTTCCGGTTCCTGTTGCACCCAACAAAACTTGATGCTTTTTGCCTTTTCGAATTCCATCTACTAATTCTTTAATTGCTTCAGGTTGGTCACCACTTGGTTGATACTTCGATACTAACTTAAACATAACTTCCTCCTTCCTTTTAGTTTAATATAAAATAAGGGATATAAATTTACTAGAATATTTTATCATTCTTTGTCCAACAAAACAAGGATAGCTTTTATCAAGTTCCAAATTTTTAAAACATATATGTGTTAATAGGGATGTCTTAACATATTTATATTTGTTCTTCAAAATCTTACAATGTGTAAACAAAACGATAGTTAAAAATACTGAAGGCTTTCCATCAATACTATATTATACAAAAAAGAACACTTAGAATGTTCTTTCTCATTGTTCATACTCAATAAAATACTTTCCTTTTTAAATCTTTGGTTTACCGTTTTAGTTTTTTCAACTTTAAGGCATCATAAGTTAATGGACTAACATCTTCCTCTTTTAAATCAGCAATTGGATACCAACAAGCTCCTAAAGAATCCAGTCCATCAGCATCCTCTTTAATCGTACCTTCGTAAGACAAAATTTCATATATAATTCCAATATGATGCATATTATCCATTTGTCCAATATAAGGATTATCCCATGGAACTACAACTGAATTCGCATCTATGATGTTTGCCTTTGTAACGTTAATACCCGCTTCTTCCATAAACTCTCTTTTCAATGTTTCAATAGGTTTTTCACCATGTTCAAAACTACCTCCAGGCAAATCGTATTGACCTGTGTAAGCACCTCTTGCCTTTTTGACTAACAAAATTTTGTCATCTTTAATTACAACTCCATAAACTCCCAAATGCGTTGAATTTACCATTATACCACCCTTTCATTTTATAATTGATATTATTATATATTCTAATAGACGAAAATACAATTTATTTCATACACTTTTCTCAGACTAAAAAAATGAACCTATTACGAAAATAAATTCATTTTTTTAATATCAAATAATTAGTCTGTTACTTTTTTATCTTTTATACTATTGTAGAAGTTTGCACATGTAACGTTCATGTATGGTGCAACATAGAATAGTAAAAGTCCAAAAGTTAAAGCAGATAACAATGCCCAACCAAGGAAACTAAGGTGTAAAATAAAGTAATCCAATTTATGACCATTCATCATTTCTTTACTACGTTTAATTGCTTCAAATACACCAATTTCAGGATTATCTATCATGATAAAATTAACCATTGAGTATTTATAAGTAGCAATAATTCCTGGAATAATGAGTAAAAGTGTCCATAAACTTGTGAATACTGCCACCATAATTGTTACTCCGAAAAAGAGAAAGCATAAGTTTGTTTTACTAAATAATTCAGAAAAACTAACTTTTTCATTACGTGATACTTTTAAGAAGTAACTAACGGAACCTAAAGTTAATAAACATGCTACAGCAATACTTAGTAATGAAGAGATAATTTGAGCCCAGCCAAAATTGAATTGATTTGGACTGTCTAAAAATTGTGATAAACTTTCAGAACTACTTAAAGCATTAGGATTATTGATTAGACCAATTGCAGATACAGCTAATGAAATAAGTCCAAAGACAACCAATACTAATATTGCTTCTCCCCATTTTCCTTTCAAAGATTTTTTCGCATTTTCTTTTAATTCTACCCTATTCATAATACACTCCTTTCTAGTACTAATATATCACTAAATTCTATTTTTGTTAATCCAAAATATGACAAAACCTGCATTCAAACTCATCTTATCTTAATCATTTTTTCTCTTTAAGCGAATTTAGGTTGCTTCGTGATTACCTTTTGTTTTGGAGGAGTTGACTTCTTTACTCGTTCATTGATATCCAATTCTACAATAGAATCACAGACTTTATATCGATAAAATCCTTGTAAATCTTTATAATTTTCTTCATTGATAGCACGGTTCATTGCTCTACAATATTCATCTCGTTCTGTTGGTTTAACATAAATAGGTGGAAGAGATGCATCTTCTAATAATTTGTTTGTAAGGCCACGAATTGTACGACCATTTCCATCAAAAAATGGGTGAATTTTAATCAGTTTTGCATTGACTTCTACACAAACGTCCAAGTAATTTAGTAAATCTTCAACATTTCTAGATTCTTTTATAAGAGGAGCAATTTCTTTTAAGAAAACAACCATATCGTCAATTTGATTTAAATGTGTTCTTATCATACTCCATTCGCTTAACTCTGCTCCGGCTCCTGGCAAGTACACATCATAATTTCGCAAATCTCCAGCACACTCTGGATGCTCTGTACATGAAAATAAAATACGGTGTAAGTCCTTTAACGTATATACATTAAACATATACTCGATTTCAGGAGAATGAATGTATTCATACATTTTTCCTAAACCTTCTATTTCTTCTTTTCCATGAACTTCTTCTAATTCGCTTTCATTTTTAATATAATGTGTGACAAAACTCTTTTTAAGTTCATCAAAAGTAACTTCATCAGGATTTAAGGCATAATACATTCTAATAAGCTTCGTTGGAATTTCTGCTTTTGGGTCAAATTGCCTATTTTTACTTCTTTGATACTTATATCCTAAAAAAGCCTGTTGGATTAAAAATGGTCCATCAAAACCAAAATATTCAAGTTGTTCTAATAATTCTTCCTTGTTTGCCATAATTTCACCCCTTCAATTTGCGCATATTATAACATAAGCTTTCAAAAATTGCAAACAAAACAAGCATTTAAAAAAAGAGGCTACCCTCTTTTTAGTTTTTCTATTTACTTTTCTTCTTACTAGATTTCTTTTCTTCACTAGGTGATAGACACATCCAAATAAGAGCTGCGATTAAAGCACCTAGAAGTGGTCCAATAATGAAAATCCATACTTGAGATAGAGCTTTTCCACCTTCAAATAATGCAGGCCCTAAACTTCTAGCAGGGTTTACACTCGTTCCAGTTAAAGGAATACCAATGATATGAACAAAAGCAAGTGTAAGACCAATGACAACTCCACTGATACTAGAGTATTCTTTTTTAGAGGTAACTCCTAAAATTGTAATAACGAAAATTGCCGTAAGAATAACTTCTACAAGGAATGCTCCCATCATACTGATATTGACATAAGATAGGCTATCAAATCCGTTCGTTCCAAGAGATGTAATAGCAGGACTACACATACTACCAATCATCTTAAGCATGAATGCTGCGACTATTGCACCTAATACTTGACTGATAACATAACCACAAAAGTCTTTAAAATTCATACGTTTTGTAGCAAGCATACCTAATGATACAGCAGGGTTAATATGACATCCTGAGATAGTTCCAATTGAATATGCCATTGCTACAATTGCAAGTCCAAAAGCAAACGCAATTCCAAGAACTCCTAAAACTCCTCCAATACCACCTGATAATGCTGCAGCACCACAACCTACAAATGTCAGTACAAAAGTACCAATAAATTCTGCAATGTACTTTTTCATTTTTCTCCTCCTTATTCTAACTCAAGTATAGCGAAAAAAAGAAACTTTTTCAAGTCCCTTTCTATTTCTAAAAACGTTATAGCTCTAGTTTTATTATTGCTTTTTCTCAAAGAAATTTCTCTTGGAAAAACCTGCCATCATAAAACGACAGAAAGCTTTGCGGTTTGTAAGCCATGTGAATTTCACATTGTTCTTATCATTCTTCAAAATCTTATCAACCATAAAGTTTGCAATTGTATCAGGATAATCTCCTAAAATGTTATAGACTTTCTTTGTCTTTTCATCCAACTCGATTTTCTCACCATCTCCAAGAGCTGTAGTAATAAAGTTTGTAATCATAATCCCTGGAGTAATTTTTCCAACCTGTATTGGAAGATGAAGTTCTTGCACTTCATAAGCAAGAGCTTCTGTAAAATAAGTCACTGCCCTCTTACTTGTTCCATAAAGAGAAAGACCTAAGATTTTGGCATCATTACTTCCGTGACCTTCTACATTATAGATTTGTCCACTTTGTTGCTTGATTAAAATTGGCATCACAAGTTTAGAACAAAGAATAGTTCCCTTTAAATCAACATCAATTAAATGGTCAATTTCTTCTTTCGATAATTCCCAAATAGGTTTATTAGACTGATTTACTCCAGCATTGTTAATCCAAATATCGATTTTCTTGACATTCTGCGTAATTTCTTGCAGCATTTTGGTAATTTCTTCCTCTTTAGTAATATCAACAACATAAGAGAACACTTCTCTTGTAGAAGAAATTTTCCTAATCTCTTCCAAAGCTTCCTTTAAAGCATCTTTATTTCTATCTAATAAAACTACATTACAACCTTTCATGCGAAAAAGTTTAGCCATTTCAAAACCAAAACCTCTTGCACTTCCTGTAATTACAACTGTTTTCATAAGACCTCCTTATCGGTTATTCCAACTACTTGGGAATGCGACATAGTTAGCAGGATTTAAAATTTTATTGGTATAACTCCAATAAGAAGTACACCCACCACCAGGTTTCCAATGACAAGTCGCAAGCTCTAAGTGAAGATGAATACTTGTTCCTCCTTCATCACTACCTGAAGTACAACCTGTATTTCCCATCTGTCCTAAAGGTGTATAGGCAGAAACAATTTGACCTTCTGAAACATTCACTCTACTTAAATGCATATAACTTGCATAAATATATCTATTGTTGATATTATGTCTTATCACAATAATATTGGCATTTCCATTACAAGTGTAATCACAGAAACTATAACAATTATCACGATAAACAGAAATAACATATCCATTCGCAATTGGATAAATCGTCTCAGCTTTCTTATTAGGACTTGTCATATCTTGACCTAAATGTCCGCTATATGAGCCTACCCCTCCTTGACGTCTTCCATTTGTAATCGGTCTAAGAGTTGCTCCTGAACTTGGAACAGATGCTCCAGTTGCTTGGTTTACTCGATAGATACAAGACTGAACGTCTTCATTCGCACCACAACCCATTTTTTCCAAATAAGCAATATTTTCTTTTGCTGCTTTTATTTGCTCTTTAATACTAGGCATTGTATCTCGAACTGCTTGAGTTTCAGCATTGATTTTTTCACGTTCTGATTTTAATTCTTGTTGTAAAGCATCCAATTCCTTCTTTTTCTGTTCAAGTTCTTGTTGTTTTGCTTTATTTCTTTCAATTAACGCTTCTAATTCTTTCATGATTTTATCATTATATTCCATCAACTGTTCTACAACAGACATTCTATAAATCATATCTGTTATATCATTCGCACCAAAAGCATATTCAAGATAGGCATTTTCTCCATTTGCCACTTGATAGTATTCCACAATTTTTTTACTTTCTTTTCCTTTTTCAGCAATTTCTTGATTACTTTCGTCAATTTCATTTTGTAAAGTAATAATATCATCTTGTGCTTGCTTCATTTGACTTTGAATTTCTGAAATTCTTTGCGTAATTTCTGCAACTTCAGCATCATTCTTGGCAATTTTATTTTGTTTTTCTTCTAATTCTTTTGTATATTTTTCGACTTCACTTTTAAATTCGTTAATAGTTTGAGCTGCAGCTTGATATGGATGTGCCATCAAAGAAAAGCAAAAAAGGAACAGAAATATACCACAAACTATTTTCTTGTTACGCTTCTTCATACTTACACCTTTAAATACTTTCTAACTGCACTAGCACTACCTATCATACCAACTAAAATACCTATACCAACAATAATCAATGATACTTCATAGATAAATGGTTCAGGTTGAATTAGTTCTATCAATTTAGAATATAAGTATCCATCAAAATGTTGATAAAATGCAAGATAGCCAAATGTAATAATACAAATAGGAATAATAGAACCAATTACACCTAAAATCATTCCTTCTATGATAAATGGAATTTTAATCGTAAAGTTACTAGCTCCTACTAAACGCATAATTGAAATCTCTCTTTTTCTTGAGAAAATTGTAAGTTTAATTGTATTGATAATTAGAAAGACTGTTACAACAACAAGAGCAATGACAACACCATAAGCAACTTTTTCAATAGAAGAAAAAGCTTGAACCATTTTATCAACCATTCCTGCACCATAGCGAACTACAGATACACCTTTGATTTTTTCAATCGTTTTCGCAGTCTTTGAAATGTCCTCTATCTTTTTAACTTTAATTTGATAAGTATCTTTTAATGGATTATCTTCATTATTCCAGTCTTCCATAATGGTATTAAAAATAGAAGATTCTTGCTGCATTTCTTTTTTGACTGTAGCTTTATCTTTAAAATCATAAGACTCCACATTTGATAAATTCTTAATACGATTTGTTACATAGCGAATAGTATTTTCATCACTATTACTTTCTAAGAACACAACAATCGTCATATCTTTTTCAATTTCTTTGGTAAAATTTTCCACATTAAATGAGGCGAGAATTGAAAGAGCAACAATAATTAAAGTAATGGTGATACAAGAAATAGATGCAATGGATAAAGAAAAGTTTCTAAAGACACTTTTAAAAGCATCACGAATACTTCTTCCTAACATTCTAAATATTTTCATTATATCCCCCCTTTTCTATATGGGAAATAAGTCTTCCATCTTTAAGTGAGATAACTTCTTTCTGCATTTTATTGACGATTTCTTTATCATGTGTTGCCATAATGACTGTAGTTCCACATGTTTTATTGATTTCTTCAAGAACTTTTACAATTTCCATAGAACGGTCAGGGTCTAAGTTTCCTGTTGGTTCATCACAAATTAAAAGTTTTGGTTCATTCACGATGGCTCTCGCAATTGCAACACGTTGCTGTTCACCACCTGATAATTGGTCAGGATAGTTATGTATTTTATTTTTAAGTCCAACAAGCTCTAAAGCCTTTAACACTTTTCGTCTTGTCTCATCTTTCTTAGCACCTATTACTTCCATGGCAAAAGAGACGTTTTCATAAACGTTTAATTTCGGTAATAAACGATAATCTTGGAAAACAATTCCTAACTTTCTTCTTAATTTATATACTTTTTTATTTCGAAGTTTTGCAACATTAACTCCACCAACAATAATAGAACCTTTTGTAGGTTTTTCTTCGCGGTAAAGCATCTTGATAAATGTACTTTTACCACTACCACTGCCTCCAATTACAAAGACAAAAGAACCTTTTTTTATGGATAAACTCAAATCATAGATTGCAGTAACACCATTTTTATATTGCTTTTTAACATTTTTAAGGCGAATTAAATCCATAGAACCATCCTTTCTATTCATTCATTATAACATAAATTCTAAAGAAAAACACAGGAAACAGTTGGAAATATTAAATATTTCGACAATTTTTTCTTCGGATGTCAAAAAAAAGAAAAGTTCATTTAAGTACTCTTCTTTTTCCTATTATTTCAACATAACTCTGCTTCCATTTTTAAGACCCGAAAATTTTACAATATTATTTAAGTTAATTAGTTTGCCATCCAAATCATTGTATAAAAAAGGATTTTCGATTATTTCATAATTCCCTTCGGTCATCTCTTTAATGGACTGTTGAACAGTAGTCAAAGCATCACTTAGTTTGACATTGATAGGAAGAAAAATATCAAATTCCTCTTCTAAAGATAATACGAAAAATGTTACCAAAATTTTATCCATACTATAACCTCTTCTTCTATTTTAATTTATTATAACATACAAGTAAAACTTTATCTACAAACAAAAAAAAGAAAATCAAATAATTCTCTTTTTTTAAAATAATTCTTCTAAATCATCTGTTTCAACATCTTCATTTTCTTCAATAACATAATCTTCCTGAGTATCTTCTTCTTCAGGAACTTCAGCGAATTCAGGATCATTCTCAAACTCACTACTATCAATTTCTGGATCTGTCAACTCAGAAGCTTCATAATCCGCAGAAGCATCATTTTCAGCCAAAAGATTAACATTATTAGCATTTAGAAATCGAATTGCTGACTTCAAATCATCAGGCATATCATCTGCTATCATAATCTTTCCATCAGAATCCAAAAATCTACTAAGACGTTGTTTCATATTATCGTCAACTGTAATCATATCATTATCCTTTTACTATAGAGCTGATCCACCTTGTACGGTATTAGATAAATGTTCGCTACAATTGTCTAAGTGATCTAATAAGACTTTATTGTGATCATAGAATGCTAATGTATTTGTAATCCATGCATAAGCACGTTCTCCAGACCAGAAAGCAACTTCTCCATCACCTTTTTGAAGAGCCTCTAAATCTGTATTTAAAGCTTTCATTGCTCTTTGCACATTTGAAACTTCAGTATCAAGGTTTTTACATAGATTCTTAGCCTTAGCCTTATTATATCCACCTTTTTTCTTTGCCATTATTATTCCTCCTTACTTTTATTCATTTGTCATACTATTAACAAGATTTTCAAGCTGTGTAATACGTTGATCTAACAATTTAATTGTATAATCTTTAGTATCAGCTTCGAACTTAGATGTTAAAGTATTTAATCTATTACCTGCTGCAGTAGCTTGACTTTTACTTTTCTTAGCCCAACCTTTAAAGGCATCAGCATAGCTACCTTTTACAATTTTTTGTTGTACTGCTTTAGTCATCAATGTATTGATATTTGTCAAAGATGTTTTAATTGCAGTAAATTGTTTTGCCATATCTTGTTCGTATCTTGTAGCATTATCTGGGTCTAAATAAAGTTCTCCTTTATTTACAGTAGGTTTGATTTTAGTCGTTGCTGTTCCTAGACTATATTTTGCCATTTTTTTCTCCTCCTATCTTTTTATTCATCATAGCAAATTATTTTATCATTGGCAAGTACCCTTTATGAATATTTGACAAAAAAATGTAAATTTATTAAAAAAAAGAAAAAAAGAGAATATTATGGATTGACAATTTCGACAATCTGTTTTATATTATAAGTGTATTCTAGCTAAGACTATTTTAGTCCGATGCAGTTAAATATGCTATGCATATTGCAAAAGTGTTTACCACACTAGAATACACTGTAATTAGTAGGAGAGAGAAACTCCGATAAGAACAGTTACCAATTCTACTGATAATAGTATTGATAACTTGTTAAACTAGTATTTTTATACTATGAGATTACTTCGTAATCTCTTTTTTGTGCATTAAATCAATATGATATTTTTCTTGTAAAACTTAATATTGTGTTTCATTAAAAATGATTAAAATATTCTGATAAATTTTAGAAACAAAAAAGAGGAGTACTCTACCAAATGACCAATGGTTAGTCTCCTCCAAAAAATGTAACACATTTCATTCTACTCTAAAATGTTAAAAAACACTTTAATATATTGTAGAAGAATGTTTCTTTTTTTCACTATTAAATATCCTGATAAAATATCTAATAGCTGGTTTGCAGTAGCTAGAAAAACACTTAGCTAATTCAATATTGTGTTCGTCTCTGGTCATTTGACGCTAGCCTGTTTACCCATATAGTTTTCCTTCTATATCCTGTAATTCTAGTATACGTTTGATAAGAATAATCGTTTTGAATCTAACCCTTAGCTAGATTCAAAACACTTCAAGTAATCATCTTTTTAATCATTAAATTTCAATAAATTAAAACTTAATATCAAATAGATTTTTACTATCGCTATCATATACTAACAACTACATTATACTGGTATCTTCTTGTTTTTGTCAATAGCTTTTAAAACTTTTATATTTTTTTTACAAATTTGACATATTCACTTTGTCCATTCTTTACTAAAACAGCAATATCATTTGTCATTTTAACATTATCATTATAAGCATCTGGAGCATCTAGTATATTTTGTGAATCAAATCCTCGACCTATCCATATTCCAGAAGATAAATCCACTAAATTAGAAATGTCACCATTCTTTAATTCATCACACATACTTGCTGTATCATATAAAACAAACTTAAAACTTTCATTTTTCTTAGCCAAATCAACTAATTCTCCTATATTTATAATCGAAGTTTCTTCGTTGTTTAACTCTCCTATATGTTTACTTAATTCTTCATAACCTAATACAATAATCATAAAACGATTTGGACTTTGTCCTTGTTCATTATATTTAATAACATTTTTTTCTAAGACTGGCATAATTTTAGCAAAGCCACCATCATAAAATTTGACTTTTTCAGGAATATCCAAATCCATATCTTTTAAAGCATTTAATACAATAATATTTACATTCTCTAAAGATGAACACATCGTAATAAAAAAGTTAAAGAAAGGAATGACATCTTTTACTCTTGAAGAAGATATTACTGTGATACTTTTTTCTAGGTTGAAATATCCAGGTTGTGCTGTTTGAATATTGATACCAATTGGTATTTGTTTTAATGTTGTTATATAGTTTTTAATATCACTTAAGCTAACTTCTTGTGGTACAAATGGAACAGGAGGAGCTTTTTTTACTAAGAATTTATCTAGTTGTTCAATTACATAACTTAATACTTTAGGTTCCTCTTCCTCACTAGTGATTAAAGGTACTTGAAATTCATAAGGTTCATCAATTTGTATAAGACCTCTACCTGGTGTTTTATTTGGAATAGGAGGTTTATCAAAGTACATTGCATAATCTGTAATATCAACCATATTTAACATGATTTTTTGTGGGAAATTATTCTCAGCCATAAATCCAAGAGATGAAGTTGATGTTGAAGTTACAATAAAGTAAATTCCAAATTTAGAACAATTTCTTGTAAATGGAACGAATTTCTCATCGTATAAATCTTGATAAACTTCTTTAAATACTTCTATATCATATATAATAACAATGATATTAGCAAATGGACTTTTATGCTGTTTAACATCTGTTAGAAAGTCAGAACCATTTTCAGCATAGTACTTTTGCCTTTTACTTTTTTCCGCTTCTAACATATAAAATAAGTAAGTAATCTTATTTCCATCTGCAATGGTTAAAACATCACCAACCTGTGGAGCTTTTTGAAATTTTCTAAGTTTTTCTGTTCCAAAATCTACAATATAAAACTGAACTTCTTCGGCATTATGGTTAATAATACTTGAATAAATTAGTGTTGATAATAAAGTTGATTTACCACTACCACTAGCTCCAACTAAATATGCATTTCCTTCTGTCGTAATAGGCAAATGAACATAATCTTGTTTTTGATTTTTAGGATCATCATATTCGCCAATTACTGGGTCAATATCATAAAGAGTTGGTAAAACATTATATTTTTTAACAATCGTATCATAGTATACATTTTGTGGAAGACTATCCAACCAAAGTTGTTGATAAGTAAAATGCTCTTGATTTGCCACATCAATGATATATTTTAGAATGTTAATAAGCTCTTCTCCTAAATCTTCTTTTTTCTTTGTAGATTGTCCTTGTTTATTATCAATGCTTTTATAGTTTTCACCGATATTACTTATAAAAGAGATACTGTTATCAATTTTAGATGTAACTGTTTCTGTTGGTGTATAGGCAATACCAGAATAGCCTGACTGGCCTTCCGTAAAAAATTCATCATAACCTATTTGTAAAAAGAAACGCCCTGAATCTTTTAAATATGCGGCATCAGGTCTTTGTATCATTTCATTACTATCATCTGTTGTTTGAACTTTACAACAAACTTTAAATCTTGAGTTCGACCATATTTGTTCATCAACTACACCACTAGGCTTTTGAGTTGCTAAAATCAAATGAATTCCAAGGCTTCGTCCAATACGAGCAGTACTGACTAATTCATCCATAAAGTCTGGCTGTTGACTTTTTAATTCTGCGAACTCGTCGCAAATAATAAACAAATGGGAAAGAGGTTCTTCCAAAGTACCTTCTCTATGGAGTTTCTGATATTTATAAATGTCCATATTACCAGTATCTAATTTCTCTTTGGCTTCATTAAAAATTCTTTGTCGTCTTTGTAGTTCACTATTGATGGATACTAAAGTACGGTTCATTTCAGATTTATCAAGGTTCGTAATTGTACCAACTAAATGTGGAAGTTTCATTCTCGTCTTTCTATTTTCGAAAGCACCGGCTAGACCTCCACCTTTATAGTCGATCAATACAAATTGTACTTCATCAGGACTATAATTCACCGCAAGAGATAAAATATAAGTAATGATAAACTCTGATTTACCACTTCCGGTCATACCTGCAATTAAACCATGAGGTCCATGTTTTGTTTCATGCAAGTCTAAAGAAATAATATTTCCTTTTGAATCTACTCCAATTGGTGCTGCTAAAGTTGTCGTTACATTAGAATTTTTCCAACGATTTAAAATGTTTAACTGTTCTATTTTTCCTACTCCATACATCTCAAGAAAACCTAGTCTTGTTGGTAAACTTCCTTGTTGATCTTTTGTAACTTGAATCGGAATATTGTTAATTAGTTTCACATAATAATTAAAGTCAATTGCATCACTTAAAAACTCTGGAGTAAAGTTATGAATATTTTTTTCTTCCATTTCTGCTTTAAAAATACTTGCTTGTTTCTCATTATAATCTATGAAATTATCACATCCATCTGGAATATCGGTTAGCTTTTGACCAAACATCATAATTCCAAATCCAATATCATCACTGTTGTCAAGAACATTTTCCACAATTTTTAGATTTCGATACATTTCAATATGATCAGATATAATTAAATAAAAGGGAATTTTTCCTTTTTTACTATTATCATTTGATTTATTGTTGGCACTGCGTTGATTAAATATTCGCACCAAATAGGTTGAAATATTTTCAGCATCTTGTAAATTTGTGGCAAAAAATCGCATTGATTTATCATTATCCCAACAATGATTTAAATTTTTTAACTTCATTAAATTAGAACTGGTATCACTTGTTAAGATGACTAATTTTAAGTTTGCATAATCATGAAAAGTAAGTAGTTGTAATAAAATCGCATTCATATAACTGGTGTAATTTTTAGCATTATTGATAAATGCTAAACTTTTTTCTTTATTTAAAGAAATACTAAAAGGAACATCATTGACATATTTAAATTCATCTAACAACTGATCAATATCATCTAATAATTTATCTTTTGACTGAACAAAATCAGGTTTATCATAATTGATTTCACAGTCCAAAAGAACTCTACCTTTTCCTAAACGAACACTTAAAAAATCATCTTGTTCAATTCCTCTTGAAAATAATGCTGAAGTTCTATTTTGTATAATATCTGCACATTGTTCTAAAGACACATTATTAAATTCAAGTGTCATTTTTTGTTCATTACGACTAGCTTCTAAAACTTTTCTTTTCTTCTTTAAATACTTTGTATAAACATGTATTCTTCTTCGTTCTACTACAGTTCTTCTTATTTTAGATGCAAAGCGTTCTACAAAAGGCCAAAGAATAGATACAATTAGCATAACAACACACATTACAAGTGATGTTACAATAGTCTCTTTATTGCTTTCTCCTTTTTGATAACTCTGAATAGAATAATAAGCTTGTAAAACAGAAGTTAAACTCATTAGTCCAGAAGGAACAATTTGTAATAGAAGTGATCCTTCATCAGTTCTATCTTTTTCATTAGGACTTGTAATAGTCAAATGTAAAGTATTGATTTTCTTTCTAAATATAGGTGATTTGTTAAAATATTCATTTGTCTCATAGAAATCTTTATATACTTCATTATGAATTTCTCGGTCTCTTTCTGAAAGATAAGCAATTTCATCTGTAAGCTTATTATTAAAGAAATATGCATTATCTAAAGGAGATTTAATAAATATAGTTTTTCCACAAACTACAATTTTTAAACCCATGATAAAAAGAGTATCTAAATTTGAAAGACGTGCAGATGTTTTATTTGCTTTATTCACATAAACAGGAACTTGAACATTTAAATTCTTATAAGACCAATAACCATTTTGATAAGTTAATTCTACTTGTTTTTCAGCAATACTTGGAAAACTATAAACAATATCGCATCCTTCTTTACCTACTGTTAAAGTACAAGTATCTTGACTAAGAGTTTTTCCTATATAACCTTTTTCTAAAGCTGGAGAAATATAAAGAAGTAAATTCTCAGTTTTATAGACATTTAAAGAATAGAAATTATATTCTTTTAATTCAATATTTTCTGCATATTGTCCATTATAGAAGATTTGCATATCCTCATTTGACTTCATAAACCACTTTTCGTCATTATAGGCATAAATATTAACAAGACTTCTTTTTATTCCATTAGTGTCATAGTCAAAAAGGACATAGTTACCTGATACTGTTTTAGGCAATCTAAAAGTAAATATTCGATCGCTATGTATAATATATATCAGCATACTCTTCACCCCAGATTATCTATTCTCTTATATCATAGCATTTTTACCTTTAAAAAGAAAGAAGAACTTAACAAAATACAGGAGAAATTTCAAAAAAAAGATACTGTCTACTTTAGTAAAGTTTTATTGACATAGTGGAATAAATTCCCTATACTTTAAGTGTATCCTAGGTAAGGCATTTTAGCTATTTATACCTTTATGGTGTGCCCTAGGATATATAATTAGTAGGAGAGGAATCTCCAAAATAGGGCGACTAGTTAATTTTATCTCGATAGAGTTAGCTAGTTGTTGAAAAGACAAAAAAAGAGATACACAAGTCTCTTTTTATTTTCCAATTATTTCCAAACTTTCCGTTAAAATATCACTGTAAGAAAAAGATTTTAAGGGTGCTAGAGAAGAACTAGGTTGTATGACAAATATTTTAGAATAAGTTTCTATAATTTTTCCTTCAAATTCTTCGATTTGATTTCTCGCACCATTATATTTAAAAGACAATTTCTTTCCTGTCTGAAGTTTTATAGTTTCCCTTACTTTATCAATATTCAAAAATTGCATCACTCCTTTTTAGTTAATCAATTCAGTTTATGCCAATGAGCATTGATTTAGAAGAAAAGATTTTGTTAAAAAATACCAATAAATTTTTATTTGTTTTCTAATAAAATATATTTAGAGGTGAAAATATGGAAAAACAAGAAGTCATTGAGGCTATCCATACCTTGAGGAGATACAGTACAGAAACAAATAGAATTGAAGCAAAATCTGCATTATTAGGATTTCCTAAAAAATGTTACGATACGTTTTCAAGTTTTTCTAATAAATATGGTGGAATGATTATCTTTGGTATTCGTGAAGAAAACAATTTTTCCACAGAAGGTGTTTATAACATTAAAGACTTACAAAAACAAATTACTGCACTATGTACTGATGCTATGGAGCCTTCCTTGCGTTGTGATATATTGCCATTGGAATTTGAAAACAAAAAAATTTTAGCAGTAAAAATAGATGAGTTAAATTCAGCAATGAAACCTTGTTACTATAAACCTAAAGGTCTTAAAAAAGGGTCTTATACAAGAGAAGGCGATAGAGATGAGCCAATGACGGACTACGAAATTTATGCAATTCAAAGTTATAATGACCATATTGTAGAAGATAAAAGACCAAATAGAAGTGCAACTTTAGAAGATTTAAATACGGAACAGTTAAATTCCTATATCCAAAGAATAAAAAATGAAAAGCCTAATTTTTCAAAAAACTCTTTTGAAAAGTGCTTAAAATTATCTGGTATTACAGATACAACTGATAGTACAATTCTTCCGACACTCGCAGGTACACTCATTTTTGGTGAATATCCTCAAGCGTTTTATCCACAGTTGTTTGTGGCATGTACTGTTATTCCAGGAATTGATATCGGTGAAGTAAGTGAATTAGGAGAAAGATTTTTGGACAACAAACGTGTAGAAGGAACCATTGAAGAAATGTTAGAAGAAACCATGAATTTTTTACGAAGAAATATGAAAACAAGAGTGATTATAAATTCAAATGGAAAAAGAATCAATAAAACAGAATATCCACTAAAAGCTTTAAGAGAAGCTGTTGCTAATGCACTCATTCATAGAGATTATAGTAAGCAAACAGAAAATGCTTATATTTCTGTATACATGTATGCTGATAGAATTGAAATTTTAAATCCAGGTGCACTTTTTGGAACAAATAAATTGGAAAAACTTGGAACTGCAACAGTCATGGAAGCTAGAAATCCTAATATTGTTAGAATACTAGAGGAGAAAGGTGCTGTCATTGAAAATAGACATTCTGGAATTCCTACTATGAAAAGAGAAATGAGAAAATATGGTTTACCTGACCCAGAGTTCTATGAAGAACGAGGAAGTTTTAAAGTAGTTTTTAGAAATACCTCTTTGGAAGAGGAAGGTGGACAAGTGGAACAGCAAATGAAGCACAATTTCCAGCAAAGTGGACAAGTGGAACAGCAAATGGAGCAGAATTTCCAACAAACTGGACAAGTGGAACAGCAAATGGAGCAGAATTTCCAACAAACTGGACAAGTGGAACAGCAAATGGAGCAAAATTCCCAACAAACTGGACAAGTGGAACAGCAAATGGAGCACAATTTTCAACAAACTGGACAAGTGGAACAGCAAATTGAACAAAATTTCCAACAAAGTGGACAAGTAGAGCAACAAATGGAACAGAATTTTCAACAAAGTGAGCAAGTAGAGCAACAAAATTCAACTAAAAAACTTCAAAATACTGTGCTAAAATACTGTGCTACTCCAAAAAACATTAAAGAAATTAGTCAATATTTAAATATTACTTCTAGGCAATATTTATCCACATATATTATAAATCCTCTTATTAAAGAGAAAAAATTAGTTTATGCTATAGAAGAAAGTATACACTCAAGAAATCAAAAATATATCTCTAACAAAGGAATAAATTTGCAAAATCGAAAAAATATTAGTGAATATAAGAACATGATTTTAAAGTTTTGTTCATCACCGAAGAGTTTTAAAGAAATTTGCCAACATTTAAAAATATATTCTAGAAAATATATATCTTCAAATATCATAAAACCACTTATTAAAGAAGGAAAACTAACATATACAAACCCTGAAAAAATTCAGGTAAAAAACCAAAAATATATAACAGTACAAAAAGATTAGGCACACCACTTATCGTACCTAATCTTTTTCCATCTAAATCTAAAGCACATTTGCCATTTCTACAAAGACTTCATAAGGAATTGCTTCTGCTCTTGTTTGAAAAGTAAAACCATGTTTCATCAAGATAGGTTCAAGCTTCTCTTTTGGATAGTCCCTCAAATTGTTATATAAAGTCTTGCGTTTAAAACGAAAGCTATCATGCACAAGCTTAGAAAATACATCCCAACTCTTTAACTCCAACAAATCCTTTTTCCTTTTAAAGTCAACAACAATGCTGTCTACATGAGGTTGAGGTATAAATTCACTACGAGATACTACAAAACATTTCTTCACTTCAAAGTAATAATTCAACAACACTGTAAGTGCACCATATTCTCTACTCTTAGGTTTCGCAGTAAATCTTTCCCCCACTTCCTTTTGAACCAACATGACAATTTCCAAAAAAGGAAGATTAGATGCCAATAACTTAAAGAGAATAGGGGTCGTAATGTAATAAGGAACATTACTTACAAAGTACAAGTGTGAATGAGCTATAGCACTAATGTCACGTACCAAATCTCGCTCTAAGAAGTCGTCAAATATCAGCTTAACATTATCCTTATTACCCAATTCCTTCGTTAAAATATCTTCAAGTTCCAAATCAACTTCATAACAAAGCACTTTCGTTGCGACATTTGCTAACTCCTTTGTTAACGCTCCAGCTCCTGGACCTACTTCTATCACCAAACTATCTTTTTGATAAGAAGGAAGATTTGCGATTTTCACAAGTACCTGTGGATTTCTTAAAAAATTCTGTCCATATTTCTTTTTAAAACGAAAATTTTCCACAATATCACCACATTCATTATATATAACTTAACACTTTTACACAAGAGCTGTTGAAAAAACATAAGAAAAAGCATAAGTATAGTACCTGTCACACATTATTTATCAACACCTCGTACTGCTTGGTATTATCTAGGAATTCTTTCATAAGACAAAAAAAGACACTATGCCCAGTGCTTTTTATATTTTGTTAAATTCATCAATAGCATCCAAGATTTTGTATACACTAGTATGTGGATTTGCATTGATTAAATCATCACCATCACTAATAGCTCTCTGTTCTAAAGATTTAGCAACTACTCTAGCTTCGTCAGTATGGTTCTTTATAATCCTATATATATCCATCGTCTCATAGTATGTTCCATTTACCTTTTCTATTTCCTTTTTAACATCTTGGCTACTATTCAATTTTAATTTATTATTTCTATAGTGTAATAAATACCATATTTCAAATGTTGGAGCGGATGTAATTATTTCAATATTGTTTTCTACACATTTTCCTGTTATCTCTTTTATCTCACATATTCTTCTATCATCTAAATCTGTATCTAACACCAAAAATATTTTTACATTATCTTCTGATTTAATATCTTCATTTTGAATATATTTTAATAAATCATCTAACATACCTTTGGGGTCTGTACTATTTCCTGTTGAAAATTGTATTCTTAAATCTCTAGTACGATAATTTCTAAAATAATAGTACTCTGAAGACTTTGTTCCTCCTTCGGAACATATTACAATTAACGGTCTTTTTTCCTTTTGTTTTATTTGTCTTCTAGCCATAAATCAACATCTCTTATAAATGGAATTGCTCCATATCTACCATTTATATAACCCTTCTGAATGTTTTCATCTTTTCGTACAGGAAATGAATCAAGTGGATATAAATCAGAAATACCAGTTTTGGAATTTTTTTCAGTAAACCAAATCTGGTCTCTTCTTAATAAATCAAGATTTAATAGATTTGTAGCATGTGTCATAAATATTAACTGACTATTAGCTTTATTGATTTCCTTATTATTAAAAAGTTTGATGATAAACTCCACTAATGCTGGATGCATACTTTTTTCTAATTCATCAATAATTATTATTTTGGTACTTTCAAATGATTTTTTTAAGAACGGCGCCAATGCAAATAAGACACGAGTACCTGAAGATTCATCGCTAAAATTCAATTTATAATTATGCGAATTATTATTTTCATCAACTATTTCATGCTCAAGTTCAATATTCACATTAGACATTTTAAATGTTCCGTTTGTTCTAACAAGTGGTGGAATAAGCATATTTATCATTGTACTATCCATATCTTTTTCTTCATAATCAACATGTATATCTTTAATTAGTATATCAGCTTCTTTTAATAATTTTAATGCAAATCCTTTTAGGTTTTTGTCGTTACTACTATACTCTTTTAAGTCTTGGTCTGAAATGTTATTAAAAGCATCATATGTATCTATGGCACTACTAAACCATAAATATGCATCTTTTGTTTTTTCATAATTCCAATTTGTTGCAGTTGATAAAAACAATTTATTTTCTGTATTTTTAGATTTCAATGGCACTAATTTATTTTTATCACTATTAAACTCATATATATCTGTTTTAGTTCTTGTAAAGATATTGGTTGGTTTCTGTGTGTAATATGCATCTAAAACCTCATCATAAATTCTATCAGCATCAGCACTAAAGAAGTATCTATATTTTACATCATTTGCAATAAAGATGAATTCAAATTCACTAGGATTATTTTTAGATGTTTCATCGAATAAAAATGGTTTTAAAAAATTCCATTTACCTCCTACTGAAATCAAATTAGAATTTCTTACCATAAGTATTGCACAAGTAAAAGCTTTGAATAAGTTAGATTTACCAGAAGCATTAGCTCCATATATAGCAGCTGTTTTTAATAAATCTAATCCATCTTTAGAAATGACATTATCTAAATTTTCATCTCCGGTTCCTTTTTCCATTGATAATGTTACTTTCTCTTTAAATGATAAAAAATTTTTAACACTAAATTCAATAAGCATAATTATCTCCTCCAATAATATTATACTCTTTTTTAAGTAAATTTGTGATTATTTTTATGTTTTTTGCATATTTTTCACAAATTTATAAATAATATCGCATATTTTAACTATTATTAGTATATTTGTCAAGATAAATATTATACTTTAACTTTTGGTTCATTGGCCCAAAGGGAAGCAGTATTCATTTAATAATCGTTCGTGTTAAATAACTAATCCGATTTTTAGACGGATTTTTATATCATATCACCATGACTCATGTAATTCTGCCATTACTTTCATCATTGATTTTATAATAATTGTTTGTAACAATTCTGTATTTCCATCTTGGTCAATTTTTTGTAATGCTTCTAAATACTCATCTCTATTATCAGAATCAATATATATTGGACATAATTTTTTTAACCTTAATAACCAATTTGTTAAACCTCTTGTAATTCTACCATTTCCATCATTAAATGGGTGCAAAATAGTCATATTATAATGAATTCCAGCAACTATACTTACATATTCCGATATTGAATATTTATCAATGTTTTCTTTAACACTTTGAATTACTTTATTTAATTCATTCATTTTATCAATGATTTCAGTATATGGAACAGGTTGTATTTTTCCACCCAAAATCATATTATCGCTATTTCTGTACATGCCAGCATATTCTGGGTAAGGTGCATACTTATATAACATCTTATTCAAATCTTTAATTTTAAATATATCTAATTCTTCTTTTGTTTCTATACAATATTGATTCATTTCAATGTTACCAAGTGCTTCAATTATATTTTGATTTTCGCTTTTACAATATTCACTTTCACTACCGTGAATCCTTAAATCAGCAAATATGCCATTTACTTCTTCCTTCGTAACATTAACTTTTTCAATTCTACTATCATGATATACTAAATTTTGAATAAACCTAATTCCTATAATTTCATTTAAATTTACTATAGAAAAGTAACTATAATCAACTGCATTCATCAATAGATTTAAATCGGTAGTACTTTCAAAAAGTTCTTTTCTTTTAGTAGTAGGTCTATATTTCTTTATTTCTTTCGTCAACTCAACATTATCTAAATCTTTCTCAAAACGTTTTAACCTAAAACAAATTGTCTTAACACACGCTTCAAAACTAACTCCAAAATACTCAGCAATTAGTAAGCATTCATCCATACCAACTTTACCATCTTTATCTTGATACATATCAACTTGTTTATTTAATTCCTCAGTTGGCATCAATAAATTCGATGCAAAAGAATCAGCCTCTTTTTCAATGTCATTTTTAATACCAGAAATAGGACATAGAAAATTATTAGAATGAACTTGAGTATGCATTAAAATATGTCCTAATTCATGTGCAGCAGTAAATCTCTGCCTAGTAATTTGCCTATTCATGTTAATAGCAACTACTGATTTCTTCTTATCATATAATAACAAACCCTCTAATTTATCAAAATTAGAATATGTAATAATTGCACCAATGTCTTTTAGCAATTCAAATGGATTTATTGGAAATGATATATTCCCCTTTGTCTCTTTGATTCTTTTTAATACTTTTTCTGCTGCTAGAATTGTTTTGGCAATATTGTACACAAATTATTCCTTATAATTATTTTTAAATTTAATTAGATTTATTATTTCTTGTTTATCTTTTTCAGATAGACTATCAAATCCCCTGGCAAAAACTTGATTATTCATATCAATTTCTTTTTCATCAGATACTATTTCTTCCATTGTAATACCATACAATTTTGAAAACTTATATAATTCATCAGACTTAACAGAACGATTATCATTTTCAATATTAACAATAATATTTCTAGTTAAATTTAGTGTAGTGGCAACTTGTTCTTGTGTTAATCCTAAAAATTCTCTAGCAGCTTTTAGTTTTTCTCCACAGCTTTTCATATTTACTCACTCCCATGCATTAAATTATACCACATCATGTTGAATTATTCAACTTTTATAATATAATATGTTGAATTTTTTAAAATGTATTAAAGATTTGTATATCCCAATATCTACCGCAAACTAGCAAACTAATCAATTAGCCAAACTCACAAAGCATGACAAACCAACCAGACTAGCTAGCTAAAGCACCCAGCCTCCCATACCATCCAAACACTTCTCCAAAAAAGACAGCATCAAAAAAAAGCACTACGCATGCTTTTTTGTTTTACGGTATTCATGTTCTTCCGCATCTTCTCTATCTTTATCTTCATAGCCCTCGCTGTCATCTCTATAACCATCTCTGCTATCTCTGCCACCTCTATAGCCATCTTCTTTTCTATTCCGCCTATCCACATTCCTGCTATCCTTCTTTGCTTCCTTCAAGTGGAACATAAACAAAACATTGGCGATACATAAACCATAAAGCATTATCTTCATGAATGGCAAGAAATTCGCAAAGAAGTTAAAGTCCATATTGAAGCTATTGAGTGTTCCAATAATCAAACGATGGTCACACACAGTTCTTGCACCAACAACTAATATCGTCGCATAAATAATACATGACGTCAAATTATAAAACAAATTCCCTCTCACAGTCTTCTGATTAAATATCATGTTAATCATATACAAAAGCAGCAAAATTCCAAAAGGAACAAAAACATTGATAGTCGTCATAAAACTCTTCTCAAGCCTTCTATTCATTTGCACAAGAATTAAAAGAGTAATCGCAAAAGAGGCAATAAACATAAACAAACTCAGGATATAAAATAACCATGTCAATATCTTTTTCATTTTAACCTCCTCATCCACCTTGAGCTACATTCCGATACCATTCTGATAAGTTCGAAAGAAAAGCAAGAGAACGCTTATAATAATTCACCATCTCAAGATAACTATTCTTCGTAAGCTCAAAGACACTTGACTTAGAATCATCATTACTAAAATAGTAAATATCATTATTCTTCATATTGTTCTTTAAATATCCAAGCCCACCTGATAACAATTGGTCCATTTCAACCTTCAAAAAAGGAGCAATTTGTTGTAGTCTCGCACTCTTAATTGAAGTGTTTTCATTACCAAGATTATAGAGTTGAATAACAACACAGTCATTTAAAACCTCATTTTGATAATAGCTTGCAAGGTGATAAACGTCATTGATAGTATATTCTTCCTTACTAAATAGCTCTTTTAATTCGTCCGTTTCAAATACATTGGCACAGAAATTCAGTTTTGTCTGCATGTTTAGCATATCAAAGACTTCCTCAGGTCCTTGGTAAGTTGCTTGACTATAGCTCGCAGCATTCGCTTTGATTTTCTCAACTTCCTTCATTATCGCATCATAGTCCGTACCATTTTCTTGATTAGGACGATAGGTTGTGTTGACTTCCTTATAATGATAGAAGTTCAAAAACAAAAGGAAAAAAGAAAGTCCGAATAATAGTCCAATAATTGTCGTTCCCACAATATGGGCATACTCCACAAAAAATGCTTTCACCAGTAATCACGCTCCTATTACCTTTGTTTTAACTTGATAGTGATAGAATTTATTTTCCCATTCCCCTGGGTTCACGTCGCTATGGACCCAAATCGTTAGTTCATAGCTGTTCTTTTGTTTTCCTTGAATAATTCTCTCGTCCAAGACATTCTTCTTAATGCTTGAAAGCTCTCCCTTATGAATAACTTTCCCATTCATTTTCAGTTCATACTCCAATTGACTTCTTTTCAATAAGTCTTCTTGACGATATCCTACTTTATTAGAGACAGGGTCTTCTTCAATGAGTAGTTGATAATGACTATCCTTGTTACTCGTGTTACTAACAGTAAACGTATATGGCACCATATCTCCACTTGGATTATCCATAGGAGCATCTTGAGTAGTGTCAATAGAGCCATTACTAGAATACTCAATATTTAAAACAGACACCTCTTCACCCTTCTTGCTTTCACCATAGAAGATTTTGCTCCATGCAATAGAAGTGATAAATATAAATACAAATAGGACTATCCCTCCAAAAAATAATGCAATATTTTTTTTCATCTTATCGGAACCTCTTTCTTTTATCTTTTTCTTGACTTCGCTCTTGATATCTCTCTTGATATCGTTCTTGATACTTTTCTCTATCTTTCTCTCTGTCTTTATCTCTTACTCTTTCTTTTTCTTTAATTTCCAAGACTTCTATCTCTTGCCTTGGTTTGGCCTTCTTTTTCTTTTTTGGTACAACGCTTTGCTTAATGGTCTTGAGTAGTTTAATGATATCATAGATAATAATTGCAAGACATGGAACAACAACAGCAATGATCCAACCATAAGCTTGTGTTAAGAAGTACTGGATATATCCTATTTTTGGTATTCGCAAGACGACTTTTCCAAAGATATTGTCATAGGATACACGGCTACTATCAGGGGTATTGTTATTATCTCCTTTTGTTGTATATAACACTTGTCCGCTTTTGGTTTTTTCGATACCTACAATTCTATGTGTGACTGTAACACCTGAATAGCGATAGTCTGTGGAATTAAAGGTTATGATATCTCCCTTTTTTAATTCGTCTTTGTCTACTCTTTTTATAATCACAGCATCTTCTACTTTTATTGTTGGAACCATACTTGGACTTACGATGACATAGGCATTGAATAATGGAGGTAGGTTTTTCCCACTGTCAATGTTTCTTTTCTCATCGATAAAATGGAGTGCCACTACTATTCCAACAAGTATTAAGATTAGTAAAATTGTATACATGATAACGGTTGTTACAAAGTGTAGTACTTTTTTGATGTAATATAAAGCTGTCTTTGGGGTTTTCTTTTTGCGTTCCCTTTCTTTATTCATTCTACCACCCATCTTATCCTTATACTATTTATATAATAGCACAAAAACTTTCCAAATAAAAGTATTAACATACCTTTTTGACAAAGAAAAAAAGCTACTTGCTTCTATTTAGTAGCTAATCTGTAACAACTCCACCTTTAACGTTTACTCGTACTGTAAAGGAAAGTCCAACACCATCCAGTATAGCATCTTGTTTAATCCACATACGTAGGCGATATCCTATGTTTTCTGTATGAGTAGAAGTTCCTTTAGTTAAAAGCATTGTTCCTTTTTCTGTTCCCCAAGTTGTTTCTTTTGTAAGTGGTGTGAATACTTTTGGTGCCATGACTTCTTCATAAGTTGCTCCTTGTTTTTTTTCAAGATAGAGTTTGACTTGGTCATCTTTTAATGTAGAATTGACGTCTTTTTCTGCGGATACTTCATAGGCAATAGTAGCAGTTCCACTAATTGTAGTACCAACTGTAAAGTCAAAATACTCTCCTACTCCACTTAATTTTTTACCAACGTCGTCTGAAGTAGGTAGGGCATCTTCAATATGAATACCATTTGTACTTTCTTGATAAGTCATACGAAGTGTACCTGTACGAATTGTATTGGATTCTTCTCCACGTCCTGTGAACTTAATGGTAGCAAATGAAATACCAAATATTGCAATAAGTAAAATTAAAACAGCAATAATACTAACATATAAAGAACCACTTTGGTCTTTTTCTTCTTCTTGTTTCTTTTTCATAAATAGCCTCCTATTATTAACTAAATTATAGCATAACAAGAAAAGTTTGAAAAGAAAAAATTGTAGAAGAATAGAATTAGAATAAATTAGTTTGTAAAAGACCACTAATTAAAGTCAAAGAAAAAGAATAGAACATACCACTTTTATGTCAAATATATCGATATAGTTCTAAGAGAAAAAACATATAAAAGAAAAAAGTAGCAATAAACTACTTTTTATATATATAAACCTCTGGTCGGTAAGGTTTATACCAATTTAATCTTGTAATACTTGTAATAGCTTTCGGCAAGGTTAAGTTAAAAGCTATGCTTGTGGTACAGCGCTCTTTGCGTAAACATTTACTTTTGCTTTATATTGACGAACTTTTGCAAAAGATTCACCGTTTTCGTCTTCAGAACCGTACTTAGAATTTAACCACATTCTTAATGAGTAATATCTAGTTGTAGAAGTATTAACACTATCTTCTTTCATTTCCATAACATTAGATGGACAACCTGTCTTTGCATTTGCAGAAGTTACAGCATATCCTTCTTTTAATACACCCTCTGTTTTATCTGCAACACCTTCACTTTCAGTTTCAGATAAATAGAAGTTAACGTATTGGTCTTCAAGTTGTAAAGGACTTCCTTTGGAACTTCCGTCTCCTCCTTCTACTGGAATTTTTTCAACTGCAATAGAGTAAACAATAGTTGCACTTCCGTTAATAGTTGATGTTACGTCAAAATCAAATTTTTGGTCTGCATCATTTAAGGCTTTACCTGTGTTATTATCCGTAGGCATCGCATCTACAAGGTTAATAATATTCGTACTTTCATTATATTGAAATGCAATTGTACCTGTTGTAATTTCATTCACTTGTGTTCCTGGTTTAGTGTATGTAAATGCTGCGAATGACACACCTACTACTGCGACTACTAGAATAGCTACTCCTAGCACTGACAATAAAATTTGTTTTGATGAATTATTGTTCATGTTTTTCTATCCTCCTTATGTTTCAAATATAGCATATTTTATTTTTACGTTCAAGTGCTTTTTTTAAATTTGACAGTCACTTCACAAAAAAATTTTTTATTTTTTTTATATTGCTTATTTTATAAAATTTCAAACATAAATTTTTAACAAGAAAAGAATTAAAATGAAATACAAAAAATATATTTCATTTTAATTCGCGCCTTTCGACCATTAACATAATCTGGTATACTTATTATGTGATGTATATGTATGAAATAATAGAATGGTATAATGCTTATTTTTATAAAGATAGAACTATCAAGTTTCGTCTTAAAGATATTTTTTCTGATCATTGGGATAATTTTGTCAGGGAAAACCCTAATCTAAATATTAGACCTGTTGTTCATAAAGAAGTGAATCGCATGATTTCTTGTCATACTTCTGAATTAGGTTACTCTGTCTACGAATGTCCTGACTGTGGCGAAATCAAATTCTCCTATCACACCTGTAAATCTAGGTTTTGTCCTTCTTGTGGTAACAAATATGTTAGAAAAAGAACTGAAGCCATTCTTCAAAAATGTTATAACTGTAAACATCGTCATATTGTTTTTACTATTTCTGATTATCTATGGAATTTCTTCCGTAAAGATAGAAAACTTATTGACTTACTTTTTCAAGCTGTTTCTAAAACTATTCTTTCTTGGTTTGCTGATAAATCTAAAAAAGAACATTATATTCCTGGTATTATTGCTGTCTTACACACTTATGGTAGAGATATGAAATGGAATCCTCATATTCATACTATTGTTACCGAAGGTGCTATGGGTAATCTTAATATCTTTAAAAAATTTGATTTTATTTCTTATGATGCTTTAAGAAAACGTTTTCAAAAAATACTTCTAGATTTATTAGAAAAAAAGATTAACTCTAAAAGCTTTAAACAACTTAAAAACTTTATCTATAAAAAGTCTAATAAAGGCTTTTATGTTTATGCTGAAAAGAAATGTAATCAATCTACTCAACATATGATTGAATATGCTGTTAGATATACTGGTAAACCTGCTATGGCTGAATCTAGAATTCTGGATTATGATGGTGAATATATAACTTTCTGGTATCAAAGACACGAAGACAATAAAATTATTAAGGAAAAAATTCATGTCTATGAGTTCTTTAAACGTTTGATTATTCATATTCCCGATGAAAATTTTAAAACTGTTAGATATTATGGAATATATTCCAAAAAGCACAAATTTCATGATAAAATGTTTATGTTAATCAAACATCAAACTCACAAATTAAGAAACTCTCTTAATTCTTGGAGAATGATGATATTGAAAGACTTTGATATTGATCCTATTCAATGTCCCAAGTGTGGTAACCAAATGAAATGGCAATATCGAGTCTGTTAGAAAGGTCGTGTTATTATCATTAAATTTGATTTTTCTACTATACCTATACCACTTAGTGGAAAAATAGTAGAATATATTTGTCCTAAATGTAAGGTAGAATTTGAAGCACCCCTTGAAATGGTTGAAGAATTTGAACAAGAAGACATGTTTAATAATCTTCCTGTTTCAACTCCACCCTACATTACTTGTCCTAAATGCAAACATAACAAATGTGTTCCATTAGACTATAAATCAAAAAGAGGTTACCACCATAAATATAATAAATAAAAAATTTTTAATTCATAATATTATGAATTGTTTTGGAGTGACTTAATTGTCACTCCTTTATTTTTTTATATTTTTATTTATAAGGAGAAAATTCCTTATAAATAAAAAAGAAGTCTTACGACTTCACTTTTTTATAGACTATTTTTAGTCTGCAGCAGGTTGTTCTGCTTTAGCATAAACATTAACTTTTACTTGGAATGTTTTTTGTTCAGTAAATTGGTCTGCTGCATCTGCTGCAACCCACATTCTTAAACGATAGTATTTAGTTTGTGACGCAGTGATAGTCTTTTCCTCTAATACCATCTCATTTGCTGGGCGACCTGTGTTAGTATTTGCTGCTTTTTCAGGTGTGAATACTTTTGGTGCCATAGCCTCTGCTTCGTCTGCTGCTCCTACTTCTGCTCCCATTGCGTTAATTGTTTCAAGATACAACATTACGTCGCTATCTGCAAGAGTTGAAGTTGGAGTTACTTTTGCAGCTGTAATCGAATAGTCAATTGTTGTTTTTCCTGCAACTTTAGCATCTACAGTGAAATCAAAATATTCATTTTCACCTGCTAATTTTTTTCCTGCATCTTTTGTAATTGGAAGTGCATTCTCTAATTTTATTCCATCGGCTCCTTCTGTATAACTTAATGTAATAGTACCTGTTGTAATTTCATTCACTTGTGTTCCTGGTTTAGTGTATGTAAATGCTGCGAATGACACACCTACTACTGCAACTACTAGAATGGCTACTCCTAGTACTGACAATAAGATTTGTTTTGATGAATTATTGTTCATGTTTTTCTATCCTCCTTATGTTTAAAATATAGCATATTTTATTTTTACGTTCAAGTGCTTTTTTTAAATTTGACAGTCACTTTCCGATTTTTGTTTGTCTTTTCTTCTGTTATACTTGTTTTATATATTGATTTCATAAAATTAAAAGATTAGAGTTTGTTCTCTAATCTACTTTTTTCGTTACCATTTATACGGCTGGCATCACCGACTTTTTTCGTTAACCACTTATACAGCTGGCATCACTGACTTTTTTCGTTAACCATTTATACAGCTGGCATCACTGACTTTTTTATTACTTTACTACATAGTTGTAATGTATGAATGTATTTATACTATAGCACAGCTTTATTGATTTTACACTGGTAAATATTGGAATATTTTTTCTATAACTCTTGTTGTGCTTCTACTCCTACTTTTGCTTTAAAGGTTTTTGAAGTTTTTGCATCTTCTTCTACTTCTCCATAAGTTGAGGCTACCCAAAGTCTTAATCTAAAGTTTTGAGTTACGTCTCCTTTAGTAAAAGTTCCATGATAAATTATTCTTTTTGAAGTATCTTCTTGGACTGTTGATAGGGATGCATAAGTTGGTACTGTTGCTTGATAATCTGGATATGCGACTTCTGTATCTCCATTGGTTAAATATACTTTGACATATTTATCGGGTAATACTGTTCCTTCTGATACATTTTGTAGATATACGTCATAGCCTATGTTTGCATCTCCTGTGACATTTGCAGAGACTGTAAAGTCAAAGTATCCACTGGTTACGGTTTGTTCTTTGGTTGTATCTTGTTTGAGTAGTTTTTTTCCTTCTTCGTCTGTGATGGGGTGTGCATTGGTGATATTTATTCCTCCTTTTGGTGTTTCATTAAAACTCATTGAAACTGTTCCTGTTGTAATTTTATTTTCTTCTATTCCTTTTTTTGTATAGGCAAAAATTGCAAATGACGTGAAAAGAATTGCTACAAAAAGTATAACAATGGCTACTAATGAAATCAAAATTTTTCCGTTACTCTTTTCCATAAATCCTCCTTAAAATCCATATCTTAAAATTTCAAAGTGTATATTTTTTTGAGTTGAAAATCCTTCTAAGTTTCGTTCTGTTGTGAAGAGTAAATCTAAGTGATTTCCTTTTATTGCTCCTCCTCTATCCATAACTATTGCAAGAATTGGTTCACTATAAATATTGATATTTGAAACTTTAATAATACTTCCACATGGAAGTGATTTATCTGCGGCAAGTATTCTTACTGGTCCATAGGTTGTATCATTATAATAAATATTTCCATTTTGTAAATTTTGGTGAGGTGGACAAGCACTATGTCCTCCACAACCTGCACAGTCTGGTCCATAAGCTGTTAGTTTTCCAATGAAGGCAACTCTTCCTTCTTGAACATGAGAAAGGGCTTCTTCAAAGCTATTATAAATAGGGGCTGGTTTTTCTTTTGTAAGTTCTTGAAGTGCAAGATAATTGTTTTGAAACTGACTAGTTCCAATAGATTTAGTAAGGTTCATATTAGAAGTTACAATAGATGCTTTTTGATTTGTACTTAATACCATAATACAAAGAAGAAAAACACACACTAGTCCACTAAAATATTGTCCATATCTAAGTAATTTCTTTTTCATAGACCACCTTCTATGCTACATACATAATACCACTTAGAATTACAATAAGTCAAATGTTTCTATGGCATTTTTATCTGTTATTTCTTGGACTTCTAAAATATCAATATTCTTGACATTTTTGATGGTTTCAGCGATTTCTTTTAAGTACTTAGGGCTATTCTTTTTGCCTCTATAAGGATGGGGTGCGAGATAGGGACTATCTGTTTCTAGAACTATACTTGATAATGGTATTTCTTTGACGACTTCTTTTAAATGACTATTTTTAAAAGTAATTACACCACCTATTCCTAAAAGAAATCCCATTTGAATATAGATTTTTGCAGTTTCTAAACTTCCTGTAAAGCAATGGATTACTCCTTTTACTGGATATTTCTTTAAAATATTTATTGTATCTTCTGTTGCATCTCTTGAATGAATGACAACGGAAAGATTTAGTTCTTTAGCAAGAGATAGTTGTTGTTCAAATAACTTTTGTTGTTCTTGTTTATTCTCTTTTGTATAGTGATAATCAAGTCCTATTTCTCCTATTGCAACGCAAGTTGGGGTTTCTTTTATTTTTTCTTTTAATTCTTGGATATCTTTATCTGTTATTTGATTTGCTTCTTCTGGGTGATATCCTAAAGCTAAATAGACGTTTTCTTGTTTTTTTAAAAGTGGAATATTTTCTTGTTGTTCTTTCTTTGTACAACAACTTACAATGATTTTAGAAACTCCACTTTCTTTAATTTCTTGTAATTCTTTTTGAAAAGCATTTTTATCTTCGATTTCAAAGTGACAATGTGTATCTATCATTTTCTTCACCAACCTAAAAATACCACAACTTGGGTGATATTTCTAGATTTCATACGATTTTATTACAGATAATTTTAAACAATAGAAGAGAAAGAACAATAAAAAACAAATATCAATAACATTTCTATCTCTTGCAATACTCCAAAATAAAAGACTACTTACTTCTAATACTTCTACAATAAGTTTTAACATTTTAAGTATCCTTTCTTTTTAGACTACCATTCGATAATAACATAAAAAAAGAAAAATACGAGTACTCTTTATTTTTCTTTTTATATCTTTACAGGTGATTTGACAACTCTTGTGGATTTATTCTTTGGAATAAGACTTGTGGGTCATTTAATTCATAATGATTTGTTTCTTGATAAGTTGGTGTTTTATCACTTGTATTTAATTGTCTTACTATTTCTTTAGAAGTATCAGGAAGGAATGGTTCTATTAGAACAGCACAAACTCTAATGGCTTCTAGTAAATGATAAAGAACGGTTTCAAGTCTTGCTTCTTTTGTGGTATCTTTCGCTAAAACCCATGGTGTAGTCTCGTCTATATACTTATTACTTGCTCTTAATACGTCAAAGATTTCTGTAATGGCATCACTTACAGCGAGCATCTGCATTTTGGTATCGACTTTATCTTTGAGTTCTGTAATTTTTTGTAAGAAGTCTTTATCGCTTTCTTGTGGTTGTTCTTTACATGAGACTTTTTTATCGAAATATTTACTAGCCATAGAAATGGTTCTTTGAACTAAGTTACCTAATACATTTGCAAGGTCACTATTGATACGTTCTACCATTAAATCAATAGTGATATTCCCATCACTTGCGAAAGGAATTTCATGAAGGAGATAATAACGGACAGCATCTACTCCAAATAAATCGACTAATTCGTCAGCATAAAGAACATTTCCTTTGGATTTGCTCATTTTATCACTACTCATGAGTAACCAAGGGTGTCCAAAAACTTGTTTTGGAAGTGGTAAATCTAAGGCCATTAAAAGAATAGGCCAATAAAGGGTATGAAACCTTAAGATATCTTTACCAATTAAGTGTAAATCACAAGGCCAAAACTTGTTGAAGGTCTCACTACTTCCATCAGGGTCATAACCTAAGAATGTAATATAGTTGGTTAAGGCATCTATCCAAACATAGACAACATGCTTTGTATCAAATGATACTGGAATACCCCAAGTAAAAGTGGTTCTTGAAACACATAAGTCTTGTAGTCCTGGTTTTAAAAAGTTATTAACCATTTCATTTTTTCTAGCTTCTGGTTCAATAAAATGAGGATGGCAATTGATATATTCTTCTAATTGTTTTTGATATTTAGAAAGTTTAAAGAAATAAGCTTCTTCTTTGGCTTTTTTAACTTCTCTTCCACAGTCTGGACACTTACCATCAACTAACTGACTTTCCGTAAAAAAGGATTCACATGGAGTACAATAAAGTCCTTCATACTCA
Source organism: uncultured Bacilli bacterium (assembly GCA_947627635.1). Lineage (GTDB taxonomy): Bacteria > Bacillota_I > Bacilli_A > RF39 > UBA660 > CANQVB01. Next base: position 45,592 of record CANQWT010000002.1, read on the forward strand.
CTTTTATAAATATCTCCTTGATCATAAAGCTTTTTGAAAATCTTTTGAACAATTTCTTCATGATGCTTATCTGTTGTTCTTACAAATTTATCATAGCTTGTATTCATTAAATCCCAAATCTGTTTGATTTCACTTGAGACTTCATCCACAAAGACTTGAGGTGTTTTTCCTTCTTGTTCTGCTTTTTCTTGTATTTTGATACCATGTTCGTCTGTTCCTGTTTGAAAATAAACTTCTTCTCCTAAAAAACGATGGTATCTTGCGATAGCATCTGCCAAGACTATCTCATAAGTATTTCCAATATGAGGTTTTCCACTGGTATAAGCTATTGCAGTTGTCATATAAAATTTCTTTTTCATTTCTTATCCTCCTAAAATAAAAAGTTTATCATAACATAAGGGTCCTATAGGACTGTACCACCTTATTTTATAATAAACTTATTATACACTTATTTTCGTTAACGCCTGTCTACGATTATGCCTACCTATCGACACAATAGTTCAGAAGCCATATTCATTTACAGAATTTACTTGCTTTCACCAGTTACAAGTTCTCTTCTTGAAATTCTTTGTAAATAAACTCTTCCTCATCACTTCTTGAAACAGATTATAACAAAAACTTCACTATTCTTCAACATATTTTGTAAGAAATTGTGCGACAACATTCGTAAGCACAAGGTCTTCTTCTGTTACTTGTTTTTCTTTTGACAAGATAACAACAAGTCCAATAGATGCTCCTTGTGATAATACTGGAGTAATTGCATAAGAGTATTCGCCTTCAACACCTGCGATAAGTTCAATACGTTTCATTCCATCTGATAAGGCTGGTTCACAGTCTCTTAGAATACTTTCTAAGTATGTAGAAAGTGGTTGGGAAAGAAACTTCTTCTTTAACGTTCCACTTCCTGCGATAAAGCTATCTCTATCTGTTACATAGATATTCTTCTGTGTATTAGAAGAAATTACTTCTGTAAGCTTTTGAGATACTTCCTCTAAATCTTCCATACTAGAGTATTTTCTTAGAGTAATTGTTTCATCCTCTACAAAAATCTCTAAAGATTCTCCTTCTCTTATTTTTAGTGTTCTACGAATTTCCTTTGGTATTACTATCCTACCTAAATCGTCAATTTTTCGAACAACACCTGTTGTTTTCATATAATCATCCTTTCTTCTCTACCATTATTGTTTTCAAATTTCTTTCGCTTATACAATTTTTTCTCTTATATATATTATATACGTTTCTTCCAAGATTTCCCTTGGAAATAATTTCCAACTATTTTTGAGAAATTTATGGCATTTTTGCATATTTTTTCACTATTTTTTGAAAATTCAGAGAAGAAAAAAAGCCGTTTAAGGCCTTATATTTCAAGGGAAAATGAAGAATTACTACGAACTTTTTTACTGTCTAATCAAAAAGATGGGAATTTTCTAAAGTAAACAAATAACGATTTGTTTGTTCTTTCAAAACATTTAAAAGTGTCGTATCTTTTACTAAAATTTTGATATCTAAACTCTCTAAAATTTGTTTACAATATTTCTTTTTTATAAAATCTTTCATTTGTTTTGAAGTCGCCGTTAAATTTTCTTTTTCTTTACAAAACAATTTTGATAAATTTTGAAGAATTAAAGTGTCAACATTTTTCTCTAAAGTTTGTTTGACTTCTTTTTGAATTTGTTTATCAATTTGAATTAAATCTTTTTTTAAAATCTTGATACTATCTTGTTGGTTCTTTGTAAAAGACTTTAGTAGTGCAAGAAGAGCATCTTCTCTTATTTTACCAATATGAGCAAGACTTTTCTGCATGGCTTGTTGATACTTTAAAATCATATCATTTAATGTTGTAACTTCTAAGACCATTTTTTGCTCTTTGGCAAGAACTAAAAGCTTACTTCTAATAATATCCATGGAATCCAAGGGTGGTTTATCAAAAAGAGGTTTTAAATCGTCCTCAATAAGGGCTTGGGTATTATTATGAATGAGTTCTTTTACTGCTTGAATATAATTTTCTTTATGAACTTGTTCAAATTCTTGTTTATGTTCTTTCATCTTGACACCTACCATAATAAGAATAACAGGAGATGGTTTTTTTGACAAGATTACTTTTTCGTTTTTTGCTTTTTAATACTCTCTAGGATTTGTACCAAGTAAATAATTGGATGCTTTTCAAGACGAATGGTATCTAAAAGAATTGTCAAATCGTCATTTTGGCTTTTAAAACGAAACATTGTTGTAATATGAAAGGCATCCATAAAGAGTTGTTCCGTATCGATATTCTTGACAAATTCCTTAGAAAAATGAAGTTCTATCGTATTTCTTAACTGTCTAACATTAGAAACTGGAAGGGTTTTAGATAAGTATTCAAACCATTCCTCATACATATAAATAATCAACTCTTCTGGAAGATGGCCAAAACGGTCTTCAAGTTCCACTTTTACTTGTTTGAATGTTTTTTCGTCTTGGATTTCGTTAATTTTCCGATGGATTTCTAACTTCAACTCTTCTTCTTGGACATAACTATCTGAAATATGAGTAGAAACTCTTATAGAAGGCGTATTAGAAGTTTGAGTTTTATCTTCTTCTTGGACTATCTCTCCTTTTTGTCTTGAAACTTCTTCATTCAACATTTTCAAGTATAAATCAATTCCAACCGTATCAATAAAACCTGCTTGTTCACTTCCTAAAATATCTCCTGCCCCACGAATAGATAAATCACGAGTAGCAATAGAAAAACCACTTCCTAATTCTGTGAACTCTTTAATGACATTCAAACGTTTAATCGCAGTCTCAGTTAAGACTTTCTGAGGTTGATACATTAAATAAGCATAGGCGATTTTATTACTTCTTCCAACACGTCCCCTTATCTGATAAAGCTGACTTAAACCAAATCTATCTGCCCCTAAAATAATCAAAGTATTGACGTTTGGAATATCGATACCTGTCTCAATAATCGTCGTACAAACTAAAATATCGTATTCATGGTTCATAAAAGCAAACATTTTATCTTCGATTTCATCCCGTGACATTTGCCCATGAGCATAAGTTACTTTGGCATCTGGGACTAAATTTTCTATTTTCGCAACTTGGAGCGTTATATTTTCTACTCGGTTATACAAAATGAAAACTTGACCTTGTCTTGATAACTCTTTATAAATTGCATCTTTAATCACTTGTTGATTTTCTTCTAAAACATAAGTCTGTATTGGATAACGGTCAATAGGAGCTGTTTCAATTAAAGAAAGACTACGAATACCAACAATAGACATTTGTAAGGTTCTTGGAATAGGAGTTGCCGTAAGTGTTAAGACGTCTACATTTGTTTTATATTGCTTGATTTTTTCTTTATGTTTGACCCCAAAACGTTGTTCCTCATCAATGATTAAAAGCCCTAAATCTTTGAGTTTGATATCGTCTGAGAGAAGACGGTGCGTTCCAAAGACTAAATCAATGGTTCCATCTTCTAATCCCGCAAGAATTCTCTTCACTTCCTTTGGTGGAGTAAACCGGTTCAGTAAAGCCATAGATATTGGAAAATCATGAAAACGAGCCTTCGCATTTTGATAATGTTGATTAGAAAGAATAGTTGTAGGACATAAAAACAAAACTTGTTTACTATCATTGATGGCTTTGAATGCAGCACAAAAAGCTACTTCTGTTTTCCCATAGCCAACGTCCCCACATAAAAGTCTATCCATTGGTGCAGGTTTTTCCATATCCTCTTTAATCTGCAGCAAAGCACTACTTTGGTCTTTGGTCATTTCAAATGGAAAAGCTTTTTCAAACTCACGTTGTAACTCTGTATCTTTAGAAAAAGCAAAGCCTTTTTGGCGTTCTCTTGCAGCATAAAGTTCTAAGAGTTGTTTTGCCATATCTTGAACTCGACTACGAATTCTAGATTTTGTCTTCGTCCAAAGACTACCGCCTAGTTTATGAATGGTTGGACGAATGCCTTCTTTTCCTGTGTATTTAGACAACAATTCTATCTTTTCAACTGGAATATAAAGTTTATCATTTCCAGCATATTCTACTTCTAAATAATCATTTTCTAAATTTCCAAGTGTAAGAGTTTTAATCCCTCGATAAATACCAATACCATTGACTTCATGGACAACATAATCTCCAACAGACAACTTATTTAAATCATGAAGTTTGGTTGCATACTTAAATTTATTCTTATAAACTTTCTTTTGCTTTGGAACATTGAATAATTCATTGGCCGTAATAAAAACATAATCCTGATAACAAAACCCTTCTTGCATTTCAAAGTCTACTAAGTTCACAACATTAGGAGATAAATTATCAAAAGTAGTCAGTTTTGTCTTCATGTGAATTTGCTTCGCAAAATGGTCTAATTGATAAGACTTAAGGGCAACAACAACTGTTTGCTTTTTAGAAAAACACTTCTCTATCCACTTTTCAATAGCTTCTTGGTTCTCATTAAACTTAGGAACAGATAAAACATGAAAGTCTTTTAATGCAACTTTCTTTTCATAATTATTCACCGTTGAATATTTTAAGGCTGGACGAGGAAGAAAACTTTCTAACTCATGCATATATTTCCCTTTAAAATCAATATCTTTACTAGACTGATACGTAAAGATTTCTTCCTGCATTGTCTCATAACTTGTAGAAATTGTATTATAATCTTGATAAATTAAAATCGGATTTTTTAAATAATCATAGATGGAAGAAGGTGTGGAATAGTTTGCCAAAAACTTTTGAGGCATATCTTCTTCTAGTTCTATCTCCTCTTGGGTTAAAAACTCTGTATACGGATAAACCGTAATTTGTTCAATTTCTTGAATAGACGTTTGAGTTTTCTCGTCAAAAGTACGAATGGATTCAATAGTATCTCCAAAAAATTCAAAGCGAATAGGATGCTCCAAAAGAAGAGGAAAAATATCCACAATAAAACCTCGCTCTGCCATTTCCCCAGTATTTGTAACAATGGTTTCTCTTTTATACCCTAATCTAGAAAGCATAGAAACTAATTTTTTAGGGTCTATTTCTTCATTCTTAGAAAGTGTTAAAACTGCATTTTGATAAGTCGTTCTTGAAGGCAAATATCGCAAGTATCCCATCAAGTTTGCTACCACTATTTTTGGTCGCTCCTCTAGTAAAGCCATCAAAGTTTCAATTCTTTTCATTTTAAGGTCAGGAGAAATTGCTACAGCTTCACTCGTTAAGAAGTCATCCATTGGAAACAAATATACGTCATTGGTATAAGTTGTAAGATTATCCACTAACGTGTTTGCTTCATATAAACTTGCAGTAACCACTAAAAGACTTCTCTTTTCTTTTTGTAAAAGAGAAGCAAGTAAGATACTATAACTTTCCTTTGTCATTCCACCAAATACAAGGTCTTTTGTATCTGATAAAGAAAATAATTGCTTTAAAAAGTTCATACTATCACCTATTTTTTTCACTATATTGGCTCATTAAAATTGAAAAGTCCATTGTAAAAAATCCATCAATAATCTTTGTAATTTTAGGTTGTAATTCTTCTAATACTTGTTGTTCTTTTTTAGAAAATTTTCCTAATACATAGTCAATTGTACTTTGGTCTTTATCATTAGAAATACCAATTTTTAAACGTTTATAGTTTTGGGTTTTTAAATGAAGTTCAATGTTTCTTAAGCCATTATGACCTCCACAACTTCCCCTCGCTTTGAGTTTAATATTTCCAAGACTTAAGTCTAAATCGTCACAGATTACTAAAATATTTTCAATTGGAATATCATAGTATTTTTGAAAAGAGGATACAACTTCACCTGATAAATTCATAAAAGAAAGTGGTTCTACAAAAACAACTTTTTCCCCATTTACAAATTGTTCAATAAAGCGAGCCCTATTTTTTTCTTTCCAATTATCAAGACCTTTTTCTTTTAAGTAAGCTTCTAAAAAATAAAAACCTGTATTATGTCTTGTATTTTTGTATTCTTCACCTGGGTTTCCTAACCCTACTATCATTTTCAAAAATATCACCTCCAATAATTTGATAACTCATTTTCTACAACTCATTTTAGTCCTTATGATACGCTTTGTAAATCTCTGATTTTGATACGCCCCGCTCTTTGGCAACCTTTTTCATAGCCTCATTCAAGGAAAGATTATCTTCTAAGTATAAGTCTACATGTTCTTTGATACTTAAATCTTCGTAATCTACTTGGTCATGATTACCCTCAACTACTACAACAATTTCTCCTTTCATAGTAGAGGCCTCTTCTAATACTTCTTCTATTGTTCCATAGTAATAAGTCTCATGAATTTTAGAAATTTCTCTAGCTACTGCAATTGTTCTATTTCCAAAGACTTCTAAAAGTGTGGATAACATTGTCGAAATACGATGACAGGATTCATAGAAGATTATCGAAAAAGGATATTGTTTCAAACGTTCTAGTTCCTTTTTCATTTTACTTTCTTTCGCATTTAAAAAACCATAGAATAAAAATGGAGATGGAGGAAGTCCACTAGAAGTCAAAGCAGGAACAAAAGCTGTTGCTCCTGGAAGAGAAATCACAGTCTTTCCTTTTTGTAAAAGATAAGAGACCACTTTATATCCAGGGTCACTAATAATCGGTGTTCCTTGGTCCGTGACTAATCCTACATTTTTTCCTTCTTCTAAATAGGCTTCAATGGTTGTTTTCATTTGGTCTTCATTATATTCATGACAACTAACAAGCTTCTTTTTGATTTCATAGTTTGCAAGTAAAATTCCCGTAGTTCTTGTATCTTCACAAAGTAAGATATCCACCATTTTAAGTGTATTAAGACTTCTTATCGTAATATCTTCTAAATTTCCAATAGGTGTTGGAATAAGATATAGAGCATTTGCTACTTCATAACTTTTTTGCATGTGGAACACTCCTTTCTCTCATTGATATAAAGAGGTGGTAATATTTTTAATTCTCTTTTACCATATTTTGTCGCTTCAAGCAAGAAAAGTTTCGAAACACTTTCCCTAGAATGAAACACAAATTGAATTTTTTTTGCTTCAAATTGATAAAGCTTTAAAGCCTCTAAAACGTCTAATAATCTATCAGTTCGATAAATAAAAATAAATCTTCCATTATCTTTTAACATTTTTTTCGCTGTTTCAAAAAGTTCTTGAAGCGTAATTGCAATTTCACAGCGAGCATATTTCTTGTGAATATCATGACTAAGAACTTTCTCTTCCTGATAAGGAAAATATGGTGGATTTGAAACAACAATATCAAATGTTTCTTTCTCTATCACTTTATCAAGACATTTCATATCACAATTTATCAGGTGAATTTTATCTTCCAAATGATTATAGGAAACAGACTTTTTAGAGAGGTTGTAGACGTCTTCTTGAATTTCAACACCTGTAATTTCTATATTTGTTTTCAACGATAAAAGGAGTGGAATTGTTCCAATGCCACTTCCTAAATCTAAGATTTTTTTATCTTTTAAATGAATTTTGATAAAATCGCATAAAATTACACTATCAGTTGTCGTTGTAAACCAGTCCGTATTTTTATAGATTTGTATAGTCTTTCCTTGAAAATCAATTGGCTCTAGTTTTTCCATCTTATACATTCATGACCACAATATCATTATTATTTAATTGTACTTCATAAGTTCCTTTTAATAAATGTATTGCGATAACCTTTCCTTTGCCTTCTTTTGTTTCAACAGTACTATTGATTTCTGGAAATTTCTTTTTCAAATCTCGATAAAGTTCATCTTCATAGTTCAGACAACATAACAGTCTTCCACATAAACCATTGATTTTAGTCGGATTAAGAGCTAAATCTTGATTTTTTGCCATATTGATAGAAACTGGAGCAAAATCTTTTAAAAACTGATTACAACATAGTACTAATCCACAAGGACCTAAGCCTCCTACTTTCATTGCTTTATCGCGAACTCCAATTTGTCTTAATTCAATTCTTGTTTTATATTTAGAAGCAAGACGCTTAGCAAGTTGTCTAAAATCAACTCTTTGTTCAGCAAGATAAGTAAAAAACAATTGATTTCTATCAAATGTATAGTTTGCATCAATAAATTGCATGGACAATTTAAGTTCTGTAGCCATTTGTTTAGCATCTTTTAAGGCAGCTAGACTTTCTTTGTCGTTTTTCTTTTTTTGGTCTTGGTCCTTTTGAGTAGCAAGTCTTATGATTTCTTTAACAGTAGAACTAACTTCATTATCTTCATACTCTATAGGAGCGACCTTCACAAAACCATACTCAATTGTTCCATCGATTTCAACAATAACAGCATCTCCTTTTTTCAAAGAAAAATCTAGAGCTTTATAAAATTGTATTTTAGGATGATTTGGAAGTTTTATTCCAACTATTTTCTGCATCTTATACCTCCATCAATTGTAATAAAAATGTATCTAACCATGATTTAAAGTGTACATTAAATTGTAATTCTTGATATTTTTTTTCAATAATTTCTAGGATTTGTATTAACTCTTCTTGAGAAAAATAATCTTGATAGGCATGGATTTCTTCTTGATTTTGCCCCGAACTTATTTGATAGTTATTTTTTAATAAGTTCGATAAAAATTGATTTAGTTCATTTAATATTGTAATACTTTTTTGTCTATCAATAAAGATTTGTTCTTGAATTTGTTGATAATTTAACATTAAGTCTTGTTGTTTTCTTCTACTTAATAATTCTAAAAAATTCTTAGTATCAATGGATAATTCCTCATTTTGCGTCTTGTATGGTTCAAACGTTAAAATTTGGCATCTTGATAAAATTGTATCTAACATTTGATAACGGTTATCTGTTGTTAAGACTGCGATAATTCCTTCTTCAGGTTCTTCCAAAAATTTTAAAATTGTATTCGCAGAGCTTGTATTTAATTTATCAGCATCATAAATAATGTAAATTTGATAACCATCATAGACAGGCTTTTCCAAAAGAGCTTCCTTAACATTAAAAAGTTCTTCTTTTTTTATCATGGAAGCAGAAGTCTTTAAAATCTTTAAATCAGGAAAACTTCCATTTTCAAGTAAAGTATGAAGTTTTTCTTTGGGTAGAATATCTTCATTTAATTTCAATTTGAATAATTCTTCTACAAAAGCTAGGACAAGTTCTTCTTTATTCAAAACATTTTTTGTTTCAATTAAATAAGCATGTTGTACTTTTTTACTTTCTTGAAGAGGTTTTACAACATTTTGATAAAATTTAGGTTGTTGTTCTAATAAAATATTACTGCCCATAAAGTCCTCCTTAAAATAAAAGAACACGTAGTAAAATAAGTGCGAATAATGCAGGAATTCCTAAGATACTTACTGCTCCTACTGTGAAACAATTAAGAGGAATAATTTGATTAAAGGAAACTGCGATTAAATTATAACCATAAATTACAAAAATACCTAATATTATCCTCTTGATTATTTGGATTATAAGCTTCATAAGTATCACCTATTAAATCGTATGTTGGAAAGAAAAGTTTATTCTACTTTCTTACGGTCAAATAAGGCACGTTCTAATGTTAAAGCATCTACATATTCCATATCTGCGCCCATTGGAATTCCACTTGCAAGTTGCGTAACTTCAACGTTCATTCCTTCTAAAATTCTTTTAATATAAAGTGTTGTAGTTTCTCCCTCAATACTCGGTTTAAACGCAAGTATGATTTCTTCTATCTTTTCATCTTCTATTCGCTTTATCAATTTTTCTAGACCAATATCTTCTGGATTTAGTCCATCAAGGGGTGAAATAAGGCCCTTTAAAACATGATACTTTCCTCGAAATGTACCTAATTTTTCAAATAAGAAGACGATTTTAGGGTCTTCTACAACACATAATTTTGCTTGACGAAGAGAACTACTACAAATATCACAGACTTCTTTATCTGTTAAAGCATTACAAATAGAACATGGACGGATTTTTTCTTTGACTTCCTTTAGACTTTCTCGAAAAAAATTGACTTGTTCTTCTTCTAAGCCTAAAACTGAAAATGCCATTCTTTCTGCGGATTTTTCCCCTATTCCTGGGAAAAATTTAAATGCTTCGATTAAATCTTTTAAACTCTTTGGATACATTTTAGAATAGTCCTGGCATTGCGTTTGTAAATTTACCCATTTTTTGTTCAGTTAAATCGTCAACTTTTTTCATTGCATTATTTGTAGCAATTAAAATCATGTCTTCTAATAGTTCAATATCTTCTTGTTCTAATTTTTCTTCATTGATTTTGACACTTAATAGTTCTTTTTTTCCATTCATTTTAACAGTTACAAAACCATTTTCTCCTTCAAACTCAGTTTGGTCAATGATTTCTTTTTCTTTCATCATTTCTCTTTGCATATTTTGTGCTTGTTTCATTATAGCTTGTATATTCATTTTTATCCCTCTTTCCTTAATTAAATTCTACTATATCACCAAATAATGATAAAGTCTCTTCCTCATTTTTATCAAGTTTTTCTACTTTGACTGATGGTGCAATGTTTGTATCTGCTTGCTGTTCTTGCTGGTCTTCAATAATTTCAAATGGTATTCCCTTTTGCTTGCATTCAATGAACTCTTGCTTTAATTTTGCCCAATTACTATCAGTAATAGCAATGATTTTTTTACTGAGTGTAGTAATATTTTTAAAGTTTTCACTCATTGCATCTAAGCTCGGAAATATTTTTTCTAACATGGAATCATACTCATAACTAAGTATCATTTCAGTTTCATTTGCTGCGCATAACTTACCATCCATTAAATAACATACAATATAACCAATGTGGTTGTCAAAAGTAAAATCAGCTAATTTATTCCAACATTCTTTAATTGTTAATAACTCTGACTTAGATGCGGTCGCTAAAACATTGTGAGCTTTTATAAGCATATTTTCTGCGACCTGTTGGAAATCAAAGCTTGGAACTTTTGGAGGTGTTTCTTCTTGGACCTTTTTTACTTCTTCGACTGCTGGTTCTTCGGGTTTCTTATTTTCTAGTTCTTTTTGTTCTTCTTGCTTTGGTTCAGGATTTACTATAGTCTCTTGCTTTTGTGTTTCTACTGATTTTATAGTTTGTGAGATAGGAACGTCTTGAGATACTGAGGTCTTTGGAGATTTAATCGTACTGTGCATAAAGTTCAATAGCATAATTTCTACATAAGTCTTACTGTCGTCAGCTTTCTTTATATCAAACATACGTTCATTCAACTTATTTATCAATTCAATACAAATATCTTCGTCATACTCTAATTTTTTGTTTTCAATATAAAATTGAACAAGTTTATTTTTAATCACGGTAATAAGTTGCTTGGCAATTTGAATAATGTTTTTTCCTTCACTACATTTTTCTTCAATAAAATTGATTAAATTCGCTGCGTCATTTGAAAAAATATAACCTAGCATTTTTTCTAAATCTTGTTCTAATAAGTTTCCATAGATTTCATTAAAATCTTGAATTGTTACTTTATCATTTTTATATGATGTGACTTGGTCTAATAAACCTATTGCATCACGTAAACCTCCATCTGAAACTGTAACTATTTCCTTTAAAACTTCTTCTTCGACATTTAAATTTTCTTGCTCTGTTATGTTTTTAAGTCGCATAAACATACTGTTATCATCAATTCGTTTAAATTGGAAACACTGGCATCGTGATACAATTGTTATTGGAACTTTTTGTGGGTCTGTGGTTGCTAAAATAAAGATAGCATGTTCAGGTGGTTCTTCTAAAGTCTTAAGTAATGCATTAAAAGCTCCAATAGATAACATATGAACTTCGTCTATAATATAAATTTTATATTTTAATTCTGAAGGTACAATATTGACTTTACTTTTTAATTCACGTATTTCATCGACACCATTATTTGAGGCAGCATCGATTTCAATGATATCAATACATTCTTTTGAAAAACTGTTCAAACAATTTTTACATTTACCACAAGCTTCTCCCTGAACTGGTTCTAGGCAATTTGCAGTATAAGCAAAAATTTTAGCGATGGTAGTCTTTCCTGTTCCTCTAGGTCCTGAAAACATATAAGCATGGTTGATATGCTGATTTTTTATGGCATTCTTTAATGTTTGAACAATTGCATTTTGTCCGTATACATCTTCGAATTTTTTTGGTCTATATTTTCGGTATAATGCTTGATACATCCTAATCACCCCTAACACCTTATATTATAACATATTTCTTTCCAAAAAAAGCGTTTAAAACTGCATTTTAACGCTTTTTTTGGAAAAATTTTTGGAGCAAAGCAAGAGATTTATCTTCACAAATTAGTTGTTCATAATTGACTGTTTGATTTGTATTATTTTTTTCAAAAATTTGTTTTGAAATTTTCATGCACTTACTATCTGTATTTTCTAAGGTATAATATAAATTTCTGATACGTGCTTGTTGAAGTGCACTTGCACACATTGGGCATGGAAATAAAGTGACATAGATATCACAGTCAATGAGCCGCCAATTTTTAATTTTTTTTGAAGCCTTTTGAATAGCAATAATTTCGGCATGTTTTGTTGCATCTTGTTTTTTTTCTTTCATATTATGAGCTTTAGCAATAATTTTATTATCCTTTACAATAACTGCACCAATTGGAACTTCATTTTCTTCTAAAGCAAGTTGGGCTTCTTTTATAGCAAGTTCCATATATTTAGAATTCATCCTATCAACTCCATTAAAAAAGTGCACATAAGCAAGAAATGTTAAGGCTGCTATCTTCCAATCCTGACCTGGTTCCATTTATGCTTATTGCACGTTTCTAATTTTAATATAAACTTATTGTTTTGTAAAGTTTATTGTTTTATTTTTTTGTTCCACGTGAAACTTCCTTCCTAATTATTTCCCGGGAAATATTTTCTTCCTTTATTCCTTCCTCTGTTCCACGTG
>CANQWT010000003.1 GCA_947627635.1 uncultured Bacilli bacterium
TAGATACTTACTCCAGTAAAACTCATCTAATGTTCCTATTCTTCCTTCTTTTATACTTCCATCATTTCCTTTTAACTGATACTTTAAGTAGTATGTATTTAACTCTCCACTTTCTTCTGTTAGATATAAACTATAATATGCTCCTATTGTTCCTGCATTTTTTGTAACTGTGAATGTATATGGTTTACTCATCTTCCCTTCTTCATCACTCATTGTTCCTAAGGCATCTACTTTGATATATTCTCCATCTTCCATATCTACTTTAAATTCTTCTGTTTCAAGAGATACTTTCTTTTTTCCTTCTACCATGATACTAAATAGAGCATAACTTGTTCCTATAAATATTGTTAGTCCTATTAGTATTAAAATACTCATTAGAACTATACTTCTTTTTACTCTTTTATTACTTTCTTCTTTTGTCTTTGCTTCTTTATATTTCTTCATTCTGACACCATCCTAGTGTCATTATATCTTATTAAAAGTACCCCCCCCGATTTATGATTTTTTCGCATATATTTTTTCAAAAATTTTTTGTTGTTTCTGTAAAAGAAACAATAGTATAATAGTTTTAAGAAAGAGAGAGAAAAAAATTATGGAAGTAGGAAAACATTATCCCATTAAGTATGCGGTACTAGAACTTACTGAGCCTGGTGGATGGCTCAATCACTATGAAGATATCACAAGAGGATATATTGCCTCAAAATGTTATGTCTTAGAATCCACTATCAAATATTCTATGAATGGAGTTAATCACATTAGTCATAAAGTCATTTTTCCTTTCACGGATATTCAAGCTTTTAAGTCATTTTTGCAAAAAGGTACTCCTGATATCGGTAGGTCTCAACTACATTATAATCTTGCTTCAAAACCTAGAATTGTTCATGGGTTATTTGATAATTATAGTGATGTGAAAAGAAATGCAAATTATGAAAACGAGCATTTAAAGCAAAGAATATTAAGTGATATTTCATATCCTATTACATCACCAAAGTTTAAACAATTATCGATACAAGAAAAGAAGAAACTCTTAGAAGAACAAACTATCTGTAATTATTTTGAACAACTGATAGAATTAGAAACACAAGAACTTGAAGTCACTCCTAAAGAAGACTTTAAAAAACTCTATAAATATTAAAAAGAAAAGTGATAAAAGCTTTTATCAAGCAATTACCACTTTTTCTTATGGGTTTAATCTTGTTGGTCCACGATAGATGAACGTTGCTTCTCTAATGTTATCAATTTCAAAAATTTGCATCATCAATCTTGCAAGTCCAAAACCAAATCCACCATGTGGAGGACAACCATATTTAAAGAAATCTAAGTAAAAAGCAAAATCTTTAGGGTCAAGTTCTTTTTCTATCATTTGTTGTTCTAGAATATCTCTTCGATGTTCTCTTTGAGCTCCTGTTGTAATTTCAAGTCCTTTAAAGAGTAAGTCATAACTATCACTATAGCCTTCACTATCTTTCATATGATAGAAAGGTCTTGCTTCAAAAGGCCATTTCGTAATAAAGACAAAGTCACTATTATACTTTTCTTTAACATATTTACAAATCAGTTCTTCTTCTTTTCGCTCTAAATCATTCTTACGTTCTCCTACAAATCCATACTTTTCTTTGATGATTTCTTTAGCTTCCAACAATGGAATTCTTGGGAATTTTGGAGTTGCATCGCTGATTTCAATTCCCATTTTTTCTTGAATTTCATCTCCCATTTTTTCTTTTAAAGTTTTAAAAACATAACGAAGCCAGTCTTCTTCCATATCCATAACATCACTACATGACGTAATCCAAGAAATCTCAGCATCAATCATTTGAATTTCTGTAGCATGGTATGAAGTATGAGAGTTTTCAGCACGAAAGGCAGGTGCAATTTCAAAAACTTTACCAAAATTCGCAGCCATAGCCATTTGTTTATAAAATTGTGGAGATTGAGAAAGACATGCAGGAGTTCCAAAATAATCTAAATGAAAGACTTCTGCGCCACTTTCTGCTGCTTGGGCACAAATTTTAGGACTATTGATTTCAATAAAACCATGGTCAAACCAATAATTTCTCATTGCATTTAAAATCAAAGTCTGAGCACGGAATAATAAGTTATTCTCATCTCTTCTAAGGTCTAAAAGACGATAGTCAAGTCGGGTCTCCCTGAGAGCAGCATCTTTATTTTTGATATCAATTGGAAGTTCTAATGGTGCTGTTGATGTGACTTCAATCTTTTTAGGAAGAAGTTCCATTCCTCTCAATTTTACTTTTGGACTATCTAGTAAAGTTCCCTCTACTAATACTGTACTTTCTAAAGTTAAGTTACTGATAATCTCAACAAGGGCTTGATTTTCCTCATTCTTTTCAACGGTCATTTGAACCTTTCCAGTCTCATCTTTCAAAATAACAAACTGAACATACTGTAAGTCTCGGATATTGTCGACAAAACCTTGAACGGTTAAGTCTTCTCCTTTATGATTTTCTAATTCTTGAATTGTAATTCTCATTCTTCTTCCTCCTCATGATGATGGCAACAACTACACTCTTCCTCTTCTTCATGGAAATTTGGAAGTTGCTCATCTAAATAATAAATTAAAGTATCTAAGCTTACAAGCTCTTCTTCTTTGGTATGATTATTTTTAACTTTTACTTCATTGTTATCTAACTCTTCACTATTTAAAATGATTAAGAAAGCTGCATGTAATCTATCTGCTTGTTTGAATTGAGCTTTTAAGCTTCTTCCTAGATACTCAGTTTCTACTTTAAATCCTGCAAGTCGTAATTCTTGAGCAAGATAAATTGCATATTTTTTCTCATCTTCATTGACATATAAAAGATAAGCATCAATTGCATCTTCTTCTACTTCAATTTGCTCTTCCTGCATCGCAAGAGCAACTCTTCCAATACCTGATGCAAAACCAACACATGGTGTTTCTGGCCCTCCGAGTAATGAAACTAAACCATTATAACGTCCCCCTGCACCGATTGCTAATTCTTTCCCATCAATTTTGGCAATAAATTCAAAGACTGTGTGATTATAATAATCAAGTCCCCTTACGATAGTTGAATCAATTTCATAAGGAATTCCTAAAATATCTAGGCCATCACAAACCTCTTGAAAATGTTTTTTACTCTCATCATTTAAGTAATCAAGGGTCTTAGGAGCATCTTTTAAAATTGGATTTTCTTGGTCTACTTTACAGTCTAAAATTCGAAGTGGATTTTCTAAAAGACGAGCTTTACAGTCTTCACAGAAAGTATCAATGTGTGGCTTCAAGTAATCGATTAAGACCTTCCGATACTCTAATCTTGAAGAAGTATCACCTAAAGTATTGATTTTGACCTTTACATTTTTAAGACCTAGTAGTTGATAGACTTGATACCCAAAGGAAATGATTTCTACATCAGAAATTGCATCATTACTTCCTAAAAGTTCAAGGCCAAATTGAGTAAGTTCTCTATCTCTTCCTGACTGTGGTCTTTCATAACGATACATGGTTCCACTATAGTAAAACTTTACTGGTTGTGTTGCATCTCCATACATTTTATTTTCAATGTAGGCTCTTACAACTCCTGCAGTTCCTTCTGGTCTTAAGGTAATATTTCTATCTCCTTTATCTTTAAAGTCATACATTTCTTTTTTGACAACATCAGTAGTTTCTCCCATTCCTCTATGGAAAAGTTCACTTGCTTCAAAAATAGGGGTACGTATAAAATCATAGTGATACACTTCAGCAAGCATACTTACAACTTCATTGATTTTTTGAAAGTATCTTCCCTCTTTTCCATAAATGTCATAACATCCTTTTGGTTTTGTAATCATAAATCCTCCTTCACAATAAAAGCACCATTTTTTAAAGGACGAACTAAGGCTTTAGTCCGTGGTGCCACCTTATTTGCTTCTTATTCTTTGATATCGCAATACTTCTTGCGCTTCTTGGATTTTAGGGTGTCTTTCAAAAAGGACTTTTATTCGTTTTCACCATTTTCGAACTCTCTTAAAAAAGCATCTTTTTTACTCTTCCCTCAAGAAGATAATAGTTATTATATAGGAAAAGTTTTTCTTTTTCAAGTATTAGGCTGCAACTTTTCCACTTGGTATTTGAATTTGTTCAAGACTACTTTTGGTTGGAACTTGATAAGCTTCATGCATGAATTGGTCACGTAAGGAAGCAAGTGCATTCTTTACTTTTTCAGCAAACATTGGATTTCCTTTTTCATAGTCTTGTAAGACTGTTTGGAATAATGGCTCATCTTGTTTTTCTGGAACTAAGTAGCGACCATCGAAGTTTTTACTAAGAGCTTGAAGCATCGTATCATCTGACAAAATGTTTTTAACAAGTCTATTTCCATCAAATTGTTCTTCTAATACTTCTTGTCCAACCATACTGAATAGGTTTTCAATGCCTACTCCAAAGGAAGGATTTTTCTTTCGTTGTTCATTAAAGGTTGCATAATCTTTTACTGCTTGATTTAGCATTTGATAGAAGTACTCATTCCTATCTACTTTGGATGCTAATTCTCTAGCATGATATTTGGAAGTAAAGCCACCTGGGTTTCCTTCTTTTAAATAAGCCATTTTTGCATTTGTTCCTTGACCTGGGTTTTGTGTTTGATAGACGGTGTTGGTAATTTGAGTTGCTTCTTCTAAATCTAGGTAAAGATTTAAGTCTTCATAAAGATTGTCTTCTTCTCTTTTACTGACACTTCCACTTTCTACTTCAGGAAGTGGAGAAAGATATGCTTGACGTCTAGTATCTAGATATTTTTCCATTTTATCATAGTTTGTTTCTTGAATTGGTCCTGGTTCTGGTATCGCAGGAGGAGGGGTTTCGCTTTCTTCCTGTTTGTTTTCTTCTTGTTGAGGTGAATTTACTGAAACAGGTTCAGGGATAGTTTGAGTTGGGAAAGAAACTTCTGCTGTTGGGCTCGCAGTCTGAACGACTGGAATTGCAATTTGGTCATGAGTTTCTACTGCTTCTTGCGGTACTTCAATAGCTTTAGTAGTTTGTGCCTCTAGTGTGTTTTCTTCTACTTTTTTCTCTTCATTTGTTACTGGAATAGAAGGATGAGGATTTTCTTTCGCTTCGGTCATGGCAATTTCTTGCATTTCATGTCCCATTGGTGTACCAATTTTTTCCATTCTTAAGAGATAATCTTCTTCTTTAATTGGATAAAGTGTTTGTAAAATATCCTTAGTCATTACATCGTTTTCGATTTTACTATTTCCTAAGACAGACACAACTAACTGTTCTACATTTCCTTTTGTAACTTCTTGTGAAGTTGCTTCATTAGAATAGAAAGTTGAAGCATCATTTTCCCCTACTAGAACTAATTCTGATAAGCGTTTTGCATAGTCTAGATAAGGTCGTAATACACTATTTTCAATAAAGTTTAAGGTGTTTGTATATTGATTGATTTCTTCTGTTTTTTCTTTTGTCATCTTGTCTTGATTGGATACTTTCTGATAACGAACATATTCATTAAAGATATAATAAACTTGTAAACAGAAGACAATCGTTTCTAAATTTTGTTTCCAAGCTTCTTTGGTTTGTTCATTTGAAAGTTGAGCATTTTCTTCAAAGTTTTTATAAATCTCATCAACTTGTTCTTTACTTTCTACTACAGCAAAATAATATTTGCCATTTTCTAGTGTATATTTAACATAAATTTTACCATTTTCTTCAATGGTTTGATAATTTACAATTTTATCATTCATTTTATCTAACAGCTTGATATTTTCTGCATCTTCCTTTGTTTCCTCAGGAATTTGTGGTGTTTGTTTCTTTTCTATTTCTAAGATAGGAGTTGCATTTGTTTTCCACTGTTTTAATAAAGCTACTTCTTGTTCTAAACCATTTAAAGTATGAATATCTTCTTCCATTGCTTTGACATAAAGTCCGGCTAAAGTTTGGACAATTTGTTTTTCATCATCAGTTTTTGCTGTTTCTATATAAGCATTCACTTTGCCAACTAGTTCTTCTACTTCTTTTAAGAGTACTTCTCTTTCTTCAATTAAGGAAATACTTTGCTTAACACTTGTAATCATTTCATTTTTGGTTTGATTATAATATTCAGAAACAGTAGCATTTAAAGTTTCTAGAGTGTTTATAATAGTTTGTTCATCTTCGATTTTTCGTGCTTGATTTAATTGATCAATATAAGTTTGTTGATGTTTACTAATATCTTCTATTAAATCTTTTAAATAAGGATGATTACTACGTAACGTTAACTGACTTAAGAAGCCAATTAAAGTATTCACTTGGTTCATCAATATTGTCTTTTGGTCTTCTTCTTTTGCTGTATCACTTTCTTCAAGAAATTGGTCGACACGTATCAGTTCTTCTTTGATTTCGTCACTTGGTTCAAAATTGATATCTTCTTTTTGAATATTTTGAAGTACATATTGATCAAACTTGTCCATAGAAAACACCCTCCTACTCTAACCTAATTATATCACAGATTTTGGATTTGACTAGAGGGATTTGTAAAATAAGACACACAAAAAGTAAGGATTTAGTCCTTACTTTAAAATGTTTATTTTTGTAAAGTTTGTCCTGCCTCTTCAACTGGTACTTCAGCCATTTGTTCAACAACTTCATCTACGCTTTGTCCATTCATCATTGCAACAATTGCTTCTTTTTCAGCATCAGAGATTTCATAGTAATCTAATGAATAATTAGGATTAGCAGCTTCTGCGGCAGCTACTTCAACAGAACTTGCTTCTTCAACTGGAACCTCATATACAGGCTCAGCTACAGCAACAGGTTCAACAGAAGCAGGTGCAACTTCTTCTACTGAAGCGGATGTTTCTGCTGGTACTTCAAAAGAATACTCAATTGGAACTTCACCTTCAACAATTGTTCCTGATTGGTCAGATGTTGCTGGTGGAAGTTCAGGTTGTGCTTCTGTACTTTCGCTATGAGTACTTTCATAATACTCATTAGGGTCTGGAAGTGGAGTTGAAGGATCAACTGCTCCCGTTCCATCTGTTGTTGGATCTTTTACAGCATTTCCATCAACTGGTTCATCTTGAGTACCACCATCAGGTACTTGACCTTGTTCGATTTGTTCTTCAGCCTTTTTATTTTCAGATTCAACTTGTTGATCAATCTCTTGTTTCTTTTCATCTTCAACTTTTTGATCTTGAGCAACAGCTTCATCTGCTTTTTTCTCAGCCTCTTCTTTATTTTGTTCGTTTTCTTTATTTAAGTCTTCTTCGATTTGTTGAATTTGTTTATCAGCTTGTTTTTTCTCCTTAGGAGTTAAATCTTCTTCTTTGACCTTTTTCTTAGTTTTCTTCTTCTTAACAGTTGTTTCTGTGTAAGTATCTTGGTTTTCGCTACCTCCACTGTTTCCACTATAGCTTTCTTCACTTGATTCATGATATTCTTCTTCACTTGCATAAATATCCCAAGTTACAGAGTTTGCTAAAGCTTCTTGAACTTCTGTTAAGTATTCTACTTTATAACGATTTTTATTGTCGCTATCTTTTAATAATCCAACTGTAGATAAATATTCACGTGATGCACGAATTAACTCATCATAATCAGCATAAGATTCATTAGATTGATATGATACTTGGCTAAGTCTTGCTTCTTGTGAGGCAATGTTTTCAGCCATTGTCCATTCATAGATATGACAATAGATACCATCTACAAAGTTCTTTTCATAAAGTTCATCATAGAAATGAGTTCCATCATCCATTAACACATTACGATATTCTTCATGAATAGAATCGAAAATTGGTTTAGCTACTAAAACATAATCAGGTAAATTTAAACTTACAAAGTTTTCATAAGTTGGCTCTAATTGAGCAGCTTCTTCCATTTTATATGAAGTCATAAAGATTTGATGAAGTTCATTCAGATATTTTCTTTGTCCTTCAATATCACCACGTTCTTTAGCATCTCTTAAAGCAGAGTGTAAGCTATCAACCTTAGTAATATATTCAATTCCTTCTTCATCAGTAACATAATTTAAGATTCCTACATCTTCTTGACTTCCTTTTACTAAGTAAGCATGATGCATTTGTGTCATCCATTGTTGCCAATATTTATAATATTCTAAGACACTAATGTTAGAATCATTCATAAATGTTTGATACTCTTCAGGTGTAAAGTTAGCACCTAAAATGTAAGCTGATGCGAATTCTTCAGGACTAATTCCGAATTGAACAAGTGGTTCTGTATGTCCATCAGGGAAAACAACGTTTTCTTCATAATGTTTGCTTGCGAATTGTTGATTAAATGTAGTCATTGTTTTTGCAAGTGCAGACATAAATTGTTTTTGAACATCAATTGCTTTGGCTTGTACAGCTTCCCATAAAGTTGTTGCAGTATTAGCAGTATTGTCAATCACTTCAATTGGGTTTTCCATATCGATATCACTTTCAGTTGTAGCTTCAGGTGTTACTGGAACATCTTTCTTATGACTGAAATGGCTCACAAGTCCAATAATTGAACCACCAATAAGTAAACCTGATGCAAGTAATAATCCATACATTGCTTTATTATGTTTAAAATTGCTAATAGCTCCAACTGGTTCTTCCTCTTTTTCAGCTTTTAAACGGTTATGAATTGCTAATTTTGTATTGGTTGTTTCTTCAACCATTTGGTCTAAATTCTTATTTAAGGCAAAAGTTGGGTCATTATCAATTGTTCCATCTTCTAAAGATGCTGGTGTATAACCTTTTACATCTTTTAAATATTTTTTAAGATATGGATAAGCTTCTTTTTCAGGTAAAATTACTTCTTCTACTCTTCCATCGCTATCTAAAGTATTAAGAATAAATTTGCAAGACCATTTTCCTGTTCCATCATAGTAAGTGATGATTTTTTCAACATTATTGAAATCAAATAGATCCATTTTTTATCCCTCCTATTTCTTTCTTTTATTTCCTGTATAGTAATATCCTTGGCTGATAAGTGTTTGATCGTTACTTGAATCACTCCATTTTGTTGTTGTTTTTCCTTTTTCAAGAAGTTTTCTAGTTCTTACACTATAATATACTTTTGTAGCATAATATGGAGCATCACGATAAGCTTTTTCATAAACTGTTACAGTTCTATAAACTGGAATTGTTTTTGTTACAATGTTACTACAGCTTACTTTGATAGATGTATTGGTACTCTTAACAGTATTAGAACTTAATAGTTGAGTGGTTGTTGTAGAACCTGTAGTAACATTTGAAAGTCCTCCACGATACTCATAAACTTTATAAGTATATTTAGGAGTTGAACTACATCCATCACAAGAATAATTGTATCCTGCTCTTACATAACGTTTTGTAGCTGTATCAGAAGGTGCGATATAACCTACATAATCACCAACATAAATCCAATCTCCTGATGATACACCTGATGTAGAAAGAGTTGTTACTCTACCATAAGTTTTTGTTGTTGTATAAGTTGTTTCGTTAATTCTAACGTATTCATAGTTTGCACAAGATTTTTCTTGATAGCTTCCGTATTGTCTTAGTTCTTGACGAGATGCAGTATAAGCTTCTTTATAAGTACCATTTTGTTCTTTACGCTCTAAGATTTGAATTTGTTTTAAACATGTTGGGTCAGAAGTACTACAGTCGATTGCTTTATAACCTGCAGTATTTTTTTGCCATGCTGACCAACTTGTCCATGCAGACATCTTAGCACCTGTTGTCTTTTTGTACTCATATTCATATTTAGCTTGTTCAACTGGATTATCTGGTTTATCCGGATTGTCTGGGTTGTCAGGATTATCAGGTTTTCCTGGATCGTCAGGATTTCCTGGAGTAGGATCTTTACCTGGATCACTTGGAGTTGGATCTCCAGGGTCAACTGTTACGTCTCCACCTGCTTGTCCACCACCAGAATATCCTCCACTATAGCTTCCACCTGATGGGAATGAAGCTCCTTTAGCAACGATAGTGTCTTTCTTTTCACAAACGTCGCTATCACAATAGTTGTAGCATCCTAGATGGACTAAAATATAATCTTCTTCTTTACTACATTCAAGATTAACTTTTAGTAAATATTCATTGTCCATTTTTGTAATTTCTACATAACTATCGTCAACACTACATGCTTTACCATACTTATCTACGAATGGCATTAGTAACTTCTTACCAATCATATCGCGAAGTGTCATTTTATCACTATCGCCGATTTCCTTTGGTAGACGTTCTGTTGTATAGTAGCTTATCGCAGCATCTTTCATTGTTCCTAAGTTATCTGCGAAAATTCTTTCAGTAAGTGGTGATAAGTCTACTACATTTGTTGTAGTTGGTTTTAAAAATTTTGGTAGTAACCATATTACTAAGAAAACAATTAAAACGATGATGATGATTTTTAGTAAAAAATCACGTATTGGAAATGTTCTTCTTTCGTATTCTTCTGTATACATAATCGAATACCCCCTTCAATGGCTTGTATTATAACACTTTTGTTTTTATTTGTCAACATTTTGTATCAATGTAATTAAAGTCATACCTGGATTTAGAAAAGAAAGCGTAAAAGTTTGTACTCTTTTGTCTGTTTTTAAGTAAGAATGAACTTCTTTTCGTAAGATGCCCTCTCCTATTCCATGGATGATAATTCCCTCTGTTTCCTTGAGTTTACAAAGGTCTGTGATAAAGTCTTTGACTGCAATTCTAGCACTTTCTCGGTCATATCCGTGCAAATCAATGGAAGGTGTTGTACTAAGAAACATCATTTTGCCTTTCTACTTCAATAACTTCCTCTAAATCTGGCATCGAGAAACGTCCTCCTAACTTTCTAACAGAAAGTGCTCCTGCGATATTCGCAAGGCGAATTGTTTTTTCAAGGGGATAGGAATGAGCTAAAAAGTAAGTGAATGCTCCATGAAAAATATCTCCTGCTCCTGTTGAATCAACACAAGGTACTGAAATACTTGGGATAATTTTATAATTTCCGTCAATTTCTGTGAATGTTCCTTTGGCTTCCAAAGTGATGATGATATGATTTTGAAAATCTTGTTTTAACTTCTCATAAATTGGAATAATTGTTTCCATATTGTCATAATCCATTTTCATTTTACAATAATTTTCTGCGAAATCATGAGAACAAACCACATAATCAACTAAAGGACATAACAAAACTGTACTTTCCCGATAACTTCCAGCATCAATGATTTTAAGTGCTTCCTGATTTTCTTCTAAAACCTGTTTGGATGCTACAAGCTCTTCACCATCTAGTAAGATGACATCATACTTTCCTTCTGGTGCATGAGAAAGTGTAAGTAGGTCTTTATCCTTAGCAGATAAAATGGTCCTTGACCCATTATTGGTATTAGCAATGATAAATCCCAACATTGTATTTGATAAGTCAGAAAGCTCTAAATAAGTCGTATCCACTCCAATTTGTTCAAACTCTTCTTTAATTTTCTTACCATAATAGTCATTTCCTACTAATCCTGAAAAAGAAACATCACTATCCCACTTTCCCAATAAATAAGCTGCATTAGAAGCAGGACCCCCACCACAACTAACTGTAGAAGAAAGTCGTGTTTTCGTATTTTCTTGTGGATAACTTTCAGTTTGAAATGTAATATCGTATGCCGCATGGCCTAAACATAAGAATTTCATTGATATACTCCTTTCTTTTCTAATGCATCAAGAACAGGTTGATAACTTCTTCTGTGTTCTTCTAATACTCCATATTGAAATAAAGCTTCTAAATGTTTTTTCGTAGGATAACCTTTATTATGTTTGAAATCATACATTGGGTATTTCTCATCCATTTCATCAAGCATTCTATCCCTTGTCACTTTGGCAATTACAGAAGCAGCAGAAATAGTAATACTTTTTAAATCACCTTTGATAATTGAAGTTGTTGGAATATCTAGTTCTAATGACATTGCATCAATTAAAATATGTTCGATTTTACAAGGACAATTTTCAATTGCTCGTTGCATAGCAATTTTTGTAGCTTGATAGATGTTATACTCATCAATTTCTTTCGCACTACACATTCCTATTCCAATTCCAAGGGCTTGTTGTTGAATTAAATCATAGAGAACTTCTCGTTTTTTAGGAGATAATTTCTTAGAATCTGTAAGTCCTGGTAAATCAAATTGTTCTGGTAAGACAACACAGGCTGTGACTACAGGACCAATTAAAGGACCACGTCCTACTTCATCAACTCCTGCAATCATAGTAATCCCTTGATTTCTTAAGTCTCTTTCATATTGATAATTGTCGAATTCTACTTCTTTTTTCTTCATATTTCTATTGTAACACACAAAACTCTTTTTCTGTACTGATAAAACCTTATTTATAGTATTGATATTGTCAAATAAAGTCTTTAACTATCTGAATTGTATGAACTTTAGGACGAACAATACTTTATTTACAAAAAGAAAAAGTAGCTTTGATACTACTTTAAGTTAAGCCAATTTTTTGACTTGGTATTTTGCTTTTGTATGGTCACCCTCATGAGGTAGTACTTCTTTTTTAGAGATAGCACACTTAATATCACTATAACAATAAAATAGTGGTACATTGATTTGATTCTTTTTATTTTTCAACCGAAACCCTTCCTTTCCTTACATTACATTTTTAAATTATGATAAATTTCATTGACATCATCGAGTTCTTCTAATGTTTCAAGAAGTCCCTCTACTTTTTCTCTTGTTTCATCATCAACTTCAATGGTATTGGTTGCAAGATAGGTCACTTCACAAGTTAAAAATTCTTTAACCCCCATTTGTTCTAGAGCATCTTTTACAGCCATTAAGTTTTCTGCACTCATAGTAATTTCATATGTTTCATCATTTTTAGAAACATCATCGGCTCCAGCATCTAATGAGGTAAGCATGACTTCATCTTCATTATATTCTACTGGGATTTCAATAATTCCTGTTCGTTTAAAAAGATAAGAGACACTTCCATCTGTTCCTAAGTTACCCCCTCTTTTAGTAAAGGCACTTCTAACTCCTGACGCTGTACGATTTCGATTATCTGTTAAGCAGTCTACCATAATCGCAACTCCTGCAGGACCGTATCCTTCATAACGAACGGATTCAAAGTTTTCACCTTCGCTTGCTCCTTTTGCTTTATCAATTGCCTTTTGAATATTGTCTTTAGGCATATTGGCAGCTTTTGCTTTTTCTACAACTAATCTTAAAGAAGCATTGCTATCAGGGTCAGGTGTTCCCAACTTTGCTGCAACATAAAGCTCTTTTGCTAGTTTTTGGAAAACTTTACCTCTTGCTTGGTCAAGTGCTCCTTTTTTACGATGAATGGTTGCCCATTTAGAATGTCCACTCATATTATCACTCCTTTTCTTATCTATAAGGTTCGTTCTTGCTCGCTATAAATAATATCACAAAAAGTTTCTTTTTAAAAGCTCTTTTTAAAGTACTATAGTTCTGTTACTTTAATACGGCCATGATAATGGGATGAGGCATTTACAACAAAACTACTATTGACTGGCCAAATTCGAATGGTATAGTTTTCTTCTTTTCCAGCTTCTAAGCTATCCATTCTTAAAACCGAATTTTCAAAGTCACTTAGTAAAACAGCTTCTGCAACTTGATGGTCTTTTCGAACACTTAATTTAAGAAGTTCTTTAGGAATTAAATTTTCCATACAGCCATCTTGAGCTTGAGCTTCTAAATCATCTACTAACTCTATTTTATATGAAACTCTATGATTTCTTTCGTTTTTAACAGTAAACGTATAAGCATGAGATGATAATCCTACAGAATCTGTTACAGGATAAAATTTAGTTAAAGTGATTTTATCTTTATCCTTTTCATGAAAAGTTACTTCCAAATTAGGAGAGTTTACTTTAGCATCTCTAGCATCTTTAAATTCATTATAAATAAAATAGGTTGCAATGAGTGCGAATAAAAGTAAAAAGGTTATGATAATTGCACTTTTAATTTGTTGTCTTCGTAATTGTTTTCTATATAACATAGTACACCTCTTTGCTTTATTGTACCTTAAAACCTATTTTTAAGCAATGAAAACCTTCCTTAGCTTTCTTTTTTTGGACAGTACTTTTATTTTTGAGATGGTCTTTCTTGCTTTTCTTTCTCACTTGATATTGTATCTTGATATTTCAAGTGTTTTGCATAATGAAAAGGACTTAAATAAACTCTATCATCTTCCATAATCATTCCATGGTCTTTTACCAATTCGTCTAATGGTTTTGTCATTTTATTGAAGTTGATTTGTTTTAAAGTTTTCTTGCTTCTTGTAGACTGTAACCAAGAATAATACTCTTTTGCATATAAAGGAATTTCTTCTAATGGAAGTCCCATCTCAAAAGGTTCTTTCATTTCAACATATTCTGGATTAGGAACCTCGTCATAACAGTTACAATACTGAATTAAAAAATTAGGAATAGAAACATAAGCACTATTTTCTGGAACATCCTGCATTTTAAATTGTTCTGCAAGTTCTAATAATTTTGCTTGTCCTTCTCTTCCTACACATGAAACTCCAAAATTAACACAACCCATATGATAAGAAAATTTTAGAATGTCTTCTCCTGTTAATTGGTCGTAAACTTTTTGATTTTCTTCTGAAAGATTATCCTTGATTATTTCAACCCAGCACTCACCTTCATTCAAATGGTCACTTGCCATAAAGGTATATATATTTTTAGACCATAATTCTAAGCATGCAGGAATACATTCTTCAATAATATACTTTCTTGGATTTTGTTCTACAATTTCTTGAGGACAAGTTCTTTCTTCTTCAAACTCTTCATTTTCAGGTAAAAAGCCTTTTTTGACGATATCTTCTTTCCTTGCCGTTATTTCTTCCTCAGTCAGTTCTCTAAATCCTAATTGTTCTAGCTCTTCTTCTGTAATCTCATCAAATTGAAATAGGTCGTCATTCTTCATAAAATTATCCTTTCTCTATTCTAATCTCAATAAATTTTTCATTCAAAATCTGTTCGTTTTCCATCAATAACAACATACTCTTCTTGTTTATTTGGATTAAAAACATAACTGACTTCTTGTCCAATATCTCCAATATTATCATTTTTATCTTGATGTTTAGAAAAAACAGTATCTAATTTTTCTTCGATTTGTTCTTTTGTAAACGGTTTGGCTATATAATCAGTAAAACCTTCTTCCAAATATTTTTCTTTTGCACCTTTTACTGCATCAGCAGTTAGTGCAATCACTGGAATATGAAAATCTTTATTTTCTAGTAATTTTTTTAAAGTTGTTTCTCCACTCATTTCAGGCATCATAATATCCATTAAAATTAAATCATACATTGTATCTGCACTTATCTTTTCAAGGCATTCTCTTCCGCTTAAACACTCTTCAGCAAGGAAACCTAAGCTTTCTAAATTCTTTTTAGCTACTTTGATATTGAGCATGTTATCATCGACAATAAGTACTCTCTTTCCTTGATAACTATTATTCTTTTGAATTTGCTTTGGAGAAACACTTATAGAGGATGTAGTTTGTTTTTCTCCTGTCATTTTACTTATCTTTTGTGGAATTTGAGCAATAAACATTGAACCTTTTCCAAACTGACTTTGAACATTGATAGTTCCACCCATCATATCTACAAGAGCTTTAGTAATTGCAAGTCCTAGTCCAGTTCCTTCTGTCGTCGTATTTCTTTCTACATCTAATCGTTCAAACTTTGTAAATAACTTACTAATATTTTCACTCTTTATTCCCCGTCCTGTATCTTGAACACTAATCACCAATAAACATTTATCATTTTGATTGATGCACTTCACTGATAGAATAATTTCTCCATGTTCTGTATACTTAATCGCATTTGTAAGTAAATTGTTAATTATTTCTTTGATATGAACTTTATCACCTATTAGTTCATAAGGAATATCTTCAGCAAAATCCATCTTAAAATCAATCGGTTTCTCACCAATTCTAGTTGCAGCAATTCGAGCCATATTTTTAACTTCTAAAACAAAATGATATGGCTCTTCAGTTAATTCCATTTTTTCACTTTCAATCTTATTGATATCTAAAATATTTCCAATAATTTCCAACAAAGTTTGAGAAGCATTTTGGATATCTGTCGTATCTTCTACAACTTCCTTTGGAACTTGGTCTTTATAACTTGCAATATCAGAAGAAAGACCTACAATTGCATTTAAAGGTGTTCTAATTTCATGAGACATACTGGATAAAAAATCACTTTTCGCCCGATTTGCCTTTTCAGCTTGGTTTTTGGCAATTTGTAATTGTGCAACCATTTTCATATCAGGATTTTCAATGGTAAAGAACATAGTATAGCAAATAAATGTTCCTATCATTGTAGCAATCAAAACACTAGGTTCCAATGTTTGAATAACAGCATTTAGTCCTAACATCATAATCACTAAAAATATTGGAACATATTTCTTTTCTTTAATCTTTTTTATATTATGTAAAAGTAGCAATACCCAAGTAATGATATATAATCCTAGAAAAAACTTTAAAACTTCTACAGAAGGACCAAAACTATACATTTTATCTGCATCACAATATATGTTCGTAGGTAAAATAACTATAATGATTGACCCAAGTAGTGAAAATATGATATTACTGTTTCTTATCATTTTATAATGTTTATTATATTTTTCTTCTTTATCCTTGTTCATGCACACAATGAAAGTGTAAATTGAAAATATTCCAAACCAAATAAACATATATAGCAAATATAATTCTGCAAATACTTTCGATAAAATCTGTTCTTTTCCTAATACTCTTATAAATACTTGCAATGAAATTTCAATCATATATCCTATTAAGTTTAAAATAGCTAAATATTTAAAGTATTGATTTTCTTTAGATGGAATTACATCTTTTGATAAAAATACTGCTAGTAATAAGAGAATAAATATAAAACCTGTAATTAAAAATATAATATTCCACACTAGACAAACACCTCTTATTTCTTTATAAATACTTTTTCATTTGATTTTGATACATTTTCTTGTATGATTTCATATTTTCCATTCTTTTCTTGAAAATGAATTTTTACGAATTTTCCATCTTCAACTTTTACATATCCTTCCGTCTGTTTTGAAAGTCTATTTTTATCTTTTTTCAATGTAGTTGGAGAATATGGAAGCATTTCTTCATGAAATGAATAACCTACAAGATTTACATTTTCAGGTAAAGTTTCTTGTATTTTTTGGTTCAGATTTTCTAATAATAATGGTTTTGCTTCTTCTTTTATTCCTTTGTTCCAAACAATATGTGCAACTAACGTATTTTCTTGTTCTGTTTCCATCGGAAGAACAATAGCATCATCAATAAAGGCATTGTCTTTCATTTGATTTGCAATATCAAAGAAACGTAGTCTTTCTCCATTAGCTAAAGTTATGCCATCTTTAACCCTTCCCCAAATATATAAAAATCCATCTTCATCAATTTCTGCTAAATCGCCAGTATGCACCCAATCGTCCACTATAATTTCATTGGTTAATCTTGGTTTATTATAATATTCTTTCATTGCTGAATTACTTTTAACCCATAACTCACCACGGGCATTATAAGATAATTCTTTACCATCTTTATCAAAAACACCAACAGTAATTCCAGCATAAGGAATTCCCACATCCATAATCTGTTTTTTCACTTTATGGTCTACGTCTAATTTTTCAACAGAAATAGCGGAAAATAACTCAGATAATCCATATCCACTAAATAATCCATTGGTAGAATTTGCCCTTTTCATAATTTCATTCCATCTATCAAATTTTTGAACATCCGTTCCTTCACCACCAATAGTCCAACCTTTTGCACAACTGAAATCAAATGCTTTTCCTTTACTCATTTCTTGTGCAACACGTTTAAAGAAAGCTTCCCACATACTTCCTGTAGTTAAAGCAATATTTGGTTTTAAGTCTACAATTTGATTATAAAAATCTTTTTCGGATACTCTTGGGTCAACAAGTACAGTTAATCCTTTATACATAGCGAGAAAGAAAAGTACATTTAAAGAAGTCGATGCTGTAGGTGGTAGACTATTCAGACATCTGTCACCTTTAAAATATTGTACTTCAGAAGAATTTGCCATAAGAAGTTGGTATAAGGTTGACTCATTTGTGGCTACTGTTCCTTTAACAATACCGCCCACTGTTGTTCCACTAGATGAAGTAATAAAAGCACTACGGTTTGGAACAAATTTTTCTTTGACATTTTCAGTATAATAATCAGCAATTGCTTTTGCTTCATCTAACCAGATATATTTTTTCTCTTTTGGAATAGAAGATTTTTCCTTCTTTGCTTGCAAATAACTCATAAAAGAGACAATTTCTTTTTTCGGACTTGGCATATCTTCTGTTACTGTCGCAACAATGACTTTCTTAAATTTATCTTTGGAAAATTCATTTTTTACATTGTTCCACATACCGTCATAGACTACTGCAATTTTAGAATTTCTTGTTTCTTCTTCTAAAGCCTCTTCACTAATTGCAAGTTTTAGAAAATAAGATGTTGCTCCAATCATATTTAGAGCATATACCATCGCACAAACATCTGGGAAAAAAGGACCATAAATTGGTACGACTTCATCAGGCTCTACTCCCATCGCTTTAAATGTCCGGGCCCAAATATAAACTCTATCTTTAAAATCTTCTCTTGATATTTGTCTATTAAAATATTCAATTGCAGGAACATCATAGTATTCTTCAAGTTTTTCTTCCATGACATCCCATACAGTTTTATGAAGTGGTATGTTATTTGCTTCTTCAAAAGCCCCTTCTTTATAATTTTTTAACCACACTTTATCAATAGATGGAAACCCCGTTAAACCTTTTGATAAATACTTTTCTTGTTCCTCACTAATTTGTAAGATATTTTTAATCTCTTCTATTTTTGGAATATCCTTTCTTTTTATAGCACTTGCTAAATCCTCTTTCAACTTAGCATACATTTCTTTTGTCATAAACCCTCCAACTAAAATATTGATTTCTATTATTATAGCTTATTTTTGTAGAAAATCGCCATAAAATGTCAAATATTTGGAAAAAATAAATAGGATTGTAGGAAGTAGATGTTGAAGTAGTCATTATAAAAGTGTTTTATTCTTCTTCAAACTGGAGTGTTTCAAGTAATTTAAACATGTATTCGTCTTTAAAATAATCAATATCCCAATGGGTAAAAACATAGACATATTTTCCATGAGTTAAGTATATCATACGAGCTTTATCATTTCCTTCTATTGTTGCGATATAGCCAGTCAAATCCCCAGTAATCATTCTTTCTTTCGGTAACCCAGCAGCATGACAAAGAAGTGCTACAATATAGTTCTCTTTCATTTTGGAAACAGGTGTAAAAATCGTATTTTTATGATAGTTATACTTTTTGATATAATTAAATATAGCTACTTCATTATTTAATTTATGTTTATCTAAATAATTTGAAAACTCTTCTTTTGTAACTTCAAGTTTTGGAGAAAAATCATCGTATATCTTTTTACTATCTGAATATGGATTTTCATATTTTTGAACTTGAAATTTTACTTTTTTACCATCTTCTAAAAAGCACTGATATTGTTCTTGATTATTATATGTCCTCATTTTGTCTAATTCAAAACAAGAAAGTGAGTTTTCTAATAGTAGTCCATTAAAATGAAGATATTGACTATCGTCTAATTTTTTTGTTTTTATTTTGAAAGGGTCCTTTGGATTTTCTTGTTGTGTAGAAGTAATATTGTCTAGAAAAATTCCTTTTTGATAGTAATAAAGACAATATCCTTTATATCCAAAATATCCACCTACTATAAGGATAACTATGATTAAAATAACAAGAACTTTTCTTTTCATTTTGTATCACCACTTTCTGAAATACTAAATATCTCTTACAAAGATTTTTCGATTTTTTATGATATAAAAATTTGATATTATTAAAATTAAGTCCATAAGAATTAAAAAATAAATGTTAAAAAATTTAAAAATTAAAAATATAATTATTAAGTCTAATAGAATTGAAATATCTTTTCGTTTTATAACATTAAATATCGTAATTACTATTAAAGAAATAGATATATGAAATAAAATTGAAACAATAATACTTATAGGATTAAATGACATTTTATCAATAAAATAAACTGAAGAAAGAAGTATAAAAACTAATCTATATATAATTATGTAACTCAAAATTGAAACTAATTTTACAATAAGCCATTTTTTTAAATTACTTCTTAAAATGATATAAAAAAAAGAAAAATCTATTTCATAAGTATAAAGAAAATAAGTGAAATATATAGTTAAACCTATTTGAAAAATCAATAATAATAAGTCTAACATATTACTATATTTAGCTCCTGGGAAATTGATTAAACAATAAAAAGATTTTGGTTCAAATTTTATATTAAAATGTAGTAATAACACTCTTAATGCTATCAATAATAATAGTAATAAAAACCATTTTTTATTGTTCATTATACAACTTTTGATTATTTGCATTTGTATTTTCAAAATATCACCACCTTCTATAAGGATTAAATTAAATCTTTTTTATTTTTAGATGCCAGTTTATAAATAAGTTTAGTTAAAAAAATTAAAATTAAACCATATAGCAGTGAGCAAATTATTTCCAAAAAGAAAGAACTATATTCAACATTCATAAAATAATAATGATAAATAAATGGTAAATTATAAAAATGTTTTACTTCTTGTAAATTTGGTAATAAGAAGCATAAAAAGGAAGAAAGAATTACAAATAGTCTATATACATTTTTCTGAAATAATAAATATAAACAGTAAAAATCAATTCCGATAAAGCAATTAAAGACCATTCCTCTAAATAATCTAAACAAAATATAAATAATTATTGAAATGTTATATTTGCTATGTTGTTCTAATGAAATATTACCTAAAGAAAATACTACAGCACCTGCCAAAGCTAATATAATAGAAATTATTGAAATAAAAATAATCAATACTATAATAGTTTTTATATTATTTTTAATCATTATTTTGTAATGAGGATATCTACAAACATAAAAATAATTTTGAGATAATTTTATAGAACTTTTCAAAATAATAAATCCTATTGAAATAAAAAGCATTGTATTAAACACTGGGTTTGAAATAATATACAATAATTTTTCCCACATATTAGTACCCAAGTAACCAGATATAGATGGGATTAAAGTCCCAATAAATAATAGTAGAAATACCAATAAACCATTATTCCTATCTAAATAATTATTGATATCAACTTTGTCAAAAAATTTCTTTTTCATTCTAATCTTTAATTTTCCCTGCATCAAAATAAATAATATAATCTGAAAGATTATCTAAATCTTCTTTTATATGAGTACTAATTATAATAATTTTATTTTTCTTTATTTTAGTAAAATAGGCTAATAATTTTTTTACAGTTTCTTGCTCTATTCCATTAAAAGGTTCGTCTAAAAACATAATTTGTGGGTCTTCCATTATAACTTGCGCTATCCCTAATTTTTGCTTCATTCCTAATGAATATTTACTATATTTTTTATCTTTTTGGTCTAACAGATTAACTATTTCTAATGCTTTTTCTATCTCCAAATCTGATATTTTGTTTTGAATTTTTGCTAATAATTTTAAATTTTCGAAGCCCGTCATATCTGGAAAGAAAGTAGGCTTTTCAATAAGTACTCTTAATGAAGGTGGAAATTCATTATTTTCATTATAATTTTTTCCATCATACAATATTACTCCAGACGTTGGCAAATAAAAACCACTTAATAATTTTAAAAATACACTTTTACCAGAACCATTTCTCCCATACAAACCATAAATATTGCCAGTTTTAAACTCATAAGTTATATCTTTAATTATAGTGTTTTCATTAAAAACCTTAGTTACATTTTTAACTTTTATGTTCATTTTCTCACCTCTATTCATTTTTTTCACAGTCGATAAATAATTGTTCCTTATTTTTGTATAAAATCAACATAATAATTGTTGAAATTATAGCGGATAATACTGCAAATACTACTGGAGCCAAAAGTCCATATCCATCTTGAAGAGAAAAAACACTTAAAATATTGAATATATATCCAAAATCTGTTTTTAAAACTTTTCCAAACAAGAGTGCATTTATTACTATTTCTAAAAATGCTTCTATTCCAATAAATGTTAAATATGATATTATTGTAGCAATTAAAAAATTATGGTGTTTTCTAGCTATACATAAAGAAATATTTATATATAAAATGGAAAGTGAAAACACTTTTATTAAATAAACTAACATAAATATCCAAGGGTTAGAAACAGTATCTCGCTGCCAAATAATTGTATTTTGCAATAATCCATTTTCAAATTCAAATGTTCTAGTGTAACAATAACATATTATGAATGTTACTATTGATAATAATGGTAAAATAAAAGCTGGCTTATATGCTGTTTTTAAAAGTTGTAAAATTATACTTTTATAACTTTTTCTTTGCAATTCATTTTTTAATATATTATTTTTTAAATATTTGCATACTAAAGTAAGAGATGGTATTGTAATGAGTAAAAATATTATAAAGCTAGTACTGTTTAAGCCAAAAGCAAACGTCCAAGTAACCATGCTATAAAAGTCTGTTTTTATTTTCTTATTTTGTTCTGCTAATTCACAATAAGTTTTATGTTTTTCTAATTCGTCTTTACTCAATTTTTCACAATATTGCTCTGCTTCGCGCTGACTTTTTTTATTATCTTTATCAGTTTTAATATATGAACAAACATTAAATAGAAGAATTACTAACAATATAAATAATGAAAATATACACAAATAATTAGATTTGATTTTTCTCTTCATTTTATCACCTTCAAAAAAATTGCTAGAGAGTTTGTAATATTAAAACAAACTATACTATATTATTTTAGGCATTCCAGGTCCAAAGACCGAAAGTATAAGTAGTTACTAATGTCAAATCGCTTCTTCTAAGACCTATACGATATTTTCCAGGTAAAGCAAATGATGTAAGTTGGGCATAAACAGTTTGACCTTGTACAACTGCTCTTTCACAATGGTCCCCATCATTCTTTTGAAATTTTACTGCAATGACACATTTTGGACAAGGATTAGTAATAGTAGTATATGTATCCATATTATAATATGACTGTTGAGATTCTTTTGTTTTATTCATATAAGAAGTATAACTATAATCTTCATTTGGTTCAATAGTTTCTGAGATATATGTAGCACTTGCATCTTCTTTTAATGCAGATACTAGACAAAAATCTGCTGCAATTGCTAATACTAATACTAATAGTGAATATTTTAAAAATTTCATAATTGATTACCTCCTTTCCCAATTATAAAACTCTCTAGCCTTAATTTAATCATAGCGCTTATATTCATATGTTCTTTTATTCCGATATAGCATATTTTTAGAAATTTTACAATACCTTTTCCTATTTTTTATCAAAATTTAATTTGAAAGTTATTACTTAGTGTTATGTTATAAAATAGCAAAGAAAAAATAAAAGCATTTTAATTATTCGAAAGTACTCAATTTAATGACATTTCTACTAAGTAAAATATATGAGGTAAGCATTTTGAATATTAACTAGCTTTTACTTAATTTAAAACAAAATATATCAGCATGTTTTAACCATTTTTAGAGATATTTAAAAGTATTCCTATACTCATTAAACTAATCAGTAAACTACTTCCTCCATAACTAAGAAAAGGTAAAGTAACTCCAGTTACAGGAATGAGACCTACTACTACCATCAAGTTCATAAGTGCTTGAAATATCAGTTGAAAGACAAATCCAAAAGCTAAATATTTCGTAAAAGTATTGTTCGCTTTTAAAGCAATACGAATACCACGATAGAGAATAAAAGCAAACAGTCCACAAACAAGAATTGCTCCTAGAAAACCAAATTCCTCACTAATAATAGAAAAAATAAAATCTGTTTGCGGTTCGGGTAAATAGAAATGTTTTTGTCTTGATTTCAAAAAACCCATTCCGAATAAACCACCAGGACCTATCGCATAAAGGGACTGTATCATTTGAAAGCCAGTTCCAAGTGGGTCTTTCCAAGGATTGATGAATGAAGTAATTCTCATCATTCGATAAGGTGCTATCAAAATAAGGACAATGATGCCAACAAGTCCAAGAAGCCCTGCTCCATAAAAAAATTTCATGTTGATACCTGCCACAAAAAGAAGTGCAATAATACTCATCATCAAAACCATTCCTGTTCCAAGGTCAGGTTGCAACATAATCAAGCCAAAGAACAATAAAGCAATTCCTAAAATTGGAAATACACCCTTTTTATAACTTTTTAAGAATTTATTCGAAAGACTTAAATATTTGCTTGTAAAAATAATTAACCCCAATTTTGCAAACTCACTCGGCTGTATTCCAAAAGAACCAATACCAAACCAACTTCTACTTCCATTTCTAACACTTCCAATTCCTGGAATTAGCACAAGAATGAGTAAAATGAAACAAATAAGAAGAATTAGATTTGCTTTTTTATACAACAATTGATAATCCATTTTAATAAAGCCTATCATTAAAATAAGACCTGTGATTAAGAAAAGGGCTTGTTGCTTCACATAATGAAAAGCATCATGAAATTTATATTCCGACCAAATACTGGAAGAGGAATAAATCATCACAAGACCAAATAAAGATAGACATAAAACTGCGATAAACAAAGGCACATCGATTTTCTTCTTCATGTAAGTCACCTATTTTATTTGATGAAAAAAGAAGGGATTTTATTCCCTTCAATTCTAATGATTATAACCAAACACCAAATAAGATACCTGACATGGCAAGAATAAGACCAAATACCCAAAAGAGTTTTACAATGTCCCGTTCTTTCCAGCCTAATTTTTCAAAGTGATGATGAAGTGGGGTCATTAAGAAAAGTTTGTGATGGAATACTTTTAACCATAAAACTTGTAAGATAACCGATAAAGTTTCTACCACAAAGACACCAGCTACAACGACAAGAGTTAACTCACGATGCGTTAAAATCGCAATACTTGCCATAACTCCACCTAAAGCAAGACTTCCTGTATCTCCCATAAAAACTCGAGCAGGATAAGTATTGAAAACTAAGAACCCAATTAAAGAACCTGCGAGGATTAAAGAAAATACTCCTAAATCTTCAAAGCCTACAATGAATGAAATCAAACTAAAAGCTACAAATGCAATAGCTGAAAGACCTCCTGCAAGACCATCTAGTCCATCTGTTAAGTTGACTGCATTAGAAGCACCAACCAGTAGGAAAAGAATAAATAATCCATAGAGCCAGCCCATTTCTAAATCAATGTGAAGTGTTCCAACAACCCAAGAAGTTTGTCCTCCATTTCGCATATAAATATAGAAAAAGACCGTAGATACCAAAATTTGGAAAAAAAGCTTTTGATAAGTGGTAAGTCCTTCGTTATCATGTCGTTTTAAGGACAAGAAATCATCTAAAAAACCAATGATAGCAAAGCTTACGAAGACCATCAAAACAATTAAAATATTATCGGTATATGGAATTTTTCCAGTACATAGTAGGAACAGGGTCACAAGAACAGTCGGAAGGATGAAAATTAAGCCTCCCATAGTCGGTGTTCCTTCTTTTTTCTTATGATTTTCTCCTACAAAAATACTAATTCGTTGACGCACTTTCAACTTCTTTAACAAAGGAACTAAAAAAAGTCCTAAAATAGAAGAAGATAAAAAGCCTATCATCACTGCAAAAACTGCTTTTGTAAGTAATAACATACGGGTTCCCCATTTCTTGTTTTAGTATATCATAAACTACTTTTATAAGCACTTCATTTCTTGCTTTTGACACAAATTGACAGCTAATCTCCTAAAAGCAACTTGACGGTGGAGCCTTCTTCAAGGCGTTCATCAGATAACGGTGACTGACTAACGACATAATCTCCACTTCCTGAATACTCTACTTGGAATTTAGAAAGCAACTCGGTTGCCTCTTCTTTACTTTTCCCTATCACATTTGGAACAGGATAATAAACTTTATCACTCCAAATATAATCTTTTTCTAATCCACCTTCTTGCTTTTCAATTCCTAAAGCATCAATGATATCGAGTAAAATTCGTCTTGCAATAGGTGTGGTCGTATAACTTGATAGAAGTGCTGTTTTTTTAGGATTATCAATTGCAATATATAAAACTGCTTCTGGCTGATTTGATGGAACAATTCCTACAAAAGACATGATATAGTTGTTTGCCAAATAAACACCATTCACAGCTTTTTGGGCTGTTCCTGTTTTTCCACCAATTCGATATCCATCAATATAAGCAGCTTTTCCACCACCAAGAGCCACAACACTTTCAAGAGCACTCCGCATAATTTCAGAAGTTTTTTCACTAATGGTTTTTCTTACAACTTTCTTCTTATTTTCTAAGATAATGTTTCCTGTTTCAGGTTCTTCTATTGCTTTTAAGACATAAGGTTTTAATAAATTTCCTCCATTGAGAACTGCAGAAACTGCACGAACTTGTTGAATTGGTGTGACGGAAATTCCTTGTCCAAAAGCTGTGGTTGCTAACTCGATATTTCCAACTTTATCAAGCGGAAATAAAATTCCTGTTCCCTCTCCATTTAAATCAATACCCGTTTTTTCACCAAATCCGAAAAGGTCTAGATAGGAAAATAATTTTTCTTTTCCTAAAAGCTGTCCCATCTTGACAAAGCCTGGGTTACAACTATTTTGTAAGACTTGCAAGAAAGTTTGAGCCCCATGTCCTCCTGCTTTCCAACATTTAATTTTGGCCGTATCGACCATGACACTTCCACTATCATAAAATGTATCTTTAGAAAGGTCTAGCAAGCCCTCTTCTACTACTGCACTAGTGGTAATAATTTTTTGAGTAGACCCTGGTTCGTAGCTTGCCCAAATTGGCAAATTACGTGAAAGTGTTTCTTGACTATAATCTTGATAATGATTTGGGTCATAATCTGGGCGAGATGCCATCCCAAGAATTTCTCCTGTATTGGGGTCCATCACAATCGCAAGGGCCATATCAGGCTGAAACATATCGACAACATTTGAAAGCTCTCTTTCCAAAGATTGTTGAATCTTTAAATCAATTGTAAGTTGGAGATTCATTCCATTTTGTGGTTGTGTATAAACATCGGCTAAAGAAAGACGATTTCCTTTGGCATCAGAAAAATACTTAATTGCTCCTTTTTCCCCTGTCAAGTACTGATTATATTGAAGTTCAAGCCCCGAAAGACCTTGATTATCAATACCAACATAGCCTAAAGTATGAGAAAGTAAATTACCATAAGGATAATATCGTTTTGCTTCTTTGACTAAATAAACACCGTCAAAGTGAAAAGCTTCTATTTCATCAGCAATTTCATAAGAAAGTCTTCTACCTTCTGGATGCACTCTTTCCATAGAAGTTTGTTTGTAGACGTGTTTATCCATTTCTTCTTTCGAAACTCCTAAGACTTCAGCAAGTTTTTGAGAAACTTCCTCTTTGTTTTGAATTTGATTTGGAATAAGAACAAGAGAGGTTGTCGTTAAATTATCGGCTAGGACTACTCCGTTTCTATCAAGGATTAGACCACGGGATGCTTCAATTGGCAAATCTCTACTCCATAGTTTGTTGGCTAAGTCTACTAGACGATGATAATCAAACACTTGCACATAAAAAACACGACCTAGAACTAGAAAAAAGCAAAAGAAAAAAATGAGTAGAACGATTTTCATTCTCCTATCAAGTTTTTTGGTAAACATCTAATCACCCTACTTCAATATATGAAGCAACTTAGAAAAAAAGAATGTAGAACCAAAGAAGTAACAAAATTTTACCGTCTTATTTTCTTGCTTCCATCATTTCCATCTTTTCATCTTCTATCGATGCCAAGCGACACGCACAGAAAATAAATAGAATTAGAAAACTGATGATAAAAAACAGTACAAACAACATAAAAATTCCCCCTTACTTTTAATATAGAAATTAAAATTTCACTTTATGCCAAAATACGACATTTTTTTAATTTCTTCCTTTGTTTGCACTGTTATACAAGAAATCCAAAAGAAATGCAAAGGGCAAAAATTTAAAATTTCAACCCTTTTTCAAGCAAAAATTACACAAAAATTGCCATTTTTTACCATTTTTAGTCCTATGAAGGGGGTAAATTTTAAAAATTTGGACTTTTTTCATTTTTTACATTTTTTTATTACAGATAATAGAAATCATTTTTCAAATCCTCCAAAGAAAAAAAGATTGCCCTATTTCTAGAGCTAATCTTTTCATTTAATTTTCAGGTGTATCATCAATTGATGCTTTATCTTCTTTCTTTTTCTCTACTACAGTATCTTGAACAACTTGAGGAACTGGTGGAGCTTTATTTTCGATAGGGTCATTTTCTTCAAGTGGAATACTATCGTCTTTTGCTCCTTGGTCTAGTTTTTCCTGTTCTTCTTGCGAGACCATTTCCTCCTGTTCTAAAATAGGAGACTGTTCTTTTGATGGAGAAAGTTCTTCTTGCTTGCTAGGTGGTGTTTTATCTTCTTCATTTGGAAGAGGCTCTTGCCTGTTATTTTGTGTATTGCTAGGTTCAACTTGTTTCTCTTCTTTATTTTCTTCTTTTAAAGGTTGGTCTTCAACAACTTCTTCTAAAGAAGTATCATCTTGAATAATTTCCTCTTCTTGTTCAATAATATTCA
Source organism: uncultured Bacilli bacterium (assembly GCA_947627635.1). GTDB lineage: Bacteria > Bacillota_I > Bacilli_A > RF39 > UBA660 > CANQVB01. Next base: position 28,560 of record CANQWT010000003.1, read on the forward strand.
TAGCACTAGCACTCTTAAGAGCAATTCCTTGTGGTGCTTCTTTTGTAATAGTTAAAGGTCCTACAGTTTGTTGCTTACTACTATCATAAACAAGTCCTGTAAACTCATTCGTACCATTTTTTAGAGCATAGTATACTTTTCTACGAACATTAGCACTTTCCTTAAATTGTCTTGCAGCAGAAATGATTTTATTTCGTTCATTCTTTTCAGCATCACTATTACCTGGATATTTTTCCCAAGCAAGTTTTTCTTGAGCAATGACATATTCAGCATCTTTTTTAAGAGCTTCATAGAATTCATTAAAGATTTGGTCTACATCAATGATTTGAATATCTTGAAGATGATTTTCAACTTCACTAAATCTCATCTTTTTATACTTTTCAAAGGTCATAGATGTATCGTTTGTAATTCTTTGTAGAGCCATTAAATCTGTTTTATAGTTTTTATATTTACCATTTTCAGTTGAATGGATATTACTATAATATTCGATATAGCCATTATCATAACCTTTATATCCTAACATTTCATAAGCAAACCATTTAAGACTATAAGAATCAGGTCTTCCATAATCGTTATGAGGTTGATACCAATGAGCTTTATAAATATTTTCTCCACCATAACGGTTATCTGTATAAGTTGAATAAATCACACTTGGGAAGATGACTAATTGATTATCGTATAAATCATCGACTGTTTCAAGCTGCATGTTTTGATATTGTTCCTCATCAATTGCTTGATAAAGTGTGTACTTATAATTGAGGTGATTTTCATCTCCTGTGTATTTACCTTCATTTGGATAAGATACTTGAACCGCAATTTTAGACTGCTCTAGTGGAGAAAGTTCTAGGAATGCTTTTCCTTCAAGATAGTCCATAATATAAATTGTTTCAAAGACCTTTTTATAGAAATCATGAATTTCACTAGGACTATCAATTCTATCTGGTGTCAAATTGGCACTGATATTGGACTTTGTTCCTTGAAGGTTTCTTGAAAGGTTCATGACAATATCTCCATCTCCAAAGGATTGTGTCAAGTTTCCATCGGCATAGTCTTCTCCTCCACCATCAAATCTTCGACTATTATTTTTAAGGAAGAGCCTTGCATCCATATTATGGGCAGTTTCATGTGACCATGTATGGAAAGTGTATTCACTACCTTGGTCAAGGCGACCATCTAATAAACCTTCAACACGCCAAATGATATAAAGTCCATTCGCAGTCGCAGCATTATAATCATTATAAGCCCATTGTCCAATTACTTCATTGAAGTTTTTATGGAATGGTTCTTCTGTTGTATATGGATTTTGGAAGACTGTATTGCCATTGGCATCAAGGGTGTAACGTTTATCAATTTGAATAGTGTTAATGTCATTTAGATACTTCACATCCCCTAAAATTTCATAGGCATTGGTGTAATACTCTTTCATTCTAGAAGCATAACTTTCTATACGAGCTCTTAATAATTCCTGTTCTTGAGTATCATCAGGATTTGTTGTATAGGTTCTTTGAGCTCCTATAATAAATTGTGTTGGTGTAGAAATAATATAAGCAGCATTTTCTGGTAAGGTTAGAATTGGAAGTGTATAGTTGTACCAGTTAGAGTTGTAACCATTATCTTGATATTTCATATGGTCCCATAGAGTATAGTGAATATTTTGATTTAAGTCTACACTCTGTTCTGTCAAATAACCCTTAAAGGTTTTTGCTACCCAACGGTCTGGTTCTAAATCAGTCAGAGTTGTTACATAGTACTCTAATAATTCAGGAATGTTTTTTAAAGTAGTATACTTTGCAAACATTCTTTCATAAGTCGTATTGGTTTGACCTGTTTGTAAGTTTCTATCATCTGATAGGAATGATAAAGCAATATCATATGGATTCATCTTTTCATGGAAGCCTGTTCCGTGGAAAAGAAGTAAATCGCTTAGTTTTATTCCTTCGAATGATACATCATAGAAACGGTTCAAATAGTTATAAACATATAGAACTTTCTCTAATTTTTGGTCCTTTTTGATTTCTCTTTCTAGGTAGTTATCAATACCTTCATGAGAAATAGTATTCGTATAGTTACTATTTGCAATGAACTTGAGGGCAAATTCACGAAGGTTCTTTTTCGTAACTTCATTATAGTAATCACGATAAAGTCGACTATCACTTGTCTCTGTTAAAGTATCCAAGTTGTCTTCATAAGTTAACCCTTCAAGATAAGTTGTAATATGATTTACAAGAGTTGAGTTTTCATCAATGACATAATGGTTAAAGGTGTAGTCAAGTTTTAAATCTTGAATTCGATAACTTACAACCATATCATATGTATTATCATAACGAACTGAATAGGTAAGACTTTCTTGGTCTTTGAAAATAATCTTGATTTTAGAAATCTTATTTGGAGATGCAGTTGTTAAGTAACTTACAAGATGGTTTTCTTGGTCTACTGGAATAATGTGAGTAATTTCTTTGGTTCTAAAAGGATGAGTATCACTGATATTTGAAGCACTCTTCACAATTTTAGTATTATTATAAAATGGCATAAGTTTTCGTAAGTTTTGATAGAGGAGCTCTTCATTTTCATCGTATAATTCTCCTACTTCTTCTACGTCTACACTGCTGACCTTTTCAAGGTTAAAAGTCGGTGTATTTTCATAAGATACATTTTTTAAATTCCAAATTGTACGATTAAATTGAGCTTTATCAAATAAGGCTTGATTCACATCTTTTGCTTCAATAGTAGTAACTCCAGTTTGGGTAAAGGTATCATTCTCCCCTTTTAAATAAGCGTTTCCTGAACTTTCCTTATATCCACTTATAAATTTATGAGTAATATTTCCTGATAATTTGTTCAAACTGATATTATTTTTAACAGTAGTATTTCCTGATGCACAAGCAAATCCGCAAGAAACTGTCGCAGAACTATTGTATAGATTTACTTTGGCATAGTTATTTTCTAAGGTTGAAGTTCCTTGAACATTTCCAATGAAACCACTTACGAAATTCCATGATGCTGAAAGACTACCTACAATATAGTTATTCTTCACAATAGAATTTTCTATATAGCCAACAAAGCCACCAACAGTTTGAGCAAGCCAGACTGTATTGATATTGAAATTTGTAACTTTACATTCTTCGATGGTTGTATGATTTGTGACTTTTCCTAGTAAAGTTCCTGATGTTGTAGTCATCGCAGTGTTTGTAAAGTCATCAATTAAAACAGCTTTAATCGTAGAACTTGTAGCGGTATTTGCTAAAGTTCCATGAGAATTACTATCGCTTAAACGCACAGTTGAAAAGCGAAGATTTTCTATGGTTGCGCCATTTAAACTATTGAATAATGGTTTCTTTAAGTTTTGAATTCGATACCCTTGTCCATCCAAAGTTCCTTTAAACTCAATATTGATTAAAGCAGTATCTTCACTTGAAATAGAAGATGCATCTAAATCATGAGTTAACATGAAATGTCCAGAAGGGTTCTTTTTAATTCGTTCTATCAACTCACTAAAGGTTTCTGGATGATTTTCATTGATGGCAATATTTCCTTGAATTTTTCCAAAATCAATTCTAAGATTTGTAGTTTCTTTTTCCTTTGTTACATATTGATAATCAAGAAGTAAAACAAGTTTACCATTTTGATTTACAACTTTTTTAATCTTGCTATAGACTGTAGGCATTTCTTTCATGCTTATCTTTACAAAGTAGTCTTCTAAATGGTCTTGTAATGTACTTACATTGATTTCTTCTATAGCTGTTGTCGCATCATCTTGTTTTTGATAAAGAGTAATATCTTCAATATTTCGTAGTTCAATATAATTTTGGTCTAAAGAAATCACTTCATCTAAAAGAACAGCTTCTTCTTCATTCTCATGATTTTCACTACTTTGGTCTTTATCATAGGTTGCTTCTACGAATACATAATATCTTAAAAGTCCATCTTTTCTATCAATTGTAATTGTATCTTGATATGGAAGAGCAAATACTTTGTTATGGTCTTCGTCAAAAATGTTGACTTGAACTTGATTTTCCACTTTTCCCATAATTGTTTGGTCATCATCTTTTAAAGTGAAATGTAATTGAATTTGTTTTTCTTCTACTTGGTATTTGAAGTCTTCAATGGTAACAGGTGTTTTTAAAACTTCTAATTCTGTTTGAGCTTTTTTCTTTAAAGAAATTGTCTTACCATTACTTAAAGTGATTGTATCAATTGTAATCTTTTTACTTCCTGCAGTTTTATAACTTGTTAAAGTTACTTGATATGTATCTTCTTTCTTTAGAACAGGATATTCTTCTTTCCCAACAAAGATACTAGAAAGGTCTAAATTGTGTACTTGATTTAAGCCTTCTACTTGGAAAGTTAGTGGTACTTCTTCTCCTTTTTCAAAGAACGTATTGTTTTTCTCACTTTCAGTCTTTAAATTTACAAGAACTATTTTATCATATTCTTTTGTATCATAAAGACCATAAGTCTTCTCATGAATAAGAGTATGCTTATATTGATTTTGTTCTGTTGCTTCACCTTTTAATGTGTTTGTATCTAAGTCATAGTCTCCATAGAAATGAAGGATGAGTTCTTCATCTTGTGGAAGATTTTCAAACGTAACGGTGTTTTCTCCTTTGTGAATTGGTTTTGTTGTTTGGGCAAGTTCTACTTCTCCACCAGTAAAGCCTCCTTTATCATCAGAAACAGTAAAGGAGAACGTTGCACTTTTCAAATCATAGTCTTCTTTTACAATTCTAAAGTCTTCAATTTTTGGCTGGTCTTTTAAGACATCAATTTGGGTAATAACAGGTTGAACTGAGAAAAATTCACGTTGATTATGATTATAGTCTTCATATTGTAATTGTACTCTTGTAGCTTCTAGATTCACGATACCTGATTCACTTGGGACAGTAAAACTTACAACAGAGGTAAAGCCTGTTTTTTGATTTGCATCATAATTAAGACCATTGATAGTGATACTAGAGACTTTGTTGTAATTATGGCTTTCTTTAAAACGACTAGATACAGAAATTTCATAAGTAACTTCATATTTCTTTTGATTTTTAACAGGATAAACAGTAGAAACTGAAACTTTTTGAATAGCAATATCAATTTGAGTGAGTATTTCTTCTTCACCAATATTTTTATCTGTATAAGTATGACGGTCTGTTCCTAAGTTATAGGTTGCTAAGAATTTGACTTTATAACGACCATCTCCACTATTTTGATAAGACAAAGTAAAGGATTTTCCTACTTCAATGTCTTTTTTTGTATCAATGGTTTTCCCTGCTGAATCTACTAAAATGGCAGTCAAAGAAGAAAGCGTATCATCATTATCTTGAAGTCTATAAGAAACTGTAATATTTTTCTCTTCAGCATTATCTTTTAAAGTAATATCTGTAATTAGAGGCGCATGTTTTAAAACGGTATAAGTCAATTCTTCCATCTCATAATCTTGGTGGATGTGAAATGATTTTAAATTTTCTAAAACAATTTGTTCAATTGTTAAACTTTTCTTACCAAATTGAGAGGTATTCAAATCAGTTAAAGCAATTTCATAATAATCATCTTGATTTAGAGTTACATCATGTTCTTTACCATCAATAACAATATACTCTACTTTTAAATTTTTAAGATTACTACTAGAGAAAGTAATTTTTGGAATTGCACCTTTTTCTAAAATATCTGTAATGGTAAAGTCTTGAGCTGTAAATTGATAGTTACTGGCAATACTAAAAGTATGACGATAAAGTTCTACATTTTCACTATAATTTTCTTCTGTTTCTTGATTGAGAGTATTGCTATCAAGGTCATAAGAAGCTGTTACTAAAATGGTATAAGTTATATCTTCTTCAAAGGTCTGTTCAAAATGGTTATTTTTACCAATTTTTTCCTTTAATACTTCTTTTCCTTGGTCATCTAAAACTACAACTTGTCCTTCTTGAAAAGCATTATCTTTATCTTCTAAAGTAAAGTTAAACGTATGATTTTCATCATCAATATTGAATAAGTCTACTTTTGGAGCTTGTTTTAAAACTTCTTTTTGTAATTTGACATGACTATCAATTTCACGATGATTACTTAATAAAACTTGATTGACTTCAAATGTATATACTCCTGCTTTTTTAGGAATATCAACTGTCACCATATAGGTTGTACCGTTATGAATTGCATCATAATACTTACCATTGATTTTGATTTTTAGGATTTCTTCAGTTGGAGACACACTTCCATTAAAGTAAAGTACTGCCTTACCATCTTGTTTCGCAATATATACACTTTCGTTTTCTTTTTCTTTTAAAGTCACTTTGTATTGAATATCTTCTGTAGTACTTCCTGCACTACCTCCAGCATCTTCAATATCTACTGTTCCATCGTTATTGACATCATAGTCGAAATGATTTTGTGATGGTGATGATGGTTTTGAAGCAACTTTTTTAGGACTTGTTTTTGGATTACGAGAAGTACTAGAAGATGTCATGCTTTGGCTTTCTTTATTTTCCTCTTGTTTTGTTCCTTCAATATCAATTAAATATTCTAAAATCTCTTTCGCATCATCATAGGTTTGCTGTCCATCTTTATTCACATCTTTCTTATGATTATTGATGATTAAAAGAATAATAAATAGAACAAATAAGATACCAAAAGCACTTACTAAAATGTTCCATAAAGTCTTTTTGTTTTTCTTACATGTTCGAACATAAATCGCAGAACATAAAAGAATAATCATACTAATTACTAGAACAACTAGAATCGGTTTCGTTGTAAAAGTAGTAAGTAATGCTTCTTCTTGTTCAACAACTTGATGAGCTTGATAGTTTGGTACTACCTCATCAGATGACGCATCTTTTGTTACTAAAACTTTAGTAGAAACTTTATCAAAAGTCATTTTTTGGTTGCCATCAGAAGCAGAAATATTTGTAAGTCCAATATTCGTACTTCCTACATGAGCATCTTTCTTCACTTTCAAATGAACTTGGAATAATTTTCCAGAAATTTCTCCTGTTTTGTTGATAAATCCAAATTTATCTGTAGTAGAGTTATAGCTCACATCTAAAGTATTATCTACTGGTTCTAAGTTTTCACTCGTCATCTCTTGAAAAACAGATTTATCATAACTTAGTGTTGCCATAAATGCATACAATTTCATATCACTTGATACTTCTGCAGTTACAACTACTTCATCCCCGATTTCTAAGTCACTTTTATCTGTCTTCAAAATCAGTTTTTCTTTGGCAAAAATTGGTAATGGCATCACTGTAAGTACCAAAATAAAAACGAATAAATAGGAAAACAATCTTTTCTTCATGACTTTACCTCCAAATTACTATAATATATCAAAACAATATGTTTTATATTCTAATATAAAATAAGGATTTTTACAAGAGATGAGAGGTATTTTATGATAACTTAGCACTAATTTTATCTTCTATTTTAATTATTATTTTCAAAAGATAAGAACTTGTTATTATGCCACATCAAATATCTTTTTCTACCATCATTCATCAATTGATCATCTAACTTCATATGAGCATCAATATTTGTCAATTTTCTATCACTATCACTTAACAATTTGGATATCATGATCTTGCCAGTTTGAAAATCAAAAGATATTAAACCAGAATCAAATAATTTATCATGTTGAGCACACAATAATAATCCATTATTGTTATCTGCTTTTTCATAGATATTTGATAGTGCTGCATCTTGAATATGACTGGCAACTAATAGTGTTTCATTTTCTATACCACACAACCAGCAATGACTTCCATATTCTCTTTTTAATCTTTCTTTAAAAATCAATTGTGTTTGTGATAATCTAACAGATTCATTGACAACACGATTTCCTGCGATACCAAATTTTTTAGATAGGTTTTCTATTATCTTTTCTTCTTTTTCATATTCAGAGATTAAACGTTTATCCGAGATATCCAATTTATAATTTTCATCAAAAATCCCATGAATAAGAGCCTCTTTTATAAAATGAATTTTTCCATTCTTAACATATGCATACTTTAAAAAACATAATAATTGAATTAAACTTGGAACTCTATTACCTGCTGTACTTGCACCATTACCATTTCTTATATACGAAGTATGAGTATAAAATTCACAAAGCTCTCCAAATATATCTTCCATAAATTCTGCTTTTTTCAAGATAATTTCATCATTTTCTACATGTTCAAGATCTAAAAAAATACACAAATCTTTGAATATAATTGTATTTCTAAACACAGCTTCAAAAACGTTAACTATATTTAAAGCATTTTTTGATTTTAAATAATCCAAAACTTTTTCAGGACTACTATTGTAATTCAATTCTGGGCCAATTGCATTGTCAGTCAATATGTTATATATCTTAACTCCTGAGTTTGTTAATCTAGTATTATATATATTTGTATGATTTATTTTAGAAGTCAATTCTATCAAACCTAATCCTATCATAAATTCAATACACCAAGCACTACCAATATTATTTTCCATTGAATCATTTCTATTACCAGGTCTATGTCTTAGCATTCCTTCTCCAGCATATATAATATAGTTAAGAATTCTACCAATTTGTGCTGGACCAGATAGTAAATTTTTAAATTCAATATTTTGATTGTCAATTTCAATATATTTTTTCATTTTTCCTCCTTAGTTATATGCTACAAATAAGACTTCGTTGATTTTTATAGTACCTTTTCCTTGTGTTGAATGTTGATAGTCTTTTTCAATCAATTTATAATGTTTAAATGTTTTAGAAAAAATAAATTCTAATTCATCTATCGAAATCAAACCTTTAGTAGAATAGCTTAACACAACTTTCTTATTTTCTTTTGATAAAAATGACAACATTTCTTTAAATTCCTGTTTTACAGTTGACCGTAGTGAAAAATTAGACATAAATCTATCTGTTCTATATTTAGCTTTAAATTCTAACTTTGGATTATCATATTTAGTAACTGTTTCTAATACGTGATAAAATCTTGAATATTGTTCACCAGTATAAGGTGTATCTATATAAACACATGAAACTTTTTTAAACTCTTCTTTTTGAAATAAATCTTTATAATCCATATTAAAGGCTTTATTTTCAAACTTGCTCATGACTAAAGATGAAAAGTCATCACATTTCACTAACATTTCTTCCCATATACTTTTTGTTCTTAGTTCAACTAATCTTTTATGATCTTTAGGAAGATATTGGGCAAAATGTCCAGATGTAGATTCACACTTACTCATTGCATACATCAGTGCAGTTAAATATAAATCTTTTTTATATTCATCTTTAATTTGATCAATTGCATATCTTATTGAATCTATTTCACAACACTGAGGTCCTGAAAAGTATGTATCTGTAAAATTATCTTCAAAAAAATGATATATTTTTTTACTTTGATTTTTAAAAAAATGCTCTTGTAAATCTAAAATTGCTATATTCTTATCAACAGTTATTTTATTATTTTCAATAATAGCTTTATCAATTATATAACTATAGTACTGTATATCATTGGTATAAACAGTATATTTATCTTTTAAAGCATAAGCAATTGCCCCTGTTCCAGACATCAAATCACATATGATATCACTTCTTTTAGCAATTTTTCTTATCTCAGGAATAATAAAATCTAATAATCTATTTTTATTGCCCATATATCTAATTGTTTTAATTTGATTATACTTATTCATCACTATTTTTCTCCCATATGATAATATTATCATTTAAAATGATATCACTATATGTATTTCTAGCTGTAGTTAAAGATCGACTTTTTTCATTGATTTCATCTAAGAATACATCTAGTAATTTAAACCCATTATTTAAAGCTATTATTGTTAAAAACCGACCAGTATCTATTTTGATTTTTTTCACTTTACTTTCAGATATTTTTACAACGACTTTACCATGATTTTTTAACATTAAATGCATGTTTTTTATAACTTTTTCCATATCATTAAAATATTTGGCAACTATATATGCGTTTTTAACATCTATTTCTCGCAATTGCTCTATTTTTTCATTGATTTCCGCATAAGGTGTTAATAGATTATCATCAATATCTTTTTTTGCTACTTTATCATTTCCTACCATGATTTTAGCAAGATTAGAATATTCAGTTTGACTCTTTAAATATTCCAACCAATACAGTTCTAATTTCATAGTTTCAATATATCTTACAGATGAAATATAAGGTGGATTAGTAACAAATAAATCTATACTGTTTTTATATTTGGTAAATTTATCATTTACTGAATCCCCATTGATTATCTGAATATCTGTTGGATTTAAGTTTTGATATTCTAAGTAATATTTTGTTTTCTTTTTTATTGCATTAACAAAACTTTTTTTAGTATTTTTATTGATTTTGCCCTCTGCCTCTAAGGCTCTTATTCTTTTACTGATACCAGGGAAAACATGTCTAGGATCTGCATTGCTAACATTTCTAATGATACTTGATATAACAGCATCATAAAATTCAATATACTTTTGCTTCTCATTCTTTTTTAATTTTGAAGATAATACAATATCATTAGTTGTTGCCCTAATTGTTAGTAAATCTTCAATAACTTCTTTCCTAAACCAATGATCTAAATTGACACAAAATGGTATATTTCCCTTTTTTAATCGACTTAAATAGGCATCATCATAAAGACTTTGCTCTATTTTTTCATTCAATTCATTTAATATATGAACGTCATAAGAGTATGTTTTAACATTAGAAATAAATGCCGATAAAGGATTGATTTCACATCCTATAAAATTTCTTTCTAATAGTTTTGCTTCCACTGCAACTGTACCAGAACCTGAAAATAAATCTCCAATAGTATCTCCTTTATTTGTAAATAATTCAATATAGGCTCTTGGTATAGCAGGAATTAACTTTCCAAAATATCTATGAAAAGAATGTATATCAGACCTTTTTTCTTCTTTAGCTTGATCTAAAATTTTTTTATACTTACTTTTGTTGTTAAAATTCCAATCCATGTTACTACCTCACTTTATATTATTATAACATAAAGATTAAAAAACAATCAGCATTTTTACTGATTGTAATTTTTCTTTCAATTTAGAAGAGCAAATATTTTATAATTGCATATTTTAATAATCCAAAGTAAATTTTAGAAAATAGTATTAAAGTTAGTGTGGTAATAAACTTAACTTCACTTGCTTTTTTTCAAGAGAAATTTCATCAATATAACAAGTTACAATATCACCAACTTTAAAAAGTTCACTTGGATGCTTAATATAAGAATTTGACAACTTTGAAATATGAGCAAGTCCATCATTTTTAAGTCCAATATCAATAAACAAGCCAAAGTCAACAACATTCCGTACTGTTCCTTGAAGAGCCTCCCCTACTTTTAAATCTTCTATCTTTAAAATATCACTTTTTAAAATTGGTTTTGGCATCAAGTCACGTGGGTCTCTTCCAGGATTTTCCAATGCTTTCATAATGTCTTCTAATGTAAAAAGGTCTAAATCGCAATACTTCATTGCTTTTTCTTTATCTAGAGATTGTAGTTTATCCTTCATTTCTTCTTTTCCAATTTTTTCCATATCAATATTTAAAAACTCTAATAACTTTTGCACCTTTGAATAACTTTCAGGATGTATTCCTGTCTTATCCAAAGGGTTCTTCCCATCTAAAATTCGTAGAAATCCAATAGCTTGTTCATAAGTTTTATCATCCATACTTTTAAGCTTTTGAAGTTCTTCTCTCGTCTCAAACCTTCCCTTTTCATCCCTTATTTTTAAAAGTTCAGTAACCTGTTTTTTCGATAAACCTGAAACATAAGATAAAAGTGATGCGGATGCTGTATTGATATTTACTCCTACTTGATTTACAATTTTAGTCACGACAAATCCTAAAGACTCTTCTAGCTTTTTTTCTGCGACATCATGTTGATAAAGGCCCACTCCAATACTTTTGGGTTCAATTTTTACAAGCTCTGATAATGCATCTTGAAGCCTTCTACCAATGCTTATAGCACTTCGTTTTTCAACCGTTAAGTCTGGAAATTCTTTGATAGCCAAAGGACTTGCAGAATAAACAGAAGCCCCTGCTTCGCTAACAATAATATATTCAACTTTTCTCTTTGTTTTTTTAATTGTATTTGCAATAAAAGCTTCACTTTCACGAGAGGCCGTACCATTTCCAATAGCAATAATTTCTATCCCGTACTTTTCAATCAATTCAAGAACTTTCGCCTCAGACTTTTTTATTTCATTATGAGGTTCTGTCGGATAAATCACAGCAATTTCTAAGACTTTACCCGTCTTATCAAGTACAGCAAGCTTACAACCCGTTCGAAAAGCAGGGTCAAGACCTAAGACCACTTTTCCTTTCATAGGTGGAGTGAGTAAGAGTTGTTCTAAGTTCGAAGCAAAATTTTCAATAGATACTTCTTCAGCTTTTTCTTTTAACTCACTTCGAACTTCTCGTTCTACACTTGGTAAAATCAGTCTTTTTAGACTATCACGAATGGCATCCATTACAGTTTCAACTACAAAAGATTGCTCATTTTTTACCAATTTTTTCCTTAAATATTCTATAATTTTCTCTTTATCTACTTGGATAGAGACAGATAAAACACCCTCTTTTTCTCCACGGTTTAGAGCCATAATTCGATGAGGCCTAGCTTTCTTGATACTTTCTTCATATTGATAATACATCTCATACACCTTTAGCTCATCTTGAGCATCTTTTTTTAATTTAGAACATAAGATACCCTCTTGATAATAAAACTTGCGAATCCACTTTCTGTAACTTGCATTATCACTAATCCACTCAGCAATAATATATTGTGCTCCTAAAATTGCCTCTTCTTTCGTTTTGACTTGCTCATTTAAAAAGCGTTTGACCATTTCATCCATACTTCCTGTTACAGGATAAGCCATTATCATTTTGGCAAGAGGCTCTAGTCCTTTATTGATAGCTTCCAATGCCTTTGTCTTTTTCTTCTCCTTAAAAGGACGATACAAATCTTCAACTTCTACTAATTTTTGAGCAGTCATAATTTCTTGACGCAATTCTTCTGTTAAAAGACCTTTCTCTTCAATGAGCCTTAGAACATCCTCTTTTCGTTCCCATAAATTCTTCTGATATGTATATACTTCTTCAATTTTTCGAATAACATCTTCTGTCAAAGCACCTGTTTTTTCTTTTCGATATCTGGCAATAAAAGGAATAGTGTTTCCTTCTTGCAATAGCTCTAAAACAACAAGAACTTGCTTCGTTGTAATCTGCAAATCTTTGGCAACTTTATCAATTAACTCTTTATTCATATTGTTCTTACCTTCTTACTTTTTAATTCCAATCAAAACAATTCCCAAAATAACAAGAATAATTCCAATCATATTAGATACACTTACTTGTTCTTTAAACAAAAAGATTCCACAAAGTAAAACTGCAACTTGCACAATTCCTGTTGCAATAGGAACAATAAAGGATAAATCAAAACTTACTAATAACTTCTGCCATAATAAAAAACTACAAATATAAAATAGAAAACCCAATAAAGATACAAATCCTATTTTCATCATCACACCATTTTTAAAAGAAATAGTAAGTGGATTATTTTGTCCTAATTTCATAAAAACAAGTCCTAAAGTTGTAAAAAGAATATAAATAATTGTAAATATATATTTCATTTTTTTAATCCTTTCTCTTCATCAATTTTATTTTTCAATATAGATACTTCTTGAATTAACAGTTGAATTGTCTTTTTCTGTCTTGAGATAATAATAGTCAATAACAAAGTAATAAAAAGAATAATACCTAAAATAATTCCAATAACCATATTTGAAGTTGTTTCAAAACCCATCATTGAAGTAATCATTCCTATAAAATCAGGAACAAGACCTACTAAGAAAATTAAAAGACTAGCACTAAACCAAAATAAAGAATACTTAATAGGTAAATAATCCTTACGAATTAACTGCATAATAATTAAAATCAGTGAAATGGAAAAGAAAATTAAAATGAAACGTAAATGAAGACTCATAAATTATTCCCCCCCCGATATTGATATTTTGAATTTTCTTTTAACAGGATAGACAAAATTACATTGAACATATAATAGATTGCTTTATAAGAATGAATAGAAGAAGTACCTTCTTTTCTTTGATTCATATCTACAGCAATTTCCTTCACTTTATAATTTTTATTTAAAACATCTACTGTTGATATAGGTTCTGGGTACTCTTTCGGATACTGTTCAGCAAATAAGGTAATAATTTCTTGATTGACAGCTCGAAAACCACTTGTGGTATCATAAATTTTTGTTTTCGTTTTGAACTTTATTACTTTTGAAATTAACCGGATTCCTATTCTCCTTGTAAAAGAAGATTGAAAGTTACTTTCTTGGTTTTGAATGAAACGTGAACCTATTACCATATCTATATTTTCTTTTTCAATTGGCTCTAATAGTTTTTCAATATAATTTACATTGTGTTGCCCATCTCCATCAAACTGTACAGCAATATCATATTGATGAGAAAATGCATACTTATATCCAGTTTGTACAGCCCCACCAATTCCTAAATTTTGTATTAAATGAATCGTTGGAATTTTATTTTTTCGACAAATTTCGCCTGTTTTATCTTTTGAACCATCATTTATTACAATAAAATCTAATTTTCTTTTGGCTTTTTTATTATATTCAACAATACTTTGATATACGTTTAAAATATTTTTTTCTTCATTATAAGCAGGAATAATCAACAGTACTTTTTTCATTTTTTCACCAACTTTCTTCTTAGACTATATGATAACAAAAACATTGCATTAGTGCGACAATATTTAGAAAAACTGCGAAAACCATACAATAATTGAATTTTTCTTGGAGTGGATAAGAAAGACGGTTTTCAAACAGAAACATGCCCGTTAAAGCAAGTGGCAAGAAATAACGACCTTGTACTCCAATAATTGTTCCATTTTCTACAGGATTTGCTTGAATGTAGATGCTTGTAAAAATCAAAAGGGCTATTAAGAAAATTATTCCGGCAAGACCTTCTTTTTCATTTTTTTCTAACTTTCTTTTCTTGTCTTGATCTAAAAGAATCACAATCACTAAAAGAAGAAAATAAAGGAATACATAAAAACCTGGAAGTGTAATTTGAAGCCAACCTAAGCTTTGACCTAAAGCTGTCATCAAATAAAGCATATAATTATTCATAAAAGTATTCATTAAAATATTTATATATTTAAATGGTGAAGAAAGAATAAACTGGATTTGTGACTTTGAGTTCACTCCTTCGACAATTGGAACTAAAAATCTTGAAGAATTCCATAGCCAAAGCAAATTAAGCAGAACAACAATACACAATAAAGAACCTAGTTTAATCCATTTTTCCTTCGAAGAAGAAAATCTTTCTTTTGGAATACCTAAGACTAAAAGTGAAAGTGGTAAATACACAATTTTTAACATTGAAATAAATAAAGTTAAAAGAAACAAAATTCCATACTCTTTTGAATTCATTGTTCCTGTTTTAGAATATTTCATATAAAGGATAAAAGAAACTAAGGCTACTGTCACTGCGATAGTTAAAGCATCTGGTGATAAAGAAATAGCAGCTTGAAAAACCGTTGGTAAAAATAGAAGAAGACAGCAACTTATTTTTTTAATAGGTAGATACTTTAAAGCAAAATATACGATGATTACAAAGGAAAGAAAATTCATGATTCGTCCTAAATAGAAAATGACAGCTGGATTAAAGTTTAGAATTCTACCAATAAAAATACCAAAAGCTTGTGGAAGATAACAAACAGGTGAATACAAAGCAGATGAAGGAAAGTTAATAAATTGTTTTTTTTCTTTATTTAACTGAATTTGAAAAGATTTTAATGTATCTTTATATTTAATTTGATCAAATCTTTGGGTATTTTTAAAAAGTTCAAGAAGAGATTTTGGCATTTGACGTCCATTGAGCTCTCCCTTTGAAACAGAAGTAACATGTCCCATGGACACTTCATAGGCTCTATAAAAATGGACTGCTTCATCTGGAGTTCCAGCCATTGGTAAAACAATCATATAAAGAAAACCCAAAGGAACAAAAAAAAGAAGAAATAGTTTTTCAATCGGATATTTCTTGTTCAAATTAAAGTGATAAATCAAATAAGAAATAATTATTTCGACTACCATAATCAATAATAGAACAAGTAATAGAATTATATTATTTTGAACAACACCAGACATCGCTTTTTGAAGATAGAAGGTATTGAAAAGAATCATTATAAATAGAAAAAGAAAATAAGAACGATTGTATTTTATTTTGTCTAAAAAACGCATATTAACACCTCGCTCTTATTATAGCATATATACTTGATAAAATGCAATTACACCCAAAAGACGAATTATGGGTGCAAATTACTTTGTTATAGGGTTAATAAGAAACATCTTTTCCATGATTTCCTTTGCTTCTTTACTTGACTGTTTTTGAAATAAATTAGTCATATCACTCACCATATAATCTTGAATATTATCTAGATATTCTTGATACACATTTCCCGTCAAATAAACAGGTGCATAACCTTCATTCATCAAATGCTCATTGACAAATAGAAAAGCTGTTCTTCTATTTCCATCTTCAAAAGGATGAATGTGTATCATTTCTAAAAAGAACCTTGCTTCCCGCTCAAAAGGTTCTAAATCCTTCCAAGTCACTTGATAATCATAGACCAGTTTTTCCATAAGACTAGGAATTTTAGAAGCATCTGGAATCGGAGTTTTTGTCTCATCAAGCATATCTCCAAACGTACGATATCCCCTTGAAATATAAGGATTACTTTCATTAACTTGATTAGCAACCATTAAAATTTTTCTTGTAGAAAGCACTTCATCCTTAAAGGTTTTTAAATAATCAAGAGCCTTTTTCATATCTTCTTTCCGAGAAAACACATTTTCCTTTTTTCCTTCAATATCATCTAATGAAAACGGAGGATTTGATAAAAAATCAACCATCCTTCCTTCATATTCTTCTTTTTCGACAGTACCAAGTTCAAGAAACGGTTTTAAAAGTTCCATATCAATTCACCTTCCGAAAATAATTTTCAATGACTTCATAGTCAGAATAAGGAAGATAGCTATTTCCTATTGCCATATAATCATCTCTTCCTTTACCTGCCACGATGACAATATCATTTGCCTTAGCCATTTTCAAAGCTTTTTCTATTGCCTCTTTTCTATCAAGTACCCTTATATAGTTCTTTTTGAGACTATCTCCAATTAACTCATCAATAATTTGATTGACATCTTCACTTCTAGGGTCATCCATTGTAAAGATAACAAAATCAGATTTAGATAGTACTACACTTCCCATTAAAGGTCTTTTCTCTTTTTCTCTTCCTCCAGCACTTCCTGTTACAGTAATAATTCGCCCTGTTTTAATCTTATTAAAGTACGTTAAGATTTTATCAAGAGCATCAGGAGTATGGGCATAATCTAAAATGATAGAAAAATCTTGACTAAATTCTAGTTTTTCCATTCTGCCCTCAATAGCTTTAACCTGTTTTAGGCGACTTAGTATTTCGTCCATCGAAAGTTCAGACCGAGTTCCTACTAAAATAACTGCCGCCAAATTAAGAGCATTAAAACTTCCACCTAACTTGCTTTCTAAAGTATAAGTTTTTCCATCATAAATAAAATCTAAGGTTATTCCCTCTTTTGTTTCTCGACTGCTTATAATTTGTAAAGTATCATTTCTTTGATAGCCATAAGTTAAAACCCGAGCTTTACAACAACTCTTCACTTGTTCATAGTGACTATCACTACTATTTAAAATCGCCGTACCATCTTCTTTTAAATTGCGAAAAAGCTGACACTTACAGTCAATATAATTTTCTAAAGTTTTATGAATATTTAAATGGTCTTCCGTAATATTTGTAAGGATAGCAATATCATATTTCACTAAATCCAAGCGATGTCTAAAAAAGGCTTCACTTGACACTTCCATGGATAATATTTTACAGTTTTCTTGAACGAAACGGTCCATATATAAATAAAGACGGTCTACATCAGGTGTCGTGTTTCTAATTTTTTCAGAAAAAGAAGCACATTTAATTCCATTTGTTCCCATATAAGCACAACAAGGTCCAAGAAGTTGATAGATGAGTTCTGCAACTGTTGTTTTTCCATTCGTTCCTGTCACTCCTATCATTTTTAACTTTTCATCAGGGTAATCATAAAACCTTCTAGCAAGATATTTTAACTCTTCATTTGTATCAGAAACATGAATAACTGGAACACTTTTTTCACCAACATCTCGACTTACTACAATAGCACTTGCTCCTTTTTCGATAGCTTCATCAATAAAATCATGTCTATCTGTAGTAACACCCATCGTGCAGACAAAAATATCACCTTCTCGAACTTCTTTCGAATTGATTTTAATTGCCTGAATTATCCGGTCATCTTGACCCTCATAAAGTTCACTTAACTTTTTCACATGATCACCTACTTTAATGTATACTTCTTTTTATTTCTTGTGATTACCTATATTTATTATACACAAAAAGAAAGAGATTTGGATAGCACTTTACATCTCTTTCTTATTCCTTGACTATATTTTTTCAATTTCAATACTAACTTTCAAATCATTTAAGAAATATTCTTCCTTGTATTCAAAAGACTTGATAATTTTTTCTGCCAAAGTTTCCCCTTTAATATAGTCTTCAAAAACATCCATCATCTTACTAATCATAGCTTCTCCATAGTAAGTAATTTGAATATGGTCAGTAATTACAAGGTCTAACTCTTTACGAAGACTTTGAACTTTACGAACAAATTCTCTAGCATATCCTTCAAGAAGTAAATCTTCTGTGATAGTCGTATCTAACACAACTGTTGTATTTTGATTTCCTTGAGCAAAATATCCTTCCTTAACTTCTAAGCTTGGAAGTACCATTTCCTCACGAACTAAGAAAGCTTCTCCTTCCAAATCAATTTCATATCCATCTTTTTGCATTTGTTCAAATTCTTTGATACCACAATGTGATAAAGCTTCTTGAAAGGCTTTCATTTTGCTTCCTAAAGTTTTACCAACCTCTCTAAAATTAGGTTTTAAGTGATAATTTAAGTAAGCACTCATATCACTTTCGTACTTGATTTCTTTGACATTCAACTCTTCTAAAATCAAAGATGACAAACTGCCAATTACCTCTTCATTTTCTTTTGGAAGAAGAATACTTGACAATGGTTGACGAACTTTAATTTTAGCTTCTTCTCTAGCAAAACGTCCTAAACTACAAACATCACGAACCAAACTCATTTTTTCTTCAATAGAAGCGTTTACTTTTGCATCATCATAAGTTGGGAAGTCTTCTAAATGAACAGAAGTTTTATCCGTTAAATTACAATAGATTTCTTCTGTAATAAATGGTGTAATTGGAGCCATCAATTTTGTTAAGGTAAGAAGGGTTTCATAGGTTGTTAAGTAAACTGCTTTTTTATCTTCTGTTAACTCACTTGCCCAAAAGCGACGGCGATTGATACGAATATACCAATTTGAAAAATCATCATTTAGAAAATCTAGGACAGCATGTGTAACTTTCGTAAGGTCATAATGGTCATAAGAAGTAGTAACTTCTTTGATTAAAGTATGTAAACGTGACAATAACCATTTATCTGTCAAATCACGATTTTCGTATGGAATTTCATAGTTTCTTGGGTCAATATCATCTGCATTCGCATACATTTCAAAGAAGGAATAGGCATTTTTAAATGTTGAAATGTATTTAGAATAAACTTCTTTAAGTCCTTCTTCATCAAAACGAAGTGGTGTCCAAACTGGAGATGCATAAGCCAAATAGAAACGAACAGTATCTGCTCCATAAGTATGCATGGTTGTAAATGGTTCAACAATATTTCCTTTAGACTTGCTCATCTTTTTTCCATATTTATCTTGAATTAAATCATTGACTAGAACATTTTTATAAGGACTTACTCCTTTTACAAAAGTAGAAATTAAAAGAAGTGTATAGAACCATCCACGAGTTTGGTCAATTCCCTCACAAATGAAGTCTGCAGGAAACTGTGTCTCAAAGAAATCTTTATTTTCAAAAGGATAATGATATTGAGCAAAAGGCATAGAACCTGAATCAAACCAACAGTCGATGACTTCAGGAACACGTTCCATTTCTTTACCACAGACTGGACACTTCAGTTTGATATCATCAACATAAGGACGGTGTAAATCAATTGTTTTGACATCTACTTCACAAGTTGCTTTTTCCTTAAGTTCTTCTCTACTACCTATCATTTCTTCATGTCCGCAGCTACATTTCCAAAGAGGAAGAGGTGTTCCCCAATAACGATTTCTTGAAATTGCCCAATCATTCATATTTTCCAGCCAATTTCCAAAACGTTTTTCACCAACATAACTTGGATACCAATTGACTTTACTGTTGTTTTCAATAACTTTGTCTTTCATTTTTGTAACTGCAAGATAATAACTAGGTTTGGCATAGTATAAAAGTGGTGTGTCACATCTCCAACAATGTGGATAATTGTGAAGCATTTTTTCCTTTTTAAAGAGTTTACCATTTTCTTTCAAGTACTGAATTACTTCAAGGTCACAGTCAAAGACAAACTTGCCTTTCCATAATCCTTCTTGATACTTTCCATCTTCAGAAACTGGATTTAAAACCGGCAAATCATAAGCAAGTCCTACATTGTAGTCATCTTGTCCAAAAGCAGGAGCAATGTGAACAATTCCTGTACCGTCTTCCATAGTGACATAGTCAGCAAGAGTGACATAGAAAGCTTTTTTATTGACTGTTAAAGAAGGAATTAACTGTTCATATTCCATGTATTCTAAATCTTTTCCAAGATAAGTTTTTAAAATTTTGTAATCTTCTCCTAATACTTTAGAAGCAAGAGCTTTTCCTACAATAAACTTGTTACCTTTACTTTCTGCAAGAACATATTCTTCTTTCGGATTAACACATAAAGCCACATTACTGATTAAAGTCCAAGGTGTTGTCGTCCAAACTAAGAAATAGACATCTTCATCTTTCTTTTTCATAGGAACAATGACCGTGTTGGCAGTAATTTCTTTATATCCTTGAGCAACTTCATGAGAAGCAAGACCTGTTCCACAACGAGTACAGAAAGGTAAAATTTTGTGTCCTAAATAGAAGTATCCTTCATCATAGAATTTCTTTAAAATCCACCATTCTGTTTCAATATAGTTATTGTCATAAGTGACATATGGATGTTCCAAGTCAATGAACTGACCCATTTCTTTAGTAAGACGTGAAAAAGATTCTTCATTTTCCCAAACACTTTCTTTACATTTTTTATTGAATGGTAAAATTCCATAATCTTCAATGTCTTTTTTACTGTGGAAACCAAGAGCTTTTTCTACTTGTAACTCAACTGGTAGACCATGAGTGTCCCAACCTACTTTACGATAAACTTGCATTCCTTGCATTGTCTTATATTTACAAAATGTATCTTTTAAGAACTTTGCCATCATATGATGAAGTCCTGGGTGTCCATTCGCCGTTGCAGGGCCATCATGGAACACAAATTTAGGACAACCTTCCCTTGTTTCAATGGACTTTTTTAAAACATCAATCTCGTCAAAATGTTTTAATACTTCCATTTCAGTTTCATGAATTTGTCCTTTTCTTAAAGCTTTAAATTTTGTCATAACTTTCCTCCTAAAAATTAAAAAATCTATGTTGAAAGGACGAACTAGTGCGTGGTACCACCTTTCTTCATAGATTTTTCTATCTCATTCCTTTTAACGAGAGGTCCCGACTTTATCTTATCCATAAAGCACACTTGAAAGTGATTTGAAATAACGTTATTTCTTCGTTTCCACCTACCACGAAGTCTCTTTAAAATAACTTGTTATTTCCGTCTTTCGCACTTGTTTTATAAACTAGAACTATTTTAACATAGTAAAAATTCTCTGGCAAGTAGATTTTTTTTAAACAGATAATCTTTGGATGGCTTTTTCACTTAAGCCTGTTACCCTTGTTATGGTTGAGATATCCATATTCTCTTTCAGCATGTTTCTTGCAACAGTAGCCATTCCAAGTCGTTCTCCTTGTGCTTCTCCTTCTTCAAATGCCTCACGTCGAAGAATGTTCTCATTTATCTTTTGTTTCTCTTCCATTGTAAATAGTGGTCTATATCTTTCTTCACTATTTAATCTCGTTACCATATTTGTATACTCCATTATAACTTCATCTCCTCCTATTATCTTATTTAACTCTTCTAATTCTTCCCTATTCAAGTCTAACATTATTAAATACTTGTATTTCTTTATGTTTTCTATATCCTTACTATACCAAAACTCTTTTATCCTGTCCATATTATATGCGTATATCTCAACATTTTTTATATAGGTATTCCCTTTTTCATCTCTTACTTTATAACAATAATATGGTTCCTTTGTCTTTCCCATTCCATAGTTGATATCTATATGGAT
>CANQWT010000004.1 GCA_947627635.1 uncultured Bacilli bacterium
TTAGAAATTTCGTGTCTTTTTGTAGTGTCTATAATATCATAAAATTTTATTCTTGACAATTCTTAGAATGTCACAAATAGAAAAATAAACACAAGAATTGTGTGCTTATTTCAAACTTCATCTATCAAGATTATTTCATAGTTGGAATAACACTAATAGACTCAGCTACTTCAACTAGTTCATCCTGATTTAATACATCACTTACTAAATAGTATTCCATTCCATTTGCTATCCAAGAAAGAGAATTCGTAGAAAGAGCTCCCACAGTATCCATAAATTGGAACGGTTCACCATAAGTTGGTATTACTGTAAGTTCTTCTTCTTTGTTCACTGTTTCTTCAACTAAGAGAAATGGTTTTTCCCCTTCAAAGGTTAAAATTACTCTTTCTCCATCTGCTTTTGTTACTCTATCCTCACCTGTTAGTTGTGTTCCCTCTGGAATTACAAGAGGATAAATTACATCTTCAATTACACTGGTTGTTCTTACTTCTTCCTCTTGACTTGTTGTTTTCATTGCATCTTCTAATGTAAAATAATCATCTTTAAATTTTGGCTTCCAGTCAATTTTAGAAAATTGCATAGTCATTAAAGGAATATTATTATCATCAAACACTTTGACTGTTTTTAAATTTAAATCTTTGTCAATAGTTACTTCCTGTTTTTTTAGTTTACGATTACTTGGATAATTTACATTACTTGTTAAAACATAAGTATCTTTTTTCTCTTTAAAAGTCCTTTCTTTATCATTTTGTAAATCTTCTAAAATAGACTCTAATAGATAAATCTGTGAATTGTTGTAAGGCCAGTCACTTTGAAATTTAAAACTTTTATTCAAAGATGGTGTTAAAACATAGACAGCTGTATCATTTTTTAAAATAATTTGTTCATGATTATTCGCATTATTTTTTAAACTAACTTTGTAATTATTATCTTTTTGATAAGATGTTATTACCGTATAATTGTATACATCATCATTGTTCACAATTTCTAGTTTTCCTTCTAATTGATAAGCTTTTGTTTTTGTGATTTTTGTATATAAATCTTTTAATAAATCTTCTTCACCATATTTTCCACATCCTGTAAGACAAATACAAGTAAGCAAGATAGCTGTTAAAAAAAGACAAATTTTTTTCATTCTTTCACCTCTGTTTTTTTGTTCATTAAACTATATGGTTTTATTTTTTGAAGTATTCATGAATAATTTAAAAAATTTGTGACATTCTAAAAATAAAAGTAAAGGAGGAGTTTATGGAAATCATAAAAAAGATAGCACTTGTGCTTATTATCATTGGTGCATTAAACTGGGCACTTGTAGGACTATTCAACTTAGATTTAGTTGCAACTATTTTTGGCAGTAGTGAAAATATGTTAGCTAGAATTGTCTATATTTTGATTGGTATCTGTGGTCTTATTGCAATTCCAATCTTGTTTGATGACCTAGACAGAAAATAGAAGGTTTCTATATAGCCCTCTATTTTTTGTTTCACTTTAATACTTTAAAACGAAAAAGAATGACCTTGGCCATTCTTTCTATTTGTTTCCAATTCGAATTTTAACTTTCTTCGTCTTGCTTGAGTAAGTTAATCTTACATCATCACCTGTCACCTTAACATCAACCTCAATTGGTTCAGTAGATGCTGCATAATCTTTTAAGTCAATTGTTGGGTGAATAGAAGAACTTTCAAGTCCATCTAAGATATCCTTACTTCCTCGAACAACAACAGTAACTATACTATCTGCTTCACTAACTGCTGATACAACATAGCTTGGGTCTAGATTTTCAAAGACAATTGGAATATCTTTAAATTCTCTTGTAACTAATTCATCAACAGTCACTTTAATTGTAACAGTCTTCTCACTAATTTCTGTAATACCACTTGGTCTTTGAAGGGTTACAGTAAATTCTTTATCCTGACTAAGTCCTTTAACATCAATTTTAACAGGAATAGAATCTACCTGTGATAATGCTTCTTCACTACCATAAATCGTTACCGTATTAACAGAAGAGCTTAAAGATTTAATTGCTTTTCCAAGAGCTAAGTCACCTGTTGGAACAATTTTAAGTGGTACTTCCTTACTTGGTGATGTAATCGTTATTTTCGCTTTTACTGTTTTTGGAACAATTTCTACATTCATCACTTTTCCGTTTGTATCATAAGCAACTAACTGAACATTTTTAAGGGTCATCTCACCTGCTTGTGGATTTGAGAAATCATCAACATCAATGAGTGCTTTAACAGAAGCAACTTTATCAAGTTTATACTCTGCACCCTTAACAATAACTTCATTTCTATCAAGTTCTACAGATTCAATATTCAATTTTGTATCTAAATTATCTTTATGTAAAATATCATACGTTAGTGTTTTTGTTTGTGACACTTTCTCGTAAATTGTAACTGTAACTTCACTTGGGTCTAGCCGATAATCCAATGATTTTAGTCGTTGTGAATATTTAAGAGCAACTTTATGAGTTCCTGGTTTTAACCCTGTAAGGTCTACTGTTACACCTTTTGCTGGAGACTGTTTTGCTAAAAAGATATGTCTTTTTTGTCCAACTAAAGTAATATCTACTGTTTTAGGTAAGCCCTCTACTACATATGCTTCCTCATTATAAGTTGCACTAACTGGTTGGTCATAAAACATTTCAGCATATTGGTCAATTAAAGTATTGCCTTCTTGGTCAAGCTTAATAAATACCACAAAAGCAAGTAGTAAAGATATAACAATAAGTGTCTGTTTCTTGCCAATAAAGCGTTCAAAACCTCGACTATTATCTTTAAATACATTACTAATTTTTAAAATCAATTTCGTAATTGGAGTGATGAGCCATTTATCAAAGAATAGACCAATATGACGAAATAAATTTTTGATACTTTTAATTATTTTCTTCATATATCTCTTCCTCTTCTATCTCTATTTCATCTAAATCCATATCTTGTTTAGGTTTTAGCTCATCAATTAACATCATACGAACATCATCAATGGTTAAGTTTGAGAATAATTCTCCTTTAACAGCAATAGAAAGTCTTCCTGTTTCTTCTGATACAACTAGAGCAATTGCATCTGTTTCTTCAGCAATACCTAAAGCTGCACGATGCCTTGTACCAAGACGTTTAGCAAGTTTGCCATTACTACTTGTTGGGAATACTGCACAAGCACAAGTTACTCTATCTCCTTGAATAATGACACCACCATCATGAAGTGGATTATTAGGGAAGAAAATAGATACTAACAAGTCACTTGATAAATCTCCATAAATTTTACGAGCTTTATCAATATAGTTTCCTAAGCTAATGTCTCTTTCAAGGACAATTAAAGCTCCTATTCTTTGTTTTCTTAAACGCTCTGCAGCTTGAACAATTTCATAAACTAGACGTTCTCTTTCATCGACTGTCAAAACTTTATGTCTTCCTAAAAGTTGACTTCTACCAAGTTGCTCTAAAATATTTCTAATTTCAGGCTGAAAGATAATGATGAGTGCAAGAGGCCCCCACATAATAACATATTCTAGTAAAACTCCTACTGTAGTAAATCCAAAGAAATCACTAGCTAACTTTAAAATAACAATGATAAGAACTCCTTTGAAAAGAAGCGTTAGTTTTACATTGTTTCGAATATTTTTTAAGATAATATAAATGAGCATCCATACGATTGAGATATCAATGATTTTCTTCACAATCGACAAGACTGTATCCATGTTAATAAGCATATTTGAACTCCTTCCATTTTCGGCATCTTTTTAAGTATACTATTTTTTCTTGTATCTTTCAAGGTTACTTTTGTTCGGGAACCTGCTGTGGTGTTGGGATTTTGACAACAGGAATTGGTACAACACCTGTTGCAGGAATAGCTGTTTGTACTGGTTCCTGTGGAACAGGTTGTGCTACTACTGGAGTTTGAGTTGCTACTGGGGTTTGTACTGGCGTAACTGGAATTGGAGTTGCTGGACTAGGTGTAGGAGTTACTGGTGCTGGTTGTTGTATTGGAGCAACGGGTGTAGGAATAGGAGTTGGGGCTATTGTAGGCTCAGCGGCTGGTACAACTGGAGTTGCTATACTTGTAGGACTAGTTAGAGCGCTTACTGTTGGAATGGCTGGTGTTGTTACTGGGGTTACTTCTTCTACAACAGGTGTTGCTAATGGCACTTGAGTTACTTCAGAAACAGGAGTTATAATGCCTTCTTGAACAGGAACTTGAGCAACTGAAGTGGCTGGAATGGCTGAAACAGTAGAAACTGGTGTAGAAGTATCAGGAATTGGGGTTGCTAAAGGTTCAAGTGGAACGGTTGATACTTGTTCTGCTACTGGAGTTTGTACTTGTTGCTGAGGTGTAGGAACTACAGGTGCTACTTCTGGAGCTACTTCCTGAACAGTTTGTCCTTGAGATGCATTTACATCACTGCTTGCTTCTGCATATTTTCCTTTTTCCTTTTTATCTTTAATCTTTCTTTCTGCTAAATAACCGATACATGCGAAAAGTAAAATAACGCAAAGTACTACGGTTGCAATATATAAAGGTCCATCTAGAGTATCTCTAAAAAAATAAATAATTCCTTCCATCTTTTCACCCTCTATTCTCTATATAATATCATATCATTTCAACAGTTATAATTCAAGGTCGTTTTTCTTTAAAACGATGACTTATTTTTTATTTTGATACTTTTTAGCTGCTTCTATAAATCCTTCTAAAATACGATTTGCACTTTTATCATAATCTAACATATCTTCAGGATGCCAAGCTACACCTAAGACAAAAGATTTATTTGGATTTTCTATGGCTTCGATGATACCGTCTTCACTAATTGCTGATACAACTAAATTTTTAACTTTACTAACATGATAACTATGTCTACTATTTACTTTTATTTTAGTTTTATCCACAAGAGTTGTTAATAAAGTGTTTTCTTTTAGATAAACAGAATGAACATACTGTTGATTTTTTTGACAATGATTAAGGCCTGTTTGAATACGACTAAGGTTTTCATCTTCTAAGCCTTTTATTCCACAGTCTACTTTAGCCATCATTTGCATTCCTAAACATATTCCTAGAATAGGCATATTTAAAGCTAGGGCTTCTTGATAGTAAAGTTCATCAAATAAATACCAGTTTGTTCCACCTTGTAAAAGTAGTCCATCACATAATGATAAGGCTTCCCTTATACCTTCTCGTTCCTTTTTTGTGAGTTTCGCTTCACTTTCCTGTGGATAACTTATCTTTTTAGGAGAAAGTAAAAGAATAGGAATACCTCCTTTTCTTAAAATAGATTTTCGAATTGCTTCCCAAATACAAGTTGTATTTAAATCATCTACGGTCTTTTCTATTCTTCCAAGAACTCCAATAATTGGTTTCATTTTATCCCTCCATTTCTTTTATATTCTATGGAGGTGCCAAATTTTCGAATTCCTTCAAAGATATACCAATTTTTTCTCTAATTGATAATTTTTTATCAAAACTATTTTTTATTTTCTTCTAAATATTTTTGATATAATTCATCCATTGATGATATATATTCTTTATCTTGTTTAATTCTAAATTTTTCATATTCTTCATTAGCTTTTTCTAAAGCCTGTTTATGTGAGATACTTCCAGCGTTTAATAAAATTTCTTTTTTTCGAAATTTCAATAAATCGTCCACAACATCTATCCATTTTTGCATGGTCATTAGATTATGTTCATTTGCCATATCTTCAGCATAGTCTAAAAATAAAGTTGTCAAACTTTCTAATTTTTTGATTTCTTGTTCGTTTAAATAATTTTTAGCAATACCTATATCATATTTCATGATTTTACCATTTGGAGAATGCTTCCAATTAGTAAGCCCAAGATGTTCTTGATTAGCGTCTACTCTTTCATATATAAGCTCTGCTGCGGTATGACCAGATATAGCATAATGAAGTTTATTTTGAACAATTTTAAAAAATGTATATGCTTCTTCAGCTTCTTTATTATAATCAATACTTGTGCTTTCAAATAAATCGGTAATTTTTTGATAAAGTCTTCGTTCACTTAAACGAATTTCCTTAATAGTCTCAAGTAATTCGTCGTAATAGTCTTTCCCAAATTTAGGACCATTTTTCATTCTTTCTACATCTATTTTAAAACCTTTAATAATATAATCTTTTAAAACATTCGTAGCCCATATCCTAAATTGTGTTGCTTTTTTAGAGTTTACTCGGTACCCAACAGCAATAATAGCATCTAAATTATAAAATTCTATATTTCTTTTGACACTACGATTACCTTCTTTTTGAACAACCGAGAAAACCTCGGTTGTTGTATTTTTATCCAACTCTTTATCTAAAAAAATATTTTTTAAATGCAATCCTATATTATCTTTAGAACAGTCAAATAATTCAGCCATACTTTTTTGAGTGAGCCATATCGTTTCATTTCTTAGAACTACATCTATATTTACATTTCCATCTTCAGTTTTGTATAAAACAATATTACTTTCTTGCATGTTAACCTATCATTCCTTTCACTTTGTTCAAGGTACACATAGTCATGAAAATAATTATTTTTCAGACTAACCTCCTTGATAGTCTTATTATACAAAAAAGAACATTTGTTTGACAATATATTTTTTGATTTTTTTATTATTTATGTAGATATCTAAAACAGCAAAACAAGTTTTATTGTTCAATAAAAAAGCCCATAACATCACATTATGAACCTATATTCTTAAATCGCAAAGGTACGACTTTTAACCTTTACAGCACGAGTGTAGAGATTATATACAACTTTTTTGTAATTGTTTATTCTTATTACTTCCTACAGTTAAACCTTGCTCTATATCTTTAATATTAGTAAGTTCAATAAATATTAAATCATTTATAGCATCTAATGAATTCCCAGTAAAATAACTTGATTTAAAAATAGATTTTTTGGGAAAATAATCGCTTTGTTTTGCTAATACAGGAATACTCTCACTTTCACATTGAATAACAATATATAATCCTTCAGATGTTAATTGACCTGATATTGTATCTTGATTATCATAGTTTTTTTCAGTACAAATTCCATATATTGATTGATTTTCATCTATAACTATGTTTCCTTTATATTCATTTCTACCTTGATTTATTATTCTAATATTATAAAATTCCATACTAAATTCCCTTCTTCTATATCATATTTTCAAAAAAATACTATATTTACCAAAATAATTAACCATCTAGGTATTTTAATTATCAAAGTAACCTAGTAGTCATCTTTTTATATTAAGTTCGAAATAGTTCGAACAGATTTTTCAATGGTGCCGATTATAGGACTTGAACCTACGACCTACGCATTACGAATGCGTTGCTCTACCAACTGAGCTAAATCGGCATAACTAACGATTATATTATAACAAAACAAATTTAAGAATACAACTTTACTCGAATATTTTTAATGCCAGAATAAATCAAAGCAATATACATACACTAACAATAGAAAGGAAGAAAATATGAAAAAAATTATTCAGCCGTTATTTTACTTATTTTTACCTATTATTCTAGGTTCAATTGTAGGATTTTTAATTTCAGGAAGCATTGATTACTCTTCTATAAACAAGCCTTTTTTAACTCCACCTAAAATCTTTTTTCCAATTGCTTGGTCAATCATTTATCTTTTAATGGGACTTTCTTACTTTTTATTTCGTAAAGAATATCCAAACAATACAAAAATATCTATTGTTTACTATCTACAATTTTTTGTAAATCTTCTCTGGTCTATTATCTTCTTTGTTTGGAAATGGAGATTTTTCTCAATTCTTTGGATTTTACTTTTAGACCTTTTAGTAATTTATCTAATGTATTTGTTTTTCTATAAGAAAAAAATTTCTTGTTACCTAAACCTACTTTATTTATTATGGATACTATTCGCAACTTATTTAACCATTGGAATTTATATTTTAAACTAAAACGACCTATTTGGTCGTTTTAATATATCTAGCTTAGGATACAACGGGTATTCTTAGTATCTGTCCAATCGATAAAAGATTGGTTGTTAGGCCATTAAGTTGCTTGATAGCTTCAACTGTTGTTCCATATCTTCTAGCAAGTGCATATAAAGTATCGCCTTTCTCTACTTGGTATGTAATATAAGTTGTATCTGTACTTTCTGTTGGGATTTTTAAAGTTTGGCCTATACTTAACATATCACTTGTTAGCCCATTGAGCTTCTTAATAGCTTCAACCGTCGTTCCATACCTCCTAGCAATGGCATATAAAGTGTCACCTTTCTCTACTTGATATGTAATATAAGTTGTATCTGTACTTTCTGTTGGTATTTTTAACGTTTGGCCTATACTTAACATATCACTTGTTAGCCCATTGAGTTTCTTAATAGCTTCGACTGTCGTTCCATATCTTCTAGCAATGGCGTATAAAGTATCACCCTTTTCTACCTTGTATGTAATATAACTATCACTTGTATTTTCCTCTTCTTTAGCACAGTCACTAATATTACCATATAAACCATCTATTTTATTCCATGTTGTGCTATTGACTACTCCTGATGCAGTAATATCATTAAGCATTTGAAACCGTTTCACAGCATTTTCTGTTTCAATATCAAAACTAGAAGTAAGCGGTCCTTGATAATACAAAAGAGCTTTCAATTTCTTTTGAAGTTCTAATACATCTTGTCCACTATCTCCTAACTTTAATGTCGGTCTTGTTGAAATAGGAATATAGTCAGGTTCTGTTAAATAATAAAGTAAATCTAGTGTTTGATTATCCAAAACCCCTGTTACTTCTTGTTGATTTTCTCTTTGAAATGCCTCAATTCCCTCCTCTGTTGCAAGATTATATATTCCTGTTGGAATAGCATGATAATATCCTAGCTGTTTTAATTTTTCTTGAACAATTTTTATATCATTCACATTGACATTTTGCATCATGTTTTTATCTATCAAGATTATCACCTCGATTTATTATATGCATGAAATGAGAGGATATTATATATATTATAATGAGGTGACTTATGAAAAAAGGTTTTTTAGTTGTAAATGTATATAATGATACTGTTGCAAATCCTGTTCGTAATGCAACAGTAATCATTTCTAAAGATGGGCTAAATCTTATGACTTTATTGACCAATGAAGATGGCCAAACAGAAGAAATTTCCTTAGATACGGTATCTTTGGAATACTCTCAAACAAACCAAAAAGAAGTACAGCCTTATGAGACATATGAAATCACAGTATCTGCCATAGGACTTACTACTACAACCATTGAAGGAGTTCAAATCTATGAAGATATTACTTCCATTCAAAATGTTTATATGACAACAGTTGGTGAAGAAAATACTCCAAGAGTATATGAACTACCTCCTAACACTTTATGGGGAAATTATCCTCCTAAGCTAGAAGAACAACAAGAAAATAACACAACCAATAGAGTTTTAAGAGAAATCGTCATTCCTAAAAACATTGTAGTCCATGATGGCATCCCAAGTAATACCAATGCTCCTAATTATACAGTTCCTTTTATTGACTACATTAAAAATGTCGCAAGTAGTGAAATTTATAGTACTTGGCCATACGAAACCATTAAAGCAAATGTTCTTGCCATTATCTCTTTCACTCTAAACCGTATTTATACAGAATGGTATCCAAGTAAAGGATATAATTTTACGATTACATCCACAACGAGCTATGACCAAAAGTACACAAGAAACGGAACGATTTTTAAATCTATTTCCCAAGTTGTAGACGAAATTTTTACCAACTATATTCGGGTAGGAATACGAGTTGAACCACTTCTTGCTTACTATAGAGATGAGACAAATGAAAGTGGCATTTTAAGTCAATGGGGTTCTAAAGATTTAGGAGATAGAGGCTATAAAGCCCTTGAAATACTAAGACATTATTATGGAAATGTGAATATCTATGAAGCAGAAATAAAAGGTGATTATCCTTACTCCTTTACTCAAACACTACAAGAAGGGACGTGTAATTATGATGTGTATGTCCTACAAAATGCCCTAAATTACATTAGAGGAAGTTATCCAGGAATTCCTCTTATCAAAAATCCATCAGGAAAATATAATAGTGAAACAACAAATGCCGTGAAAACGTTCCAAAGAATTTTCTCCCTTGCAGAAACAGGAAGAGTAAATCGAGAAACTTGGTATAAAATCTCCTATATCTTAACAGCAGTTAGTGATATGACAAATAGTATTTATTCGTAAAAGAGCACAAATAGCTCTTTTTATTTGTCTTCTAACATTTCACTTTGATACAATTTTTTATAAACTTTATTTCTCTTTAAGAGTTCAGTATGACTTCCCTCATCCGTAATTTTTCCGTCTTCAACGAGTAAAATTCTATCTGCATTCACAATGGTAGATAAACGATGGGCAATGATTAAAATTGTATATCTATCTTTCATATTATTGATAGCTTGTTGAATAAGACTTTGGGTTTCATTATCAAGTGCAGAAGTTGCTTCATCAAAAAGAATAATTTTGGTATTTTGAACAAAGGCCCTCGCAATTGCAAGACGTTGTCTTTGACCACCTGATAAAGTAATTCCTCCTTCTCCTACAATTGTGTCATACCCTTCAGGTAACGTTTTTATAAAATCTTCTAAACAAGCTAAGCGACAGGCTTCTTCAATTTCCTTCTTTGTAACATTTTTCTTCACCAATTTAAAATTATCTTGAATACTCATGTTGAAAATATAAGGATTTTGACTAATAATGGTAATGTTATTTCTGATAGAACGTTCATCTAAAGTTGAAATATCAACTCCATCTAGTAAAATCTTCCCACTTTCAATTGGATAAAGCTTACATAGTAAAGAGAATATCGTTGTCTTTCCAACTCCACTTTTTCCTACAAAAGCAACAGTTTCATTGGCTTGAATTTTAAAGCTTAGTCCATTTAAGACTTTATTTTGTCCATAACCAAAGTGTACATTTTGAAATTCAAAATTTCCTTTTATCTTTGCTAATTTTTTTGTTCCAAACACTTCTTTTTGAAATTCTTCATCATCTAAAACAGAAAAGACACGATTACATGATAAGTTAAAAGCTTTGATTTCTTGTAGTAAATCTCCAACATGATGCATAAATCCTCCAAAGACATGATTTCGATAATTATATAACACCAAAGCTTGGGCAACACTTAAAAGATTATGGCTTAAAAAATAAATAAACAGAACAACTAAAAATAACTCAAACAAATCATACAGAATATCAATGAAACAATTGTAGTTGTCTTCAACAGCCCGAAAAGCAAATCTACTAGTTGTTAAGTCGTCTATATTTTTATCAATTTCATCAATAAATGAATCTTTAGCATAAAGCATTTTAATATCTCTAATTCCTCTTATTAACTCACCAACTAAACTACTTGTTTTCTCTCTTTGTTCTCGATACTTCTTATCAGCTATATTCATCTTTTTTACTTTTTTCAAATGAAGAAGAGAAAGAAGAAAAGAACATAATGCAAAGTAGAAGAAGAAAGCTTTATTGATAATAAAAATAGCTACAAAAACACCAACGTCTGTGAAAATTCCAGCTAAAAATCCCATTCCTCTTGTAAAAATACGAGACATTTCATCAGTATCATTATTGATTCTATGAATAAATGTACCACTTCCTGTTTTATCAATGGATGAAAGTTCTATCTTTAAAATTTCCTTTGCTGTAGCAATTTGAATATCCTTTGTTGTCCCACGAAAAAAGATTTGGGTGTTTCTTCTTAAAAGAACTCTTGTTATATCACTTAAAACAACCATACCAAAACAGAAAAGAGAAGCTACTAAAAGTTCAACATAGACCGAACTTGATAATGCAACTAACTGCTTTGCGGTAAAAATCGGATATATAATATTGATTCCAATATTTAGAAGCGAAATAAGAGTAAATATAATTAAATTCTTCTTATACTTTCTACCATATTGATAAACTCGTTTTAAGTTATTCAAAGTTTCTTTCATGATATCACCACCTAATTAGTTTATTATAACATAATTCTTTTAGAGAACGACCGAAAGCTTGTATTTTAATTTATAAAGACCTATAATAAAAGCAATTTGGAGGAAGAAAGATGCAAATTAAAAGAGATTTAGAACACAAAAAAATAG
Organism: uncultured Bacilli bacterium; assembly: GCA_947627635.1. GTDB lineage: Bacteria > Bacillota_I > Bacilli_A > RF39 > UBA660 > CANQVB01. Next base: position 12,078 of record CANQWT010000004.1, read on the forward strand.
ATATCATTGATGAAACATACAAAAAAGTTTCGAGTTTGGAATTTATTCCTAGTTTCTTTTTATGGACAATTTATACAAAAACACCTATTGTTCTTACAAAGTCTGTAGATGAATTTTTCTATCACAATCTTTCTTGGCTCTTAAACAACACTTATCAATTTGCTCATCCTTATAGTTATCAAAATGATAACAAACTCATATGGTTTTCAGAACATTTTTATAATATTGAAGAGGAAAGTGAACGAGACAAAACATCGCGTCTCATCCTAACGAAGGAAAAAGATGCTGTTGAAATTACATGGAATAATCCATTTTATGAAAAATATAAAATTAAAAAAGAAGGTATTACTTCCTTTTCACCTGCCGGAAATGGCTTCTTTTGTAAAAATTTAGAGACAGGAGCTTCTCTACAAGATGATATGATACGAGTTTTTCAAAATACACTTTATAAAAAGAAAATCTAAGCTGTTTGATTTCCTTTTTATTTTGTATAATTTTCAATTATTATGTCGCTATACCTATTTTCCTACATATGAAGTTGAGGCGTAATATAAACTCTTTTGTCTCATTATATCATTCTGCTCTAAGTGAGATTTAATTTCTCTATCCAACTTAGACATTTCTCTAGCATAATCAATATCAGATATCATATGTAATATGTAAGAATCTACCATTGATAATTGTGCATATTTTTCAGGTTGTTGTTCTTCTTCTACCTTAGCACGTAGTTGTTCTTTAGGAACTTGGCGTAATCTAGTAATTTCTTGCTTTGCATATTGTAACTCATCAACAGTTAATTTGCTAAGCATCAGTTTTTCAATAGATTCTTGACACATAAAATCATAAACTTTCATATAGTCTTCTGTAGAGCACTCTTGTGTTCCATAGATTTTAAATAGCCTTGCAAAAACTTTGTTTCTACTATAGATACATGCTTCTAAAAGCTCTTCATAAGATAATTCTGATACTCTTTTAGAATCAAAGTATTCTATTCTTTTCTTTTCAAATTCAGGTTCGTAAGATAACCATTTAATCCATTCAATATCAGGAGAAACATTTCCTATTGTCTTACCATGAAGAAATTTACCTCCCATACCTGCCATTTCTTTTGCTACCATTCGATTATAGTCCATACACTAAACCTCCATATAAATATTATATCATAATTTTGGATACTTTTTCTAATTCAATAGAACAATGAATGTTTCTTTTTAGTTATTAAATCTTCATAATATATTTATAATAACATTAAAAAAAGACTATGAGCAAGTCTTCCTATTTAAAATATGTATTTGATTTTCTACATAAATGATGCGACTAAACAAATGATAAAGAATGCAAGTCCTAAACACATTGTAATTCTACTAATCGCAAGCTCTGTTCCTCGTTCCTTTCTTTGACTAAATAATTCAGAATTACCACCAGAAAAGATTTGAGAAGCTCCCTCTGCTTTTCCACTTTGTAGAAGTACAATAACAATTAAACATATTGATATAATTATAAGTGCTGTTTCCATAAAGTTCCTCCATAACGCTTATATTTTAGCACAAATTGTACTAGAATGCAAAATTATTTATTTTTAGACTTCTTGTTCCAATTTTTTTACTTGCTCCAAAAGAACTCCAGTTCCTTCTACAACACAAGTGAGTGGTGAATCAGCAATAAAGACAGGGACTTGTAATTCCTTATTAAATAGTTCTGTAAGTCCTTTTAACATTGCTCCTCCTCCAGTTAGAACAATTCCTTTTTCTACAATATCACCAGCAAGTTCAGGTGGTGTTTGTTCAAGAACATTAGTTGCTGCTTTAATAATTTTATAAAGACTTTCATGAAGTGCCTTCTCCGTCTCATCCACCGTAATTTCAATGGTATCAGGAAGTCCTGTCACTAAGTTTCTTCCTCTTACTTCCATGGTATCCTTCTTGCTTGGTTTAAATACATTTGCAAAGTTAATTTTAATTTCTTCAGCTGTCTTGTCTCCAATTAAAAGTTTATATTGGTCTTTCACATATTTAATAATATCTTGGTCAAAGACATTTCCTGCAATTCTAATAGAAGAACTTGTTACAATATCATCTAAAGAAAGTACTGCAATATCTGTAGTTCCTCCTCCAATATCAATAACCATATTTCCACTAGGCTTTGAAATATCCATTCCTGCCCCTATGGCTGCGACCTTAGGTTCTTCTTCAATATATACTCGTCTTGCTCCCGTTCTTTCAGCTGCTTCTTTTATCGCATTTTTTTCAACAGGTGTAATATTAGATGGACAGCAAATTAAAATACGTGGACGTGACAAAATATTTTTCGCATGAATTTTCTTAATGAATGTATTCAGCATAATCTCCGTAATTTCAAAATCAGCAATTACTCCGTCTTTCATTGGTCTAATTGCTTTCACTTTTCCTGGAGTTCTTCCCAACATTTCACTTGCTTCTCTTCCCACAGCAACTACTTTTTTGGTATCTGTATCAATTGCGACAACAGATGGCTCATTTAATACAATTCCTTGTCCTTTTATATAAATAAGTACATTCGCAGTGCCAAGGTCAATTCCAATATCTTTTGCTAACATTATTATCACGCCTTTCATTCGTCTAATATTCTATCAAAAACAAAATCAATTGTAAATTAGATTATTTCTCTTTTCTATTATATGCAAAAAGAAAGGTTTCATACAAGTAAAAGAAAGCTATTCCGCTTTCTTTTCTTGCACAACTTGGTCAAAATGTTTCATAGGGTCTACAATAACACCTTCCATATAAAGTTCAAAGTGCAAATGATTACCCATTTCTTTATCGATCATGTTTTCTCCACTCTTTCCAATGATTTGTCCTTGAGTAATTGTATCACCTTTTTTAACAGAAACTTCACTTAGACTTTGATAAACACTAATATAAGAACCCTTATCATGTTTAATTTCTACAGTCTTACCCATTAGCTCATCATCTCGTACGTCCAAAACAGTTCCACTTAAAACGGCAACAACGTCAAAAGGCTTTTCTTGTTTAAAGTCCATTCCTGAATTTTGGATATACGTATTTTCATGATAGATAATTGCCTTTTCTTGAGCATCTTTTTCTCCTTGGTAATCATAGAAATACTTAGCAGTTTCTACACTAGTATCCGTAAAAGGTTTTATCATTTTTGTAGTATCTTCTTGAACAACAGGAAGTTCATTATTTTCTAAAATGGTATCATCTACATAATCTACTACTTCTTCTTTTGTACTTTTAGGAGTAGCACTTAGACTATAGATAATTGTTGCTCCAATAATCGTCAAGAAAACAGAAAGATAAATCCCTACTACTACGAAACGTTTTAATCTTAATTTTTTCATCTTCTCACCTCATTTAAAGTTTTTCCCTGAATGAGGTTTTTATACATTTTTTAATAAATTTGTGAACTTAAGAAAAAATCCATAATGAAATTAGCTACTAAATAAGTCAATGCTAAAAGCACTAACAAATAGAAAAGTCTTGCTTGAAATACTCTGTTCTTTTTAAAAATTTCATTCATTCTTAAAGCATCCATAGCATAAAGAACAACGACCATAGTTAATAAATAAACAAAAAATTTAACAGACATTTCTAACAATTCCTTTCATAATCACTTATTTTTTGAATTCGTCTTCTATGACGTTCTTCATTAGAGAAAGGTGTTGTTAAGAAGGTTATAACTAATTCTTTTGCAGTTTCTAAATCCATTTTGGCAGATAAACAAATAATATTGGCATCATTATCACATCTTGTTGCGATAACTTCGTCTTTGGTATCAACTTTGGCTGCTCTTACACCTTGAACTTTATTACAAGCAATTGAAATTCCAATGCCACTTCCACAAATAGCAATACCATATTGAACTTCTTTCTTTTGAATAGCTTCTCCCAACTTGATGGCATAATCAGGATAATCTACTGCATCCTCATTTTTCGTTCCATAATCAACTATATCATAACTTTCTTGTAAAAAAGTAATTAACTCTTCTTTTAATAAATATCCGCGATGGTCACTAGCAATTCCAATTTTCATATTCATAAACTCATATCTCCTTATCTCTAACATTATTGTAGCACAAATCAGAAACACAAACAAAAAAAGTGCATTTAAATCACACTTTTTAAGCTTTAATCTAAAGAGCTTCTTTTTGATTAAATCCATATTTTTGGTTGAATTTTTCTACTTTACCAGCACGTGATGCTCTTGCTTGTTTTCCTGTATAGAATGGATGACACTTTGAACATACTTCAACTGTAATTTCGTCTTTTGTTGATTTTGTTTCAAATGTTTCTCCACAAGCACAAGTCACTTTACATGTTTTGTATTCTGGATGAATTCCTTTTTTCATACTTCATCCTCCTTCCGCCATGATTTTTCTATCAAATCATAGTAATTCGATTTGCTCTATTACTATAACAGAGTTTTCTTTTATTTTCAAGCTTTTTCGCATATTTTTGTATTTGAGAGGTTAGTTGTTAGGAGTGAGGACGATGCGGAAGGAACTCACATTATCACCCCATCCAGGGTTTTGAGCGTAACCAAAACTACCAGAAAGTTTACCCTCATACTGAGCACCTCCACGTAAAGCCCATGGTTCTTCTGTATCTATAATATCTCTATAATCGTCATACCAACCTGCTGTTTCATTTAAGACATGTCCTTTACATGGACTTCCATTACATGCAGTTTTTGTATCTGTTGTTGTATAAAGATCATAATATTTTTCTAAAGGCCAGTCTCGTCCTTGAATTATACTTCCATCTTTAAGTTGTCCAGTATATCCTGAATTGCGTTCTAATGTATTTCCTGACATTTTATTGAGTACTCCCATGGTATATTCCCAGGCTCCTCCACTAATATCATAGATTCCTGTGATGTTTCCTGTTGTTGAAGCTCCTGCTCCAGCATAACCTTGTCCATTACCTCGGTCCACCATTACATTATATTGATTTACACAACTAGCTGTACTTGAGACTGTACTTTGTCCACTAGAACACCCTGTCATGTAAGCATTATAGTTATTCATATACACTTGTTTATTCTCTCCTGTATATAATGGATTTCCATATTTTCCATACTTACTTTGGGTAAGATATGACATCAATACCCATTCTATATCTTTCGCTGCATGACTATCATATGTACTTTGGTCAAAGCCATAGATATTTCCTACCTTTGTTATTCCCATGGATACTAATTCTAAAGTTGATACTCTTATTCCTTTCCACGAATATTCGTTAGGCTTAATAATTGCCTTATTAGGTTCTTCTGTATCATGTCTTGCTTCAGCATCTGTTGTTGCTCCCATGTATCCTGGTTCAAATTTGCCTATCCATATTCCTGATAAGTTTTTTTCTCCAAACTTAAATCCTGGCGGAGTGAACCATCCACTTGGTGTGTCTGAATTTGTATATTGGGCACTCCCATTGTCTGTAGTACTAACGTCTATAAACTTCACATCGATTTCTCCTGGTAATGCTTGACTTGGTTCATCACTTCTTCCTTCCTCTTTCTTTCCATAGTAGTTTGTCCCATCTTCACTCTTTATTGTATAACTGTATCTTGGTATCCATACCCACATTTGGAGGATATCTTCCATCTTTACTTCTTCTCCTGCTTCTGCTTTTTGATAACCACTTCTACTTCCATTGGTTACTGTTACTGCATTCGCCCATTCTTGTTTATCATAGTTATACCAATTTGGATTATTGTATTCTGTCTTCTCCCATCTCTTATTGGTTGTATTGTATACTACAGGTATCATATTGTCTGCGGGCTTCTCTACTTCTACTACTATCCCCTCTATTATTTTTCCATTATTTGGAAAACTTAACTCTTTGTTCTCTAATCCTCCTATACTTCCAAACTCTACTGTTATATCCTCACTTGTTAAGTTTGTTATTTTTAATTTATAACTTTGACTTTCTTTGCTATTTATTACTACTCCTTCTTCTGTTGGTGGGATATCTTTTGTGTCCTTATAATAATTGATATGTACTTTCTCACTGATATTATCTTTGTAGTAGAAATTATATTTGGCATTTCTTTCATTATTATTGGTTAGTGTTATTGTTATATCTTTACTACTATCTTTTGTTACTGTTATCTTATTATCTTTGAAAGTACTATCACTTGAAGATAAAGTGGCAGGTAGTGTTCCTGTGATTATCCTAATTGCTTCTTTCTGTTCTTTATTCACTGTGAACATAGCATAACTAAAATATCCTACCACTGTAAAAATACTTAACAATATTATCAGTATTAAATAGCTCTTTTCTGCTTTCATTCTTTTTAGAAATAACCTTATTGTTCTCATATGACACCTCTATTCTAGTGCCATTATAACTTAATAAAAGTACCCCCCCCGATTTATGAAATTTTGGAATATATTTTTCAAAAAAACGACCTAAAGTTTTTATTTAACTTTCCCTTTTTCTACAAACGGTATTTTAATTCTGGAAAAATATGGGGGAATATAAAAATAATACAAGGTCGAACTTTGTGAGTTCATCTTGAACCTTGTATTATTTTTATTTCCTAACATAATGTTTCTTCAAATAAAGTTTATCTTTATTTGTTATTTACTTAAAAATAGTTTATAATATCTTCTCGTATCTTAGTTTACCTAATTATTTTTTTATGTATACTGGATACTTATTGTAGATTATGAATTTACGGGCAGTTATTTCTTTTTAAAAAAATTTTCCAAACTGCACGGCTTTTTGTGCGCCTTAATTTTCAATTTTGGCTCTTTTTTTGCCCAATTTTTACATTTTTTTCTTTCTTTTGTCGTCATTTTTCTTTTATTTTACGTGCATTTAATTTTTTATCTCTTATTTTTTCTGCTCCGTGCATTTATCTCTGTAGTTAACGTTTTTCAAAAAAACGAAAAAATTTCTACAAAACATGTAAAAACCTTTTAGAAACTGTATAAAATTATAATAGGAGCCACTCATAAGTTGGGCGTTACCTCTTTTTTATTCAAAAGAAAGGGGTTGATAGTTTATGTATAAAAAAGATTTTTTAATCTTCATTTTACTACTAATTATCCTTTTACAAATAATCTTACAAAAGTAAAATTATATAAAAGAAAACGCCTAACTTGTAAAAGTTAGGCTTACTCACAAGGTAACGCCCAGCTTTGTTTTGGGTGCTCCTACATTTATTATATGTGAAAACCTTTATTTTTACAATTAAAATTTATCACTACCCTATATCTTCTTTAAAAATTGTTCCTCTACAAGCTCTACAATTTTATTACCAATTGCACTATAACCTTGATTTCCAGGATGAACGTTAAAAGGATTTGGTAAATAATCATCATGATATTCAAAAATATTTCTCAATGGAAGATAAGTAAAATGATAGGTCTCACACAACTCTTGATATCCCTTTTCAAAATAAGAAAACAGTCGTTTTATCTTCGCCTCTTCCTCATGAAATGGATTATAGTAACCTATAACAATAACCTTTCCTTTTGTATATTTCTTCAATGTTATAAAAAGTTGTTCTAATGATTTAAACATTTCGTCCATGTTTTCAACCATCTCATTTTCATTCAAAACAGAAATATCCATACTTGTTAAAGTTAAATCCGTAAGAATATCATTTGCACCTATTGATAACGTAATCAAGTTAGCATTTCTTAAAAGCTCCTTGATACCATACTCTTTTTTGTCTTGTTTTACTGTTCTATTTTCTAAAATAATATCTAAAACGTCATCAATTCTAGCACCAGAAGAGGCAAAATCTTTTGTATAGAACTTAAGCATTTTATTTCTTTTTAAATAAGAAGCAACATAATCACTATAACCATATCCAACTTCACCATAAGCATTTTCTCCATAAGCAAGAGCATCCCCTAAAGAAAGATACGTAAGACTTTTTGTAGAAGTTGTAGAATAAATCAAATAAATTAGTAAACAAACTACCGTACAAAAAATAAGCTTGAAACTTTTCATAAATGCCTCCAATAAAAAAGAAAGAGTTGTTATATTATATTTCTCTTTCTTTAATATTAGCACCTACATTTGTCAGTTTTTCCACAATTTGCTCGTATCCTCTTAAAATGTGTTCGACATTTGTTATTTTAGATTTTCCTTTTCCCAAAAGAGCAGCTATGACTAAAGAAGCTCCCGCTCGTAAATCTGTTGCGACAACATTACTTCCTACAAGTTCTGTTGGTCCTACAATGGTTGCTGTCTGATTTTTAATTCGGATATCTGCACCCATTTGATTTAAATAAGGAATATGCATAAATCTGTTTTCATAAATCGTCTCTTCAACTTTGCTTTTTCCTTCACATTGAGTTAAAAAGACAGATAGAGGTTGTTGCAAATCCGTTGGAAAACCAGGATAAGTTTGTGTTCTTACATGCACAGCTTTAGCCTTTTTAGGTTTTGAGACAAGAACATAATCCGTTCCAATTTTAAGAGGAACACCTGCTTCCTTTAGTTTCGAAGTCAAAGCTTCCACATGCTCTGGAATAATGTTATCCACTTTTAAATTATCTCCACAACATGCCCCCAAAATGATATACGTTCCTGCTTCTATTCTATCTGGAATAACTTCATGGAAACAACTACCCAATTTTTCCACACCCCGTATTTTAATCGTTGAAGTTCCTGCTCCAGTAATTTTTGCTCCCATATTATTAAGAAGCGTTGCCACATTAACAATTTCAGGTTCCTTCGCAGCATTATCAATAATTGTTGTTCCCTTAGCCTTAACAGAAGCAAGCATAATGTTAATTGTAGCACCTACACTCGCAAAATCCAAATAGATTTCTGCCCCGTGTAACTCATCTGCTTCTACAACATAACAATTTCCTTTTTCAGTAATCGTAGCACCTAAAGCTTCAAATCCCTTGAGATGCAAGTTAATAGGTCTTGACCCAATAGAGCAACCTCCAGGAAAACGCATTTTAACACGACCATATTTACCCAATAAAGCTCCCATAAAATAGTAAGAAGCTCGTAATTTTTTAGATAAAGATGCAGGAATTTCTTGATTTGTAATCTTCGAAGACTTTATAACAATACTTTCACTTGCTCTTTGAACGTCTGCTCCCAAGTACTTTAAAATTTCACAAAGTGCTTCTGTATCTGTAATCTCAGGAATATTACAAATCGTAACTTCTTCATCTGATAAAATCGCCGCAGGAATTAGCGCAACTGCACTATTTTTAGCCCCACTAATTCTTATCGTACCCGATAAAGTTTTGCCACCTTCAATTTCCAAAACCTTCAAAAGGAACACCTCCTACTACTATATCTTATTTCAAATAAAATTTCTTGTTACTTTCTATTTTTCTCATACAAAGTAACAATTTCTCGCACCCGTTTTTGAATAGCATCTTTTCCACTTCCAATGATTTTTCTAGGGTCATAGACTTCCTCATGAAGTGCTAAAAACTTACGCACGTCTTTACTCCAGACAATTTGTAATTCTGTATTGATATTGATTTTTGAAATTCCACAAGCAATTGCCTTAGTAATTTTTTCATCATCAATTCCTGTACCACCATGTAAAACCATAGGAACAGGTAGTTTTTCTTTCATTTCTTGCATCAAAGTAAAATCAAGATTTGGCTCTCCTTTATAAAGACCATGAACACTTCCAAGAGCAGGTGCTATAGCATCAATTTGAGTTTCATTGCAAAGGGCAAGAGCTTCTTCTAAAGTTGCATTAAAGGAAGATGCACTTACATTATCTTCACTTCCCCCAATGTGTCCTACTTCAGCTTCAACAGAAACACCTCTTTCATGAGCGTAAGATACAACTTCTTTCGTAATTCTAATATTTTCTTCTAAAGGATATTTTGATGCATCAATCATTACAGAAGAAAAACCTGCATCAATTGCTTCCTTACAAACTTCAAAACTACTACCATGGTCAACATGAAGACAAACAGGAATTGTAATGTTTAGAGAAGACACCAAAGCTTTAACCATATCAGCAACCACTTTGAAACCACCCATGTATTTAGAAGCTCCTTCACTCACTCCTAAAATAACAGGACGACCTAAATCTTCCATTTCTTCTAAGATATATTTTGCCCACTCTAAGTTATTGATATTAAAATGAGGGACAGCATAACTTCCTTTTTTAGCATTTTCTAACATTTCTATCATATTGACTATCATTTTCTTCACCATCTTAATCATAACGAAAGGAACTTATTTTGTCAAAAGAAAAGAAACAAGATTTACTGTTTCTTACTTGATTTTACTGTTTTTTATCCATTTCTTCTACTTCTTTATAATAATGAAGACCTTTTTCATTCATATCTTTGATTTTTTGAAATGCTTCTTTTTGCTTAGCAATAGTTTTTAGACATTTTTGTTTTTGATACTTTTTCATTTTCTCATCCTCCTATTTATAAGATGAGATAGTTCTTATAAATTTATCCCAAGAAATAAAAAATAGATAATAAAAATAAGAGAATGCAACCAAAAATATTTGCTTTTTTTCCAAAAGATTTCTGTAGTCTTTTCCCAAAAGTAAGTCCTATATAAGTAAATATAAAACTACAAAAAGTAAAAATAAGTCCTGATAGAATAATGTTTTCATGATTTGCTCCAAAACCTATTCCAATAGAAAAACTATCTAAACTCACTGTAAAAGCAAATCCTAAAATATGGATTATACTAGAATCAAGACTTAATTTCTCGTCCTTTTTAATAGACCAAAGCATTTCAAAAGAAAGAAGTAAAAAGATAAACCCTACTAAATAATTAGGATGTGATAAATACTTAGCGATATAAAAAGAGCCTATCATACTTCCTAAAAGTGGCATAAAAAAATGAAAAATGCCAACCATACTACTTAGTAATAACTGTCTTTTCTCTAAAAATATTCCATATAAAATAGAAAGAGAAAAAGCGTCCATTGAAAGACCAATTCCTACAATAAAATAACGTAATATTTCCATAGAAACCTCCAGTGATACTATTCTATGAAAATAAGAAAACAGATAGAAGTTTTAAAGATTATTTAAATAGATGGTGGAAAATTTCTTCTATAAAAGAGGTATACTCTACTTTTTCACTTTCTGTTTTTTCTCCTTCTAATAAGCATAGGGGAGGAAATAAGACACAAAAGAAGTTTGCTCCATCTCCTTTTCCTAATGTGACAATTAAAGATTCATAATCTCCCTCTTGATAAGTAACACCATAATATTGTTTCTCTGGAAAATAATGATTTCCATAAGAAATATCATAAGACATATCTTGTTTATTTTCTTTTAAAACATTTGAGACTGTCTCGTTCATTAAATTAGTGTTTTCTAAAAGTTTTCTCTTTGTTTCTTCTTTTGTTTTACTTTGTAAAAGAATAGGGTTTATCACTTCATCTAATGCATTTTTTACTTTATATTTTAAGATTTGGTCTTCTTCTTTATCACTATTTGCGATGACCCGATAACGAATAGAATCCTCTGGAATTATAATTTTTTCTTGTTCTTTCCCTCCTATATTTATAAGAAAGATAGCTAGTAATGATATGATAATTATTTTTTTCATAACTTCATTTCCTTTCATATAAAAAATGAAAGAAGAGAGTTGATTTTATACATGTTTCTTTTAAAATTTTTTCGACAAAAAAAAGAAAGTTTTGGTTTCCTACTCATTTTCTTTTTATATAGTTTTCTGAATAGACTTTACAAGTTATATCTTTTTACTTGTAATCAGAATTTGGCGGAACGAATAGTTTGTGTTCACTTGACCTGTGTTAGGGCCGAATGCGAAAACTCCTGCGTTTGCATTGTTGTCATGATCACCGCCACGAAGCAACCACGGATACGTCGCATTCACCATCCAAGGTGCATCACCGTTTATCGTCTATTCCTCTTTAGTTTACCATTAAATGGATTATATTTGATTATAAAAATAGTACTTTCCTAAATGGTAGTACTAATCTAATATTTTTAAATAACATTCAAATTTTTAAAATTATATTGATTATTTCAATAAAGAAAAACTTTTTAAGGCATCTATCTCAAAGTCCAATTACTTGAACAAATTTCTTAATATGGTGGAGATGACGAGACTCGAACTCGTGTCCGAAAGGTTTCTTAATCAACGTCTACAAGCTTAGTTAACTAATTATTCTCATACCCTATTCAAGTAGTTAACGACCAAAATAAAGTACCAGCCACTTAATTCATCTCTTTCCTAGGCAAAAAAGAAATATATCCTACTAAAATTGAACCCTAATTCTTCCACGTAGGAAAGGAAGATTAGAGTTGTACTTTCCTTAAATTAGGCAAAAGCTACAGCTTGATTTCCACCAAACATGTTAGCAAGTACATTTTTTGCTTTATTTGCATTTATTGTTGTTTGCTTATTACGTAAGCACTCGGCTTGCAGTTCATCTCGAAATGCCTCCCGTCGAAACCAAAGCATCCCCAAGATATGCTTATTATACCACAAAACACTAAAAAAAGGAAGTCTTATAAACCTCCTTGCATCTCATAAGCATCACTTGCAATAAAGAAGACATTTTCATCAATACTTTTTAGAGCTTCAGATAACATAAAATATTCACTCGTTGGAACAACCGTTAACAATACTTTTCTCTTTTTCTCTAAAAATCCACCTTTAACATCAAAGAAAGTCGCTGTATGATGAAGTTCTTCAATTAAAAACCTTTTCACTTTCTCTTCCTCATCTGTGAAAATATAGAAAGCCTTATTTTTTGAAACACCTAATATGACCCTATCCACAATAATACTATTGATATATAAAACAATAATCGCATACATGACCATATTAAATCCAAAGTAAATACCACCAAGAAGAACAATAATTCCATTGATAACAAAACTACTTTTCCCATAGGAAATATGAAAGTATTTATAAAGAATTTGATTTAAAATATTAAGACCACCATTACTAAAACCTACACGATAAACAAAACCATTTGTAAGTCCTGATAAAACTCCAATAATAATAGATAACAATAACATTTCATTAGTATCTACATGATATCGCACTACTAAAGGCGCAGTAATATCTACAAAAATAGGATAAATTATTGTTGCGACAATACTACCAATAGTCTTTTCCTTTCCAAGTAATAGAAAACTTAAAACCAACATCACTAATGATAAAATTAAAATTACAAGAGACGGTCTAAAGTCAAAGAAATTATGAAGTAGTATTGCCACTCCATTTGCACCACCTGTAACTAAATTCGTAGGAAGCAAAAACAAATTAAAGACAATGGCAGATACAAAAAGGCAAAGAATTAAAATGACATAGCGTCCTAGTAAACTTTTCTCACTCACAAACTCTTTCAACATTTTATTCTCCTCCAAACACTTCATAAGCATCTGTGACTACAAAGAATGCTGAAGCATCAATTTGATGAATACCTTCTTTTAATTTGAAATACTCTTTAGTAGGAATTACACACATTAAAACAGTTTGCTTTTTATCATTATAACCACCATAAGCTTGGAAAGATGTAACTCCATGATGAAGATATTTCAAAATAAAGTTTTTAACTTCTTTTTCTTCTTGCGTAATAATATAGAATGCTTTACTATCTGAAATACCTAAGACTACACGGTCTGTCATTAAAGAAATAATATACAAAACAATAATAGAATACATCAGTTTTGTAAAGCCAAAGATAAATCCTCCTGCTAGAACAATTAAACCATCTGTCATTAACATTGCCTTACCAAGACTTACCTTTGCATATTTAGAAACAATTTGGTTGATAATATCCGTTCCACCTGTTGTAAATCCTGCTTTAAAAAGAAGACCTGCTCCAAAACCATTTAAGAGCCCACCAAAAATCGCAGCCAATAGCATTTCACTAGCATCTAAATCAATATAAACAGCAATATGAGCAGTTAATTTAACAAAAATAGGAAATAAAATGGTCCCTAAAATGGTATTTTTTGTCTTTTCAAGACCTAGAGTAAAATAAGAAATTACTAATAAAATAAGAGATAAAACTAAAATCACTAAGGAAGGGTCCATTCCAAAAAATTCATTTACAATAATTGAAATACCACTAACTCCACCAACAACTAAATCATTCGGTGCATAAAATAAGTTAAAAGCAACAGCAATGCAAAAACAACCAAGAACTAAATAAAAGTATCGTTTTATTCTTGTCTTTTTATAAATGTCTTTTAATACATCATCTAACTTTCTATTTGTAAAAAACCCCATTTTATTTTTCTCCTTTCAAATAGCTTTCTATAAAACCGTCTAACTCCCCATCTAATACAGCATGAACATTGCTTGTTTCATAATTTGTTCGATGGTCTTTTACCATTGAATAAGGATGCATCACATAACTTCTTGACTGTGAACCAAATTCTATATTTTGTTGTTCCCCTTTAATCGATGCCATTTCTTCTTCTTTTTTCTGTTGTTCTAATACATATAACTTGCTTTTAAGCATTTTTAAGGCTTGCTCTTTATTTTGAATTTGACTACGTTCATTTTGACAAGTTACTACAATTTTGGTAGGTAAATGCGTAATTCGAACAGCACTATCTGTTGTATTAACTCCTTGTCCTCCTGCTCCTGTTGAACGATAGACATCTATTTTTAAGTCTTTTTCATCAATATCAACTTCAATTGTATCATCAAGTTCAGGGGTCACATCAATAGAAGCAAAGGAAGTATGCCGTCTATTGGAAGAATCGAAAGGTGAAAGACGAACCAGGCGATGAACTCCTTTTTCTCCTTTTAAATATCCATAAGCATAGTTTCCCTCTACTTTAATTGTTACACTTTTAATTCCTGCTTCTTCACCTTTTTGATAATCTAAAAGTGTTACTTTTCTCCCTGTTTTTTCTAGATATCTTAAATACATTCGGTATAGCATCTCAGCCCAGTCACAAGCTTCAGTTCCTCCTGCCCCTGAATGTACTTCTAAAATACAAGGTAAGGCGTCATATGGTCCTGATAACAATAAATGGATATTTTCTTTTTCTAAAGTCTCTTTCAAAGTTGGATATTCTTTTTCCAAAGAAGTAGCAATATCATGATCCCTTTCTATTTCTAATAAGCTAATCATTTCAAGATTAGAAGCCACTTTTTCTTTTAACTCTTTTATCCCTTTTAATTCTTCTTTCATAGAAGAAAGCTTTTCAATGATACTATTTGTCTCATCTCGATTTTGGCCCCAAAAATCAGGAGCACTCATCTGTTCTTCCAACTTTTTTATTTCAAGTTCTTTACGGTCACAGTCAAAGTGACCTCCATAATAGGCTTACTTCTTCTTCCAACTGTTGATAATCTTTTTTTAAATCATTGATTTCCATTCTTTCATCACCCATTTATTTGTATTGATTAACTTCTAAAGATTAACTTCGAAGCAAATCACTCATTCTTATTCTTATTTTTATTATACACAATATCTTATTATCTAACAAATAAATTTTATGTATACTTGTTGATTTTTTTCATACACTACTAAAGAGGAACGAAATGCGATGGTTAAATTGTTCCTCTTGTTTATAGATTTGCTTGGAAACAAGCATATGAAAAAGAGTGTTTATCGCTCTTTTTTTAGTCTTCATTAAATATTCGATATCTCTCTTTTTGCCTTTTAATATATTGACGATAACTATCATCAAACTCAACAACTTCATAGTCATGCAGATATTCTATTGCTTGTCCATTTGCATCACTATAAGTTTCCCATGTAGTAGGACTAGTAGCTACTTTTAGAGAAATATTTGTATTATTTCTTCTACCGATTAAAAAGTTGATAGCTTGATAAGAAGATAGAGCTAAAGACTTTTGACGGTCTATAATGATTTTAAAGGAAGAAGAGTAATTGATAGCTTTTTTCATTGAACTAATAAAGAAATCCAAAGATAGAAATGGAATAGGAACATCTTGTATTCTAAACTTTGCATCTTTATTCTGAATACTTTCTTGGTAATAGTCTAAATATTTTTCTTTAGATTTTTTTATGAGCAATTCTAACTCTTCTGTTGTCTGAATTGGTGCAACTCCAAGGTTCAATTGTCTTCTATTTAGTCTTTCTAAAAGTGGTTTGCATTTTTCCTCTAATTCATCTTGAGGCATGACTTCCATTGTTTTGTTTAAAATCGTATCGGCAATAGATAAAGCTAAATACTCACTACTTATACCAACCATCTGTTGTTGTGGATAAAGCCTGTTTGTAATTTTTTCTTTTGGAAAACCTATTTCTTCTAAATAAACAGCAATTGGCTTATTACAGTCTTTTTGAAGAGGATATTCTTGTTCTAATTCCTTAAGAAAATTTTTTCTTTCTTCTTTATCATAACCATAAATAAAGCTATGTCTATTATCATTCATAATTTGTTGTTTCAATATTTCTAGCATAAAACCCTCCTAATATTTATTCTACTATGATTTTATGATTTTTTAGTAGTCTTTTCTTTATCTTTTTATAACTTTCTATACATTCATTTTTAATGTAAGGATGTGCCAAAACATATGCTTCATCTTCAAATCTTGTTTCACTATCATCCAAATCAACGATTTTAATATCAAAGTCTTTTGGTCGTACTAAAATATGGTCTTCTTTTAAATCCATTGGGTAAAGTCCTTCTATCATCATACTCTGAAATTCTGTTTGTACTTTTTCCATAACGAATTCTAATTCGCTAGGACTTATGTTTTCTTGGAATTTTGTTAATCTAGAATAGTCCTTATAGTACTGCATCAATATACCAATTTTATAGTCATCATAAGTCACTATACCTTTTAATAAGCCTATATCAGATAAATATTGTAACTTCTTTTGCTCTATTTCATCTCCTTTAGAGTAAAATGAGTTTTTAGGTTTATCCCCTAAACCAAATTCTTGTTGTAATTCACTTTGAGTTTCTTTCTCTAAAGAAGAAAAATCTAAATATGGTAATTCTTCCATCATCTTTTGTACTTCTTTTTGACTTTGTATTTCTTCGTCCAACTTACTAGGGTCCTTAGAAAGATATGTATCTATTATTTTTTTATAATAGATTTTTATTAAAGTCGTTGAACTAAACTCACATATAATACCATTAGTTCCCATTCCAAGTTGCTCTTTATTAAAAAGAAAGTCCAAGAGTTGATTTTTTGTAAGTTCAATAGATTTCATAGTTTTATCATATTCCTTTTTAATATTTGCTCTTTAACGGTGTTTATCATACTACAACTTTATAAGATTTTCAAATGTTTTTCCTAAAGAAAAGTTTCATTTCTTGAAAGTCTTATGCCCATACACTTCAAAATAACAAGAATACGATAAAACAAGGAGGATATGAAAATGAACCAGTTTTTTATGAATTTACATCCTGTCTTTCAAGCTTTTCTTGCAACTTTATTCACTTGGGGTATTACTGCACTTGGTGCAGGAGTTGTCTTTTTCTTTAAAAAAGTCAATAAAAGTGTATTAGATGCGATGCTTGGTTTCGCTGGTGGAGTTATGATTGCTGCCTCATTTTGGTCTTTACTAGAGCCATCTATTACAATGGCAGAACATTTAAAAATGATACCTTGGCTTGTTGCTTTGGTTGGTTTTTTAAGTGGTGGTGGACTTCTTTTTGTAAGTGATAAAATCTATGATTTAGTGAAACATAAAAAGGGGTTTCAAACTAGTGAACAGGCAAGTTTAAAACGCTCTTTTCTTTTAGTGTTTTCAATTACAATGCACAATATCCCTGAAGGTTTAGCAATAGGAGTTGCCTTTGGCTCTTTAGGATACCATCTTGCAGGAACTTCTCTTGCTTCAAGTCTTGCTTTAGCTCTTGGAATTGGGCTCCAAAACTTTCCTGAAGGAAGTGCTGTATCTCTTCCTCTTAGACGAGAAGGAATGAGTAGAGGAAAAGCTTTCTTTTTTGGACAACTAAGTGGTATTGTAGAACCAATTTCTGCAATTATTGGAGCTATCTTAGTCATTCATGTGCAAAGACTTCTTCCCTTTCTACTTGCTTTCGCTGCAGGGGCTATGATTTACGTCGTTGTAGAAGAGCTCATCCCTGAAAGTCAAACAAATAAAAAGAAAGACGTAATGGCTTTCTTCACTCTCATTGGCTTTTCTTTGATGATGATACTGGATGTAGCTCTTAGTTAGTTCTAAGTTCTTTTAATGTATCAGGCTTCATTCTATGAGGATAGATTTTATCAAGAACTTCTTTAGGATAAGTTTTATCGATCCATTCTCCAATAAAAGTAAGTGGTTCATGATGCTTTAATCGTTCTTGCTCTCTAATCATTGCAAGAGAAGAAACTAATATATCAAAGGTAAAAAAGAGTGTAATCACAAGACCAATAGGAAAATAGAAAGTAGGTTTTATCATTTGAACCATTTTCATAAGTAAAGGATAACAAAATTTCATAAAAGTAAAGCCAATAATTGCCCACACAAGCATCATAAATATACTTGTTCTACCGTCAAAGTTCATAAATTGATTATGATAATCCCAAGAGACTGTTCCAAAAACTGTTTCTTGAAACCAAGAACATAAATATTCAAAAAGACCACCATAAAGCATAGAGTACAAAAATAATTGCAAAGTACTCTTTTTCTTTAAAAGTAGTGGTGCAACAGCAAAAGCAATTCCATAAATTACATTAAATGGACCATAAATTAGTCCTTTTCTACTTTCATACTTTCCAAACTGAAAGAAACATAAGACTGTTTCGAAAAGATATCCAAAAAGACAGCCTATAAAAAAGAAGAAGACAAATTCAAAGAAAGCTTGCTTTTTTGTACTAGACTTTATATTAGACATAGTATCACCCCAACAATACTATTATTTTACCATAAATTTAGAAATTTTTCTTTTGAATTTAAAAAAGTAAGATTTTCACGTTGATTTACTCATCTTACTTTTCTTTTTTCTTATAAATAGACTTTACAAATTCTCATTTTTATTTGTAATCAGATACTTGGCGGAACGAGTTGTTTGAGTTCGCGTTACCGTTAGCTTGACCATAGGCGAAAACTCCTGCGAGAGTTTCATTATACTGAGCACCACCCCGGACAAACCAAGGGTTCGTCGCATTCACCATATCAGTATAATCACCGTTTATCGTCTATTCTTCTTTAGTGTATCACATTTACTTTGAATTCAAAAGAAAACCCCATTGTTTTTGACAATGAGGTAAGAATACTGTTTTTAACGTTTTGAGAATTGTGGAGCACGACGTGCTTTTTTAAGACCTGGTTTCTTACGTTCTTTCTTACGAGCATCACGAGTAATAAATCCTTCGCTCTTAAGAATTTTACGATAGCTGTTTTCAGAATCAGCTGGAGTTGCTGCATCAACAAGAAGTAAACATCTTGTAATTCCTAAACGAGTAGCTCCTGCTTGTCCTTGGAAACCTCCACCGTTTACATCAACATCGATGTCATATAAATCACGTGTATTTGTTGCATCAAGTGGTTGAGTTAAATCCATTACCAAAGTTTCATATGGGAAATATTCATGAACATCACGTCCATTAACTGTAATTTTTCCAGTTCCAGAAGTCATACGAACACGAGCAACACTTGTTTTTCTGCGTCCTGTTCCTTGATATACTTTTGTATCTTTTGCCATTACCTATTCCCTCCTACTTTACTTCCATCACTTCAGGCTTTTGAGCCATATGTGGATGAGTTTCACCAGCGTATACGAATAATTTCTTATACATTTGGCGTCCTAAACGATTTTTTGGTAACATTCCTTTAACAGCTTTTTCCACCATTTCAACAGGATACTTTTCTACCATTTCTTTGGCAGTTCTTTCACGTAATCCTCCAGGATATCCTGAGTGACTATAATATTTCTTATCTTCAAGCTTGTTTCCAGTTAATTTAACTTTCTCAGCATTGATAATAATGATATAGTCTCCACAGTCAATATGTGGTGTGAATGTTGCTTTATGTTTTCCACGAAGAATATGAGCTGCTTTAGAAGCTACTCTTCCTAGTGGAATATCTTTAGCATCAATTACATACCATTTGCGTTCAACAGTTTCTTTTTTTTGCATATAACTTGTCATAATGTTCTCCTTTACTTAAATTAAGTTTTCCCAAGACTTAATTTATGTGGGGATATAAAATGTACCGATTTAGATTATAAGGGAAGTTTTCTTAAAAGTCAACAACAAAATCATGATTTCATTTTCGTGTGAATTCTCAAAGTAACGGAAATTATAAGATACTTAGTTTTGACACTTCCAAGGAAATATTTTTACTCTATCATAGATAGGTATTAGTCTGGATAAGAAATAGAAATTATATCTGTAAAATATTTATTACCAATACGATTAGGTCTAGGAATTGGATTTCCATTTTTATCTATTTTTGGAATAGCTCCTAAAATATCATTTACAATTTCACCTGTTTCAGTACTCATTGTTGTTATATTCATTCCATAACCACTTCCTGATACATGAGCAAAAGTAATTTCTTTTTTATCTTCATTCACATCAATAACTATTCCAACGTGTCCTGACATATAACCCACATCTCCAACTTGTACAGTTTCAAATATACTTGGGTCAGTTAAAGACTTAGATGGACCTAACTTTTTTAAATCTTCTGAACCTAAACAATAACCACTTGGCTGAATATAAGGGTCAACTTCATAGCCTCCATTTAACATACACCATGTTACAAAACCAGAACAGTCTAATGAGTTTGGAAATTGTTCACCTTGAATATAATAATCGTCTCCACCAAAAACAATAGGCTTATCTATTCCCCAAGTTTGGTTAATGCCGGTCATTTCTTCTTTTGTATCTGTATGTCCACCTCCCCAAAAATATGGGATTTTTGGAAATTGAGTTGCTAAAAAGATAGCAGCTAAAGCGACTTTATTGCGAGTTCCATTTTTTGTAGCTAAGAAAGCACGAAGTTTGCTTTCATAATAAGCAACCACAAAGTTAGGCTGAATATACTGATTTTCTACCGTCACTTGATGGTTTCCAATTAACTGAATTCTTATAGAAGGTCGAATAGAAGTAGTTGCTTGTATATTTTCCTCTTCACTTTCTCGTTTTTGATTTGGAATAGTAAGAACTTGTCCTACAGCAATTTCATCTGGGTTTTGAATATCTTTGTTACTTTCCATTAAACTTTCTGTACTTGTCTCATAATCTTTAGCAATTTTAGATAATGTCTCACCGGGCTGAACGGTATGTGTTGCTTCCAAAGGTAGTGTTTCTGTTTCAGTATTCAAAGAAGAACTATTTACTATAGAATTGGTTTGATTATTCATAATGTCTTTTTGAATTTGTTGTCTTTGTTCTTGAATTGTATTAAATAAGGATGTGGGCTTCTTTAGTTGTCCTAAATCTAAAAAATCTAGCTTACCTTTTTTCTGAGATATATTCATACAAAATTCCTACCTTTCCGTTTTATTATACATCACTTCATAGAAATTCTAAAAGTATATCCTATATTCCAAAATCTCTCCTTAAAGCTTTTCTTAAATAATATGCCCTTTCTTTTTGTCCTTTTACTATTTCTTTTATGGCCTCGTCATTATCTTTTTTCTGTTTTAAATCTCTTACTTGATATAAAACATAAGCATCCAAAAGTGATAAAGTATCATAGTGTTCCATTTGGCTATCAATATATTCACCTAGTTGTTTCGAAGTCTTTTCTTTATAGAAAGCTATTCTCTCTTTTGCTTTTTCTTTCTCACTTCTTGTTAGTCTACTTTTCATAAAGCTTTTTAAAGAACCATTGATATACTCTAAAACTCTATCATGTTCTTCTTTCGTACAAGTTTTATTCTTATACTTTTTAAGAAGGTCCAATAATTCCTTTTGCTCTCTTAACTTCAGGCATTTTTGAATTTCACTTTCTGTTAATTCGCTGAGTTCTTTTGCATCAAGCCTTTCTAAAAAAGACAGCTCATCAGGTTTAAAATAAGATAAAAATCTAATCCATTCATCTAAAGTAGTATCTAAGTTTGCCGATGAATTGGACATAATTTCGTAAGACATTCCAAGCCTTGTTTCTCGTGCTTCTATTTCTTCAAATATAGTGGAATTTTTCATGTTTTTAATCTCCTACTCTTTCTTACTTTTCTTCTACAATATATTGATATGGTTCTTGCAATTTTAATGAAAGTAAAGTAAGCCCACAAGCTGGTGCAGTTACTCCATATTGACTTCTATCCTTACTTTCTAAGATTTCTTTGACCTTACTAGGAGCTATTTTTCCTGTACCTACTTTGATTAACACACCAACCATGTTTCTTATCTGATAACGCAGAAAACCTTTTCCTTTAAAAGTAAAGACTATTTCATTTGGATAAGCCTTGTCTTTCCTAATTGTTGCTTCTGTTATAGTTCTGACACAACTTTCTTTCGTTTCATTTTCAGTCACAAAAGCTCTAAAGTCATGTTCCCCTACTAAATAAGAAATTGCTTCTTGCATTTTTACTATATCGAGAGGATAGTTATGTTGATAAACAAATCTTCTTCGAAGTGGCTGATACTCCCCTACATTGATACGATATTCATAAGTTTTCTCTAAAACCATATATCTTGCATGAAAATCATCGCCAACTTGATAAGCTCCTCTTACATAAATGTCTTCAGGTAAATGACTATTAAGAGCCCGTTTTAGTTGATACGGTTTGATATCTACATCCATTTCTAAATGAGCAATTTGGCACATGGCATGAACGCCTTTGTCTGTTCGCCCTGCAGAAGTTATTGAAACTTTCTTTGAATTATTGATTTGGTAAAGGGCATCTTCTATTTTTTCTTGAATAGTTGATAGACCTTTTTGTCTTTGATAACCACTATACATCGTTCCTTCATAAGAAAAACAAATACAGTAACGCATAAAACCCTCCTTATACTTTTCGATAAATTTCTTTGATTAAATCTCTTATATCTTTATGATAATCCAAATTTACTTTTTTTTCATCTCTTACATAGGAAGCAAAAGCAATTGCTTTAGGAATAAACACTTCATATTTTTTTAAAAAATCCCCTTGTGAATAAACTTCTTCCACAGAACCTGTGGATAAAACTTTTCCCTCTTTTAAAATTACCACTTTATCACTATACTGATAAATTTCTTCACAGTCATCTGTAGTAAAAATAATTGTTTTCTGATAGGTTTCTTTTAATTTTTCTAAAATTCTAAAAACTTTTTTAGCCTTTTTCATATCTAGTCCTCTAAAAGGATTTTCAAGAAGCAAGACTTCTTTATTAACAATTAAGGAAGTAGCAAGAGATAAGAGTTTCTCTTCTGTTTTTGATAAGCAACTAATCGGAAACATTAAAATTTGACTTTTAAGACCCACTAATTTTAAGGCATCCTTGATTTTTTTAGTTTCATTTTGACATGAAATTTGATAAGAAGATAACACATAGTGTAAGTATTCTTCGACTGTTGTAATCATATGTGGAACAGTTATAAACTCTTCCATTCGATAAATTCTATCTTTTAAAGCACTTTGATTTTTTATTAGTAGCCTGTTACCATCTACCATAAATGTTCCCGTCATCTTACATTTTAACGTAAGAATATCAAAAACTTGCTCTTTCTTATCCCCTGTTATCGCAAAAATTTCTCCTTCTTTAAAGGTTAAATTCAACTGACTTAGTTCATCAGAATTGATATTTTTTAATTTGATTTCCATAATGCATCCACCAACTCTTCTTGTTTTAAATAAATCTGATTTATCAAATTATAATATTGTAATTTTATGGATAAATCAACAAAAAATGGTAACTGTAACCCTATTTTATTCAATAGACTATCTTCTTTATATACTTGATGTGGAATATCATCTAAGATAATTTTTCCATGGTCAAGAACAAGTAATCTATCCGCATAAATACCATCTTCTAATCTAGAAGTTGTCATAAAAATAGCAATACCATTTTCTTTTAAACGTCTAAAGTCCTCTATTAAAATACTTTTTTCTTCCTCATTGAATGAAAGAAATGCATCATCTAAAAGAACAACTTTTTTTCTTGTTAAAAGAGAAAGCAATAAGAATAATCTTTCTTTTTGAAAAAATGATAACTCTTCAATTTTCTTTTTTAATAGTTGTGAAAAATCAAACGCTTTAATTTGTTCTTGAATAAACTTAAGAGATACAGTTTTATCTTTTCCCTTTTTAACAGCATTTTCTATTTCTTCTTCTACTTTATTATAAGCAAAAAAATAAGAGGAAGCAGAAAAGAAAACAGCGATTTTTTCCTGTTTTTTTGAAAGAGGTATTGTATCAAAATACTCTTGTTCTAAAAGTACTGTCTTAGAAATTGGAAAAATGGAAGCTAGAATTTTTATAAGTGTTGTCTTACCTGAACAATTAGTGCCAGTTAAAACAGTCCATTCTTTTTCATGAATAGCCAAATCCACATGATTAAATAAAGATGATAAATTTAAATTTCGAACTTCTAATACTGTTTTCATAATCCCCCTAAAACCAAACTTTTTCTATTTCTTTTTCTTTTGAATATTGTATGCCATCTTAGCAAGCATCTTATCACTTACAAAATGACTAAAGAATTTGGCACACTTCATTTTCATTCCTGGAATAATAATTGTTTTTCCTTTTTCTAATTGTGATAAGGTATATTCTGCCACTTTTTTACTAGAAAGTGATTTCAAACTAAACTGAACTCCTGCCGTTTTATTGAAATTTGTATCGACTGGTCCTGGACAAAGAACAGCAACTTTAACAGCACTATGTTTTCTTCTTAATTCTTCTTCCAAGGCAAGAGATAATTTATATACATAAGATTTACTTGCATAATAAGCACTCATTAAAGGACCTGGATAAAAAGCTGCACTTGATGCGACATTCAAAATCGTTCCATGATTTCTTTTTTCCATATCTTTTAAGAAGAACTTTGTCATCATGTGTACCGCTTTGACATTGACTGAAAGCATTTCAAGTTCTTTAGAAACCTCTGTCTCTG
The DNA here is from genome assembly GCA_947627635.1 of uncultured Bacilli bacterium. Classification (GTDB taxonomy): domain Bacteria; phylum Bacillota_I; class Bacilli_A; order RF39; family UBA660; genus CANQVB01. The sequence goes on from CANQWT010000004.1 coordinate 36,970, forward strand.
TAAAATTCCCATAAACTCCAAAACCGGCATTATTAACAAGTAAATCAACTGCTTCTTGACGCATCAAAACACAAAGTTCTTTCACTTTTTGCTCAATGGATAAATCAACAACAACCACTTTGACTTTTACAGGAAGTTCTCTTTGAAGTTTTTCCAATTGTTCACGATTTCTAGCAACTAAAATCAAATCATATCCCTTTTTCGCAAGGGCTCTTGCTAATTCCATTCCGATACCACTTGAAGCGCCTGTGATTAAAGCTTTCATAAACCCACCACCTGTCAATTCTATTATAACAAAGGAAGATGCAAAATTCTATCTGTTTTTTTACCTTTATTTGACAAATTTTCATGCAAAGATAGCAAAAACACTTGTATCTAAAAAAAACATATATTATAATGAAATAAACTAAAGAGGGTGATTAAATTGGATGGAAAAACTAGAATTATCACAATTGCAACTTTTGCTTTTCTAGGTGTTTACTCCATTACCTGTGGTTCGCTTTATCCTAAATATCAAGAAGCGAAGACGCCAAAAACTTCATTTTTACTTGTAGAACAAAGACAAGTTGGTATTAAAAAAGAAGTTTCTCTCAAACTAAAAGAAATCTCATCAGAAGTAAATATGCCTTTATCAGTTAATGTTTCTGATTATTTAGAAGAACCTGTAGAAGATGATATCTTATCTCAATTAAAGCTTGATACAAGTACAGTAAATGTTCAACAACCAGGAGAATACATTTATACTGTCTATTATAAAAAGAAATCTTTCCAAGGAAAAGTGCTTGTTAAGGAAAAACCAATTCCAGAAGTGACGATTAAACAAACGATTACTTTAAAAGCAATTTCTGTACCAATTGGAACACCGATTTCTCAAGATATTGCATACTATGTTATCGAAGCAATTCCTGATGAGGTTCGAAATAATATGCAACTTGATATTTCAAGAGTAAATCCTGACCAAGCAGGAGATTATACTTATACAATTACTTATAATGGAGCTTTTTATCCAGGTTCATATAAAGTATATGACCCAAATCCAGTCCCACAAACTCAGACAAATACGTCTACTCAGGGACAAGGTGTAACACCATAATCAAAATAGTTCGAGTATCTTATAGATACTCTTTTTTTGTATAACTTTTTTCTTTTTGGTTAGACTATCTCCTAGAAAGGAATAAAATATATGAACGAAAATATTAAGGTAATGGAAATCATTTATAGGGATAGTGAAATGGCTGTCTTTTCTCTTAAAAGTTTACTTGAAACATTAAAAGATAAAAACAATAAAATTAAAGAAACGATAACCCATATCTTAGAAGGATATGAGCGCTATCAAGATGATGCTTTAAAAGCATTAGAAGAGTTAGATGCTACTCCTCAAAAAGAAGGGGTTATGGCAAAGATGGCTTCTAAAATGGGAATTCAAAAAGAAGTCAAAACAGATAATAGTGACTCTGCTATTTCTGAAATGTTAATTCAAGGAATTTCTATGGGAAGTATTGAAATGGAACAAAAATTAAGTGAGTGTGAAGAACATTTGGACAAATCTTACCGTAAGCTTGCCAAGGATTTCTTAAAATTTCAAGAAGACAATATAAAAACTCTTAAAAAAGAGTTATAAAGAAAAGCGAAACAAAGCAATGAGTGTGAGGTTTCTTTCAAAGACACACTAAAGCATGTTTCGTTTTTTTAAGATATAAGCAACAATTAAAGAGAAAACAATGGAGATGACTATTAAATGACAGAAGGCAAATGGACTTGTTTCAAAAATACCTAAATCAACATTCATTCCCATAAAGGAGGCAACCATAGTTGGAATAGAAATAACAATAGTAATTCCTGCCAAGAACTTCATAATCGTATTCAAATTGTTAGAAATAATCGTTGCGACAGTATCGGTCATGCTTTCCAAAATGCTTCGATAAAGCTCTGCCATAGAAATTGCTTGATTATTTTCAATAATTGCATCTTCTAATAAATCTTGGTCTTCTTCGTAAAGACTAATGACACTTCCTCTTAAAATTCGGTCTAACACAGCACCATTAGAACGAAGCGCAGTAATGATATAAGTTAAACTATTTTCAAGTCCTAGTAAATTTAGAATTTCTTCATTCTTTGTTGCCTGTAACATATTTCCTTCTGCCAATTCAATTTTCTTACGAATATCTCTTAACACTTTTAAATATGTAATCGCAATACGGTAAGCTATTTGAATGGTAAATCTACTTTTCTTATATGTATAAAACTCTTTCACTTTTCCTTTTGTAAAATCACTTAAAAATGGTGTCTTTTGACTTTCAATTGTAATAATATAGTCATCTCTTACTAGTAAAATTCCAAGCGTTGCTGTTTTGATAAATTCCATATTGTTACTTTTGTGAATGACTGGTATATCTAAAAGAATTGCTTTGCATCCGTCCTCTTCGTCCACACGTGGTTTTTCATCATCGTCGATTACACTTTGTAAGAACCCTTTAGGAATACCTACACGATTTGAAATTTGCGTTAATTCTTCCTCCGTTGGTGCAACTAGTTGTATCCACGAACCTACTGTAATCTTTTCCGCTCTTGAAAATTCGTCTGTTTCCAAATTATTTTTATAGATTTTAAGCATAGTATCGCCCCTTACTTTTCTTAAATATAGGCTTTTTTTAAGGCCTTGTCAAGAAGGGACAAGATATCTTTTCTTATTTGACAGCAGGATAAAGTCCAGTTATCAAAACTTTGGCATAAGGAGTTTTGCATTCTTCAACAATTTTTCGATTTGGATAGACTGTTTTATTGGTGGAATAGACAAAAACACTATCTTCATTTTGTAGAGGCTCTCCTAAAGAAACAACCCGTCCATTTTTAACAGCTGTGGAAAAATGTAAAAGTTCTTCTACTCCTAAAGAACAGACTAAATCAAGGACAGTAGAGTTTTTAGGTAGCTCTCTTTTTGTACCATCTAATAATGTAATATAAATATGTTCTGATAAAATCTGGTCTTTTAAGGCTTTATAGAATTCTAAGTCGTTAGGAAGTCTTGCATCCAATTCTTTTAAAACATGATAAAACTGAAAATGCTCAAGCTCTTGTAAAACGGTATCTTTTTTCTTAATGGAAAAGACCATAATTCCTTTTTCGGCAATTTCCATCATCTTTTCTGTTCTAATTTGTACTTGATATTGTGTTCCTTTTGAAGTAATTCCTGTTGTGTGTAGGGCTTGATATCCATTGGTTTTTGGCATGGCAATATAGTCCCTCATATGAAGTTGGGTAGGATGGATTAACTGATGGACTGCTTCTACTGAACGATAACAGTCTGTACTTGTTGGAACAGTCACTTTAATTGACCTTAAATCATGAATTTGGTTATAATTTAAATTCTGTTGTAGGGCACAATAAATTCCATAAAGTCCTTTCATTCGAAAACGGATATTTGCATCTATTCCTTTTTCATGGAGGGCTTGATTTAAAGAAGTGATAAGCGAAGTTGTTTCTTCTTTGGCTTGGTCTATCATTTCTTTTTGGTCTTGTTCTATTTTGTGATATTTCTCATTTTCTAGAGCATGGAAACTCATATTTTCTAAGGCTCTTCTAATTTCTCCACAGCCTAAGTTTCTAGCCATAGGGACATAGATATTTAAGGTTTCTAGACTATTCTCAATTTGCTTATCACGACGTTTTTTCTTACTAATTGTAGACATATTATGAGACCTATCAAGTAATTTAATAATGAATACTTCTGGAGATAAATGAAGAAAAGAACGAAACAATTTACTGACATTGACGGCATCTTTTTCTTCCTTATTATGGAAGTTTGTAAGCTTTGTAACACCATCGACTAAAACCGCAATATCTAGACCAAATTCATCTTGAATTTGAGAAAGTGAAACAGAAGTATCTTCAACCACATCATGAAGTAAGCATGCAACGATGACATCTTTGGAAAGTTCAAAATAGGTGGCATAGTTAGCGACTGTGAATGGATGACTAAAATATGGTTCTCCTCCTTCACGATATGCTCCTTCGTGAGCATCTTTAGCGAAATGAAATGCTTTGATAATTTCTTGTTTCTCATCTGCTTCTAGATAAGCACAATTTCGCAGTAAGAAATTCAAATCCCAGTCATTGTGATAGTAAGGAATACCTTCTTCAATAAATTTCAAAAAATCCATAGTTCCACCTCCCGAAAACAAAAAAACTCACCAAGAAAAATGTGAGCCCATGTTGAAAGAAACGAGAGATACAATGATTATTTTTTCATTCCATTTTTTCATATCCTCGCCTCCTATTTTACTACATATTAAGACAGGAAAAAGCTTTTGTCAAGGACTTTTTGAGGGAATTTTAAATTTATTATTTTCTCAATTTCAGCATTGAAAAGATGGATAAAAATTGATTTAAAAAAGTCCAACAATTTCATTGTCTATTAAATCTATTTTTTCATAATTTGGATGCTTTGGTAAGCCTGGCATTGCATAGATATCTCCTAACATAAAGGTTACAAAGAAAGCTCCACTTTCCAATTTGATTTTTTTAACATAGATGTGGTTGTCTTTTGGATAACCTAACTTTTTCGCATCATCTGAGATGGAATACTGAGTTTTTGAAACACAAATAGGTGCTTTTTGGTATTTAGATTTTTCTAATAAATCTAAGGTCTTTTTCGCATCAGGACTATAAGTAATTTGAGATGCATGATAGACTTGTTTTGCTAGGATTTCAAACTTTTGAGTGAGAGATAAATTCCAATGATAAAGTGGTTGAAATTGATTTTCTAAAGCTGCTTTTTGAAGAACTAATCGTCCTAAATCACAAGCTCCTTTTCCACCATGTTTGTAAGCTGTGCTGATGGAAAAAGAATATCCTTCCTCTTCTACTAATGATTTTAACTGTAAAATATCAGCTTCTTTATCTTCACTATATTGATTTAAGCATACAATAAGTGGAACATGATATTGTGATAAGTGGTCCAAATGTGCTTTTAAGTTTGTAAAGCCTTGTTCTAAGCTACCGTTGCCATGATATTTTAAGGCTTTGATGGTTGCGACTAATACGATAACATTAGGAGTTAGTCCTGCACTTGGACAGACAATATTTAGAAATTTTTCTGCTCCAAGGTCTGAGCCAAAGCCTGCTTCTGTAATAGTATAATTTGAAAGAGCAAGAGATAATTTTGTTGCAACAACACTGCTACAACCATGTGCAATATTTGCAAAAGGGCCTCCGTGAATAAAAGCTGGTGTTCCTTCTAGGGTTTGAACTAAATTTGGATAGAAAGCATCTTTTAAAAGTGCCATTAACGCGCCTTCTAATTTGAGGTCATGAACTGTAATAGGTTCGTGTTTTTGATTATATGCAACAACCATTTGTGAAAGTCGTTTTCTTAAATCTATACGATTTGTAGCAAGGCAAAATAGTGCCATAATTGAAGATGCTGATGTGATTTGAAAAGAAGTTTTCCATGTTTTATCGCGAACAGATACTGTTATATCTCTTAGACTTCTATCATTGACATCTAAACACCCTTGATGAATTACTTCACAAATATCTAGTTCATTTCCTTGATAGATATGATTATATATGGCAGCACTAATTAAGTTATTACAAGAAGTAATGGCATGAAAATCTCCTGTGAAATGCAGGTTGATTTCATCCATTGGAACAACTTGAGAATATCCTCCACCTGTAGCACCGCCTTTCATACCAAAGACAGGTCCAAGAGATGGTTCACGAAGTGATAAGCTTACACTTTCTCCTAATTCTTGTAAAGCATCTGCAAGTCCTATGGATACAGTTGTTTTTCCTTCTCCCATAGGAGTTGGAGAAATGGCTGTCACTAAAATCAGTTTACCTTTTGCATCAGAAGCTTCTTTAGTTACTTTAGCCTTATCTTTACCATAATAAATTAAATCCTGTTCATCTAACCCTAGTTTTTTAGCAATTTCTAAAATTGACTTGGTCTTTACTGCCTTAGCGATTTCTAAATCTGTCATATTATCGCCTCCTTTGTCTATTATACTAAAAAACTTGCCAGTTATAGCAAGTTATTTTCATTATTTATTGTTGACCTAAATCGATAATCTTTGGATGGCTTTTTCACTTAAGCCTGTGATTTCTGATATGTATGATATTGTCTCATTATTTTCAAGCATTCTTTTAGCTACAGTATTCATTCCTTGGCGTTCTCCTTTAGCTTCGCCCTTTTTCATAGCTTCTTGTCGTATCATATTTTCTGTAACTTCTTGTTTTTCTTCCATTGATAGCCATGGTCTATATCTTTCTTCGTCATTTAATTCTGTTACTCTTTTTGTATATTCCATTATTATCTCATCCCTTCCTACTATTTTATTTAACTCTTCTAATTCTTTTTCATTTAAGTCTAACATGATTAAGTATTTGTACTTCTTAATGTTTTTGATATCTCTATTATACCAAAACTCTCTTACCTTTTCTATGTTATATGTCATTATTACAAGATTTTTTATATATTTCTTTCCATTTTTATTCATTATCTGATAGTAATCAATAACTTGTTCTTGCTTTGCTTTAGTAAAATTAAAATCTATCAATAAAAATCTTTCTCTTAAATCTATTCTTCCTCCTCGTTCTATATTTCTATCATATATGCTTGCGAGATACCCAAAGTTTCTTCTTCTAATTCCCTCGTCATACTTTGTATCATTTTCTATATGAATATTGATATGTTCATTTACTTTAATTAACCCATCTACTACTTTTACTTTTTCTCCTACATTTGTAATTGGTAGTTCTGTTCCTTTTAGTTCTACTTTTTCTACTGGAATAGATAAAAGTTTTTCTAGAAATTTATCTAACAAAGGATCTGTATCATTTGAATTTAGAAAAACAGCTTTAAAAACTCGATCATATTTTGAGGTTAAGAATTCTTTTTGATTTTCTTCTACCATAGTATTTCTCCTTTCTGGGTGGATAGTCTACAATGGTTAAAGAATAAAAGCAAACAGCAAATTTTTAATTTTTAGAACTATTTTTTCTTAAATTTCTGGGGTTATATCAAAAAAAGGGCTTTAATTTTTATTTTTTACCCTTATTTTTTTCTAAATA
>CANQWT010000005.1 GCA_947627635.1 uncultured Bacilli bacterium
CTTCCTGAGTACTGACTGCGTATTTTTTTCGATTCTTAAATATGGCCACTTGAATCACCTTCATATACTCTTCTTCTTTATCATTATATCAAACTTTTTTCTTTACTACTAGCTTTTTTCATATATTTTTTTACGACTTTACTTTCAAAAACAAAGATAGGCCTTTTATAGCCTATCGTCTAAGTTAACTAATATTACTTGTTAGTGTAACTTCCGCTTACTTGATTTAATCCATTTTGAACTAAACGACGAGTAATTTCACCACCAACTGAACCGTTAGCACGACTAGTAGCATCTGGTCCAAGGTTTACACCAAATTCGTTAGCGATTTCATATTTCATTTTATCGATAGCTTGTTTAGCTCCTGGAACTCTCATTTTCATTGAACTAGAGTTTTGACTATTCATATTTTTCACCTCCTACACTAATAGCTTGTGAAAAATACAAATTTTGATACTGGAAATTTATTCCACTAAATTTTTTATAATTTCTTATAAAAATGCTTTAAATTCTTCTTGTTCTTCGCATCCTACCTTTATCACAAAAGTATTTTCAACCACTTCATCCAAAAGTTTTTCAAAATTTAAATTTTTTTCAATTGCAAGACAAGTATCAAGCGTAGGGTTAATAACTGGATGCTTTGGAACAAAAACAGTACAACAGTCTTCATATGGTAAAATACTGATATCATAAGTTCCAATGTCTCTTGCAATATCCATAATTTCTAATTTATCAAGGCAGGCAACAGGACGAATGACTGGAAAGTTCGTAACAGCATTGATAACTTTCATCGAAGAAAGAGTTTGAGAAGCTACTTGTCCTATCGATTCTCCGTTAATAATACATTTTGCTTTTTGTTTTTTACAAAGTCTTTCCATAATTCGATACATCATTCTTCGCATAATTGTAATCGTATAATCTGGTTTTCCATTTTTATAAATTTCTTCTTGGATTTTTGTAAAAGGAACAACATGAAGTTTCACATCACCTTGATATTTTGCTAAAACTCTCGCCAAAGAAATGACTTTTTCTCGTGCTTCTAAAGAAGTGTGAGGAAGAGCTTCAAAATAGACAGCTTCTAATTTGATACCTCTTTTTTGCGCAAGATATCCTGCAACAGGAGAATCAATTCCTCCACTCAGCATCAAAAGTCCTGTTCCTTGTACTCCCGTTGGATAACCACCCAAACCTTTATAGGAATTAGTATAAATAAAAGCTTCCTTGTCTCTTATTTCCACATGAATTGTTAGAGTTGGATGGTGAACATCTACTCGTTTATTCTCACTATTTTTTAAAACAACTCCACCTAAAACTTTTGCAAATTCCTGGGAAGTCAAAGGAAAAGCTTTATTGCTCCTTTTCACTTCTACTTTAAAGGTATCAAAATCTTCGCTTTTTATAACTTCTTTTACCATTTCAGTGATTTCTTCTTCAATTGGCAAAACTTTATAAGCAATATTATAAGCATGTATTCCAAAGATAGTCTGTAATTTTTCTAAAACTTGACTGAAATGTTCCTCATCCACTCTTATCAACATTCTTGACAAATCTCTTTGAATTTGAACATTCAAATTTTTTAACTGACTAGAAATACGGTCTAAAAGTGCTTTTACAAAATAGCTGCGATTTTTCTTTTTCGTTGTTAGTTCACCATACTTAATTAAAATGACTTTCTCCATTAGTTTGCTCCTTTCTTAAAATTTAATACAGCAAGTTCTTCTTTTAAAATTTTTAAAAATTGTTCTACTTCTTCTAAGGTATTATCTTTAGAAAAACTGACCCTAATAGAATGTGATGCGACAATATCATCCTTCATAAGAGCTTTTAATACCTCACTTTGGTTTCCTTTAGAACAAGCTGTTTTGGTAGAAACATACACTTCTCTTTCTGAAAGTGCATGTAAAAGTGTTTCTGATTTGACAGTTGGAATACTAAAATTGACAATATATGGACTTCCTGCTTGATAACTATTGATGATAATACCGTCTATTTCTTGTAATCCTTGTTCTAATTTTTCTTTGAGTTTGGAAACATGCTTAAAAGATAGAGTTTCACTTTCTTTTGCGAGACGAAGTGCCTTTGAAAAACTTGCGATAAGTGCAGGAGAAGGTGTCCCAGCTCGATAAATGCTTTGACTTTTTCCACCAAAAATAAGTGGAACTAATTGGATTTGTGCTTTTTTAACAAGACAAGCAATTCCTTTTAAACCAAAAAATTTATGTGCACTGCAAGTAAGCAAGTCAATGTTTTCTAAGGAAATAGGTAGTTTTCCAATGCTTTGTGTTGCATCCACATGAAAGAACGTTTTCGGATAATTTTGGATGATTTTTCCAATTTCTTCCACATTTTGTATAATACCAACTTCACTATTGACATGTTGAATACTGACAAGCAAAGGTTCACTTTCTAATTCTTTTTGTAAATCTTCTAAATCAATTTGTCCATTTTCTTGAAGTTTTAAGTAATGTATTTCTACTCCATTTTTTTCTAAATCATTGAAAAGCACTTGAAGAGATGCATGTTCTAGTGGAGTTGTTACTATTTTTTTGTTCCGAAAAGGATATGCTTTTAATATTCCTTGGACTGCCATATTATTTGCTTCACTAGCACTAGATGTAAAAATCACTTCTTCTTGCTTTACAGAAAGTAAATCTGCAACTTGTTTTGTTGCCTCATCTATCAACTTCTTTGCTTGATAACCTAGTTGGTGCATCGAATTTGGATTTCCTATAAACTTCTTAGTTACTTCTGTAAATGTATCTAAAACTTCTTCATTTGGAATTGTTGTGGAAGCATTATCAAAATAAATCATAGTAACCCTCCTTTTTTCTTGTTTTATTATACAATTAAATACTCAAAAAAGAAAGCATTAACGCTTTCCTTATCTATAATATATCCTTAGCAAAGATAGTTTAATACTCAACTGTCTTTACTTTCTTTTCACTTCGATAGTAAGTTTTTTCCACAACTTTCAAATCTTTTTTGATTTCTTCAACGCTTTGATATTTTTTTAAGAGTGTTTCATTGACTGTTTCAATAAATAAAGCTTCTTCTAAATCTTTTTCTAATACGTCTTTATTATCCTTTTGATAATTATAGAAAGTTCTTTCAACGTCTTTTTTACTTTCTCTTTTCGTTTTCCAGTCTGAAACTTCATAAATATCGGCTTTCGTATCTCCTAATGCCATATTTTGAATGACCATATTCCCACACCGTAAATCAACGAATTTCTTATCATCTTCAAAAACAACTTTAGACTCTTCTCTATTACAGTATCTGTCGCCATCAAATGGATTTTTGATATCAACAACAATTCCTTCTTCTATCATTTTTGACAAGTAGAGACTTGTTGATGCATCTTCTGCATCTTCAAGCATTTGCATTGATATAGCATTTGTTCCCATCATCTTAGCATTGTATGCGAAAACTTTATACTTTTCACCCTTTTGACTATTAAGAGCAATTTGTAAAACGATAAAGGATAAAATTAAAGTGACCATAGCCATGGTTAAAAGTTCGTAAGCACCAAACCCCTTATTGGATAGCTTCTTACTTACCATAGAGTGATAACACCTTCTTCTCTATATTTTCATCAACCTGCTTTAGAGTTTTCAGACTTAATGATAAACTTGTTTTATAGTCTCCCTTTAGGAATAACTCACTTGCTTCATCAAGGCTTGTTTGAATATCACTATGTAATAGGCGATAACGATTTCCATAAACGATAGTTTGTTCACAAATCTTTGCGGTACGTATCATATCTTCTGTTGTCGCAAGTAGTTTTAAAACAAGGTCTCTTGCTGTATCTACTCTTGTATTGAGTGTTTTGATAACAATAGGTTTCTTAGAAAGTTCTTTTACAACTTCTTTAATCGCTTCATTTGCTTCTTCAAGTTCTACAAAATAATGGTCACTAATTAAAGGCAATTTAAAGGTTCGCATTTTAAACTTACATTCTTTTAATAATCGTTCAATTTCTTCAAGTTGTTCTTTAGCTCGTTGTTCATCATCATACATGTTTCCAAGTGATTTTAAAGCAACATCAAAAGATGCTTCTACTTGCTTTAAACGTAAAGTTAACTCATCCAGTTCTTTGGTTACTTGTGAATATGGTGATGCTTTGGCTTCTACTTTATCTGTTAGCTTTTTATAATCATCACGAATAACTGTTAAAGTTTTATTAACTTCATCGATAATCTTGACATCTTCTTCTTTTAAATCATACATGGACTTAATATCACTTAATTGCAAATAAACGTCGGAAATTAGTTTTCCTGTTTTATCTAATTTATTTGAAAAATCTTCAAGTCCTTCTTCATATACTTTTCTTGAAAGTCTCTCTTTTTCAAAATCAACAAAGATAGAATCTAAATAATCTAAAATAGTTTTCAACTCAAACATACAGTCTTCTAAGTTTAAAACTCGAATACGGTCTAAAATGGTATCTACATTTTTTTTAGCTTCTTTCAAATTATAATCTAAGTTCATGTATTCGATAGGATAACCTTTTTTGACCATTTCTTCTTCAGTTTCTTTAATCTCATCAATGCGTTTTGGTATCATTTGTTTACACATTAGCATTAAATCTGGAACTTCTTCAACAATAATTCCCATATGTTCTATCATTGTATCAAGGGCTTTAACAATATGAACAACTTCATTGTATTCGTTTCGTTCCATACTTTGTTCAAAATCTAGGAAACGTTTTTCAATATTTTCAAGTTGTAAGGAAATGGCATCTTGCATTTCTTCATAAAGTTTTTTATGAGCATTATATTCACTATTCAACTGTCGATATTTTGTTTTTAATTTTGTAATAATACTTCTATATTTTTCTTCGCTTAAAGTAATTTCTTTAACTTGGTCTAATAAATGGTCTGCCATTTCTTTAACACGATAGGTCTCAAGTTCAATTTTAGCAATTTTCCGCTTTGCTTGGTCGTAATCTTTCTTTTCGATAGCATCATCTAATTCAATGAGTAAATCATCAATAACTGGTAGTTCTTCCTCCTTAATAATGGAAAACTTTTCTTGCCATTTCTGATATTTTTCTTCCATCTTTTCATTTTTAATGATTGGTTCTAGCTTAGATAGTTCTAATAAAACTGGAGTACTGCCAATTAAGTTCTTTTCTCGCTCTAGTAATTCTCTAATTTTTTCATATCGTGTACGTCTTCTTTTTTTTACAAGGAAAAAAAGTACCAATAAAATTATTGATATTACGATTATAATTGTGCCAATAATCAATAATTTGCCCTGCATCTTTTCCACCTCGTATTATTTATATCATATCAAATTATCACTTTTTTTGAAAGGCTTTTCTTGAAGAAACGGGAAAAATTAGTGGATGTTGTTGACAAAGATGCATTTTTTCTTTATAATCTAACTTGCATATTCAAAGAAACAGCATGCTTTTAGATGATTTAATGTGTTATTTAGACAAGTAACCTTTGCTGTTAGGCGAAGAGTAACTCCCTAAGTCATTAGGAAAGCAATTAGTTCCTATGGATTTGTAATCTATAGAAAGGAGATTAAACATGTCAAGATATACTGGACCTGAATATAAAAGAAGTCGTCGTGTTGGTTTTTCTCTTAGTGAAACTGGTCGTGAACTTGCTCGTCGTCCTTATGGACCTGGACAACATGGAAATGCACGTAAAGGAAAAGCATCTGATTACGGAACACAATTAAAAGAAAAACAAAAAGTACGTTTTATGTATGGACTTTCTGAACGTCAATTTAGAAAGACATTTGATGAAGCTTCAAAAGTAAAAGGTATTACTGGTGAAAACTTCTTAAGATTCTTAGAGTCACGTTTAGATAACTTAGTTTATCGTATGGGTTTTGCAACAACTCGTCGTGGAGCAAGACAACTTGTCAATCATGGTCATATTACAGTTGATGGTAAAAAAGTTGATATTCCATCATTCCGTGTAAAACCTGGTTCAACAATTGCTTTAAAAGAAAACTCTCGTGACCACAAGGCTGTTAAAGAAGCACTTGAAAAGGTAACAAGCCGTGTTGAATTTGTTACTTTTGATGAAGGAAAACTTGAAGGAACTTATGTAAGATATCCTGAACGTTCTGAATTGAACGCAGATATTAACGAAGCACTCATCGTTGAATTCTACAATAAGTAAAAATTAAAAAACTACTCACTGTTAAAGTCAGTAGTTTTTTTGTGTTTTATTATCCTAGTTTCCCTGATTATCAACTTTGATAATAAACTCTTTCATATCTTTATTGTTTGATAGTTTTTGACCATTGCTCTGTCCTGTTAAATAACAACCATTTTTATCCTTGATAATGGCACTAAAATAAGTTTCTTTATTTTTTTCTTTCCATTCTTTTGAAGCAATAATCTTTCCATCTTTGGTAAATGATGCAAATATTCCAGTATAATCAAAAGCCCTTGTTGCCTCAGTAGAATTTTCCTTATTAAGAACAGCAGTATGTCCTACAAGATAAATCGTATTATTTTGAATAGCAATGTCATTAAAACGGCTCATATCATTTTTCTTATAAGTTTTATCCCATAACATTTTACCGTTCTTATCATATTTTACAAGCAAAGCTTCAGTATGATAATCTTCTTTATCTTCACTACTCTTCTTACTTCCTACTACAATATAATTTCCACCTAGTTCTTCTATCGCAGAAAAACCAATGGTATCTGTACTACTATAATTCTTAGAGAAAATACGTTTTCCATTCAAGTCATATTTTACAAAAATACCTGTTCTTGCCGCATCTTTTCCTACAACATAAATGGCATTATTCTCTTCATCAATTAGTAAATCATTAAATGTTCCTGATTTACTACCACCATAGTTTGCTCTCCATACTTCTTTATCATCTTTAGAGTAGCGAATAATAATACCACCACCTCTATCATCAAATCCTAGTGTCATGTTTTCAAAAATCGTCTGTCCAACTACAATGTAGCCACCATCACTTAAAGGTTTTACCTTTTTGAAAGTCGTATCCGCTAAAACGAGAATTTCTTTTTTATCTAATACTTTTCCATCTTTATTATACTTTACAATAATACCGGTTCCAGTATTTTCCTTATTATCTTGTTTTGTCTTCTCATATTGACCTACCGCCACATAGTTTTTTCCAACTTTAGAGACATCATTATAAATACTGTTGTAGCCATCAAGGAAAGCTTCTTCAACTAATAATTTCCCATCTTTGTTATATCTTGCAAAGCGTGCTTTTTGATAACCTTTTTGATAGCCAATTTTACTCTTTTTAAAATCACTAGAGCCAACTAAATAAAAGTCAGTACCATCTTTTATAAAAGTTGAAGCAACACTACTATAAACTTTTTTTGCTTCACGAGAACAGTAAAGATATGCCAGATAAATTCCTTCTATAAGCAGTACAATAACACATAAAATTGCCAATACTTTCAAAACTTTAGAAAGCTTTTGTTTTGATAATTTTCTATCTTTTTTTTCCATACAACATTCCATCCTTTAGACTAAAGTAAAAATAAAATATTTTTTCTTACCACGACGAATAACAAAATAAGTTCCATCAATGGCTTTATCTTGACTTAAAAGTTCAGTATCATCTTGCCATTTTTTACCATTTACACTGATGCTTCCTGCACCAATGAACTCTCTTGCTTCTCTTTTACTACTACAAACTCCAGTAGTAACAAGAGCATCAAGTAATGATATGTCCTCTTCTATTTTGTATTGTGTAACTCCTTTAAAAGCTTCTTCAACTTCTTTTTTAGTAAAGTTTTCTATTTCGCCCTTAAATAATTTTACGCTAATCTCTTTAGCTTCTTGGTAAGCCTCTTGTCCATGCAGAAAAGTAATCACTTCTTTCGCTAAAGCTTCATGGGCAAGACGTTTTTCAGGTTCTTTCTTTGTACTTTCTTCTAAAGCTTCTATTTCTTCTTTCGTTAAGAATGTTAAGAACTTCAAGTAATCAATGACCTTATCGTCCTCAGCATTGATTAGAAATTGATAAAGTTCATAAGGAGTTGTTTTTTCTTTGTCTAACCAAATTGCTCCTCCCTCACTTTTACCAAACTTAGTTCCGTCACTTTTAGTTAGAAGTGGCATCGTAAAACCATAAGCTTCTTGTCCTGTTTTCTTTCGAATTAAATCAATTCCTGCAGTAATATTACCCCATTGGTCTTGTCCTGCGACTTGAAGTGTACAGTTTTCTTTTTCATAAAGGTGTAAGAAGTCAAGTGCTTGCAGTAACATATAAGAAAACTCTGTATAAGTAATTCCACTATCTAATCTTCTTCGTACAATATCTTTATCCAACATATAGTTGATATTAAAATATTTTCCATAATCTCTTAAAAAGTCTGTCACACAAATTTCTTTAATCCAGTCATTATTGTTAACAACTTTGAAACCAAAAAGGTCTTCAGCTTGCTTTTTTAAACATTGAAAATTATGTTCTACTTCTTCTTTGGTAATCATCGGACGTTCACTTGTAGGCTTAGGGTCTCCTATTAAACCTGTTCCACCTCCGATTAAAAGAATAGGATTATGCCCCGCATCTTTTAGTCTTTTGGAAATCAGAAAAGAAGAGAAATGACCAATGTGCATGCTGTCACCTGTTGGGTCTGTTCCAATATAAAAAGTAAGACCTCCTTGATTGATTTTTTCTTCAATTTCTGGACTTGATACATCTTTAATCAGTCCACGCCATTTTAATTCTTCAAATACTGTCATCTAAAATACTCCTTTCACTCGATTACTAAGTTTCCATCTTTCATAATTGGAACTTGTCTTCCATCTTTCGTTGTCCCAATAATTTCCATATCACTTGTACCAATCATAAAGTCAACATGAGTGCATGATGTATTGATACCTAATTTATAACATTCTTCTTGAGATAACTCAAGACCATTTTTTATGCATTCGTTAAAGCCACGTCCTAAAGCAAAATGACATGAAGCGTTTTCGTCATATAAAGTGTCTTGAAACAACACTTTTGAGTTGGAAATAGGAGAATTATCGTCTACTAAAGCACACTCTCCTAAGTAATGAGCTCCCTCATCCATTTCAAAAATAGAATCCAAAACTTCCTTACCTTTCTTCGCATCCCAAAAAACAGCTCTTCCTTTTTCAAAACGAATATAAAATTCATCAATTAAAACATGATTATATAGAAGAGGTTTACTACTATAAACAATTCCTTCTGTTTTTCGATAATCAGGAGATGCAAAGACTTCTTCACTTGGAAGGTTTACTAAATAAGAATTTTCTTTGGCACTTGTGAATAAATAAGCATCAGGAAGATAAACTGTAATATCTGTTCCTAAACTGTTCTTATAATGAAGGCTTTCTAAATTCAAGCGATTAAGAGCTTCAGCTTGTCTTCCTTTCTTTTCCATTTTTTCTTTCCAAAAAGAAATAGGGTCATCTTGGTTATTGATATGACAAATTTCAAATACCATATCCCATAATTTCGAAGTTGCATCTTCTTCTAAAGGGAAAATTTCCTTTGCCCAAAATGGATTTGGAACTGCGAAAATACACCATGCAAGCTTAGACTGTAAATCCCGATATGTTTGAATTTGCTTTGCCATTTCTTGACTAACTTTTCCTAATTTCTTCTCATCAACTCCATCCATAATATGAGGATAAGCTGAAGTAATAATCGCAAAAGCACTGTTTTTTAAGGCATACTCATTCATTTTACTTCTATCAAAAGAGGTATCTTTTAAACATTCTGAAGCACTTTTTGATTGAAGTAGCTCTCTTTGTCTTACAGGGTCTTTACTTTCAATATAAATATCTGTAATTCCAAGAGATGTTGCCTCTTCTACAAGAAGTTTCGTAAAATCTTCTAAATAAGGTTTTGTAACAATATAAAGTGGCTGTCCTTTTGAAACCTTTAAACAACCTTCTAAAATAAATTTTGCATACTTTCGTTTTAAATCAGTCATCATTTTCTCCTTTTCAAAAAAAACACGAAACAATCGACTTAAGGACGAATTGTTCCGTGGTACCACCTTACTTCAGTATATAAACTGCACTTTATCTTGTTAACGCCAAGGACGTTTCTTTATCAATGTGTTGTAATTCAAAGAAATCATTTTTTAAGTTTTCACCACCACTTAAATCTCTTATTTTAAATCAGTTCTTCTACTAGTCACATCTCACTTAAAGAATAGAGTTTATTATGACAAACTTTTTATAATTTGTCAATTTTCATCCAATTTTTAAGATTTATTTCTTTTCTTCTTTTTCAAGTTTTTCTAAAACTTCTGTAATGACATCAATTGCTTTAAGTCTTGCTTCTTCAGCAGTTTTTTCTAATACAGGAGTTCCTTTTGCTACTGCATAACTTACTAATTCTTGACATTTTTTCTTGATTGCTTCTCCTTTTTTCTTGGCAATCTTTAAAGCCTTTTCTCTATCTAAGTCTTCTAAGTCAGCTTTAATTTCATCAATTTTAGCCTCTACTTTTTCTTTAACTTCTTCAACATCAATTTCTTTAGCTTTATCCACTAGTTCATCAAGCTTTGCTTTCAATTCTTTTCTTGTTTCACTTCCTTTTTTAGGTGCGAATAAAACTCCTAATCCTGCGCCTACTGCTGCCCCTAAGGCAAACTTTCCTAATCCACTACTCTTCTTCTTTCCCATCTGTATCAATCTCCTTTCCTTTTTTCTTAAATATTTTACAAATGGCATTTGAAACAGCCGTTACAACTGTATCACTTAAAACAGAAACTTTGTCTGTAATTAAATCAATTATAGAAAAGAATCCATTTAAAGTCGTTAATTTCTTTTCAACATCATCTGCAATTCTATTGACATGATTTAAGGTTTCAATTGCTTTGGCAATAAAAATGATTAAAACAATTACTAAGACAATTAAAACGATATAAAGTGTAATTGGTAAAAAAGTTTGTAAAAACTCCATCCTATTCACCTTCCTTTTCTTCGTACATTGAATCAATTAAATCAAATAAGTTTTCTTCAACTTGTGCATCTTCCTTAATGTCTTCTTCTTTTCGTAAATCACTTCTTCTACCTGTTGCTTTTTCTTTACTGGCATCTTTATAATCTATATTATATTCTAACCCTAAATCTTCAAAATATTCCTCAGCATCGCCAACAGTCACTTTTGGTACAGTTGGAGTGTTGTCATCACTAATATCTAATAGTGCTTCTTCTGCTTCTTGTTGTGGTTCTTCATAATTACTTTCTTGTTCTTCTTTTGAAGTTAATTCTTCTTCAAAGATTTCATCATCTGTTGTCCCATAAGCTTTTGCTCTTACTGCATCTAAATCTATTTTACTATTGCTGGAATAACTTGAAAGTCTTACTTCTTTCTTGGATACAACATCTTCTTTTTTATAATTCTTATCTAAGATACCATAGATAGGAGAAATAATTGGAGATGGAGTAAATAAAGCTTTATCTTTTTTCTTTTCAAACCCATACTCATGCATTTGAATTTCCACTTCTTGCTTTCTTCCTCCAGTATAAAGAGGTGGATGTTCTTCTCTTTGAGGTTTGATTTCTTCTTGATAAATAGGAGGCATTTTTTCTTCTTTTACGTCTAGGAATTCTTCTTCTTTCTCTTCAGGTACATTTTTTATTTCAGGCGTATCCTCTTCTTTCACCTCAGTTAAATCAACAAAATCATCTTCATCCACAATTGGAAAAACAAAGTCTTTCTTTTCTTCGATAGCCTCTTCTACCTTTTCTTCTTTCTTATCTTCTTCCTTTGGTAAAACTATCTTTTTCGCAATAGGCTTTGGTTTTTGTTTTTCTTTAATTTTCTTTGGTTTTTCTTCTACTTCTACATACTCTTCTTCAAAAAGAGCATTTTTAAGTTTGTCTAGTAATTTCATCTTCCACCTCTATTTTTTCTCTTCTTCTATTTGAATTTGGTCTTCCTCAGGCAATTCATGTTCTGTATCAATAAATTGGTCTACTTTTAATTGATTATCAAAACTTTCAACTTCATCACCCTTAGGTTTTAAAATACTAAAAGTTTCTTCCTTATAATGTAAGATATTTTCTCCAACTAAAGTCTCTAATACTTTTTTATTATAAGAAATTGAATTTAAGACCGTACTCATTTGGATTAAGGCTTCGTCTAAATCTTTTTCTTTAATATATGCTTCTATTTTCGCATAGTTATACATCTCTTCTACAAAGTAGTAACCATTTTCTCCAATTTGAGTAATCTCTAAATACCCTTTTTTCTTATTGTATTCTAGAGTACTAGAAAAGTAAGCATTACTATTTTCTTGAAATTCGCTCTTCTTTTTATGATAATAACTAATGACATCCACATAAAGATAATAAGTATTTCCTTTTCCATCTTTCAAAGTCATATTATAATCGTTTTTAGCTTCTAACTTCATTCCCTTTGGTAAATAATATTTATATCCATCAAAGATTTGATTAGAAAGGGTTATCTTCTTACTTAAAACCGTATCTAAAACGCTATCTATACTTTGATTTTGTATCACTTCACATCCTGTTGTAAGAAGGAGAATACATAAAAGAACAGTTATTTTTATTTTCATAATTCACCTACTCTTTTACCATTATATCAAACTTTTTAAAGAATGCCTAATTTTTTTACACTTTGTTTATTTTGAAACTAGAAAGTTGAAAAAATAGATAGAATTTAGTCTCTATCCATTTTTTAATCACTAAAACTCTGATTACGATAATCATTTCTTATAATCAGTTTTTCTTTATTTTTCTGTACATATGGAGAGGTCATACTTTCACTTGGCAGATAAATTAAAGAAGAAGGTTTCATCGTATTCAAAAACTTATAATCGTAAAGAACTGTATCTAGTAGAGATAATTTTTGTAAATTTTTAATACAATACTTCATACATTCTTGATGAATTAGAATACAACCATCTAAATTTAGTTCTTGCATATTTGGTTTATGCATAAATAATTCTAAACCAACTTCTACATCATTATATGGATATCTAAGAGAAAAACTTTCTATATTTTTATAAGTTTTAATAAAAGATAAATCTTGATGATAACATTGTTCAAAAGCAATATTTTTAATATCACATAATTGACTTAGTTCTTCTTCTTTAATAAAAACACAATTGTGGAATTCAAGTGTTTCTAGTTGAGGAACTATTTTAGAAAGAATAGTTAAATCTTCTGGCATAACAATAGAAAGACTGACTATAACTGATTTTAATTTTTTTAAAGGAAGAAGTTCATCAAAACTATATATTCTTTTTCCTTGGTCATCAACATTAGAAATTCGAATAGTTTCTAGGCTTTCTAAATCTTGTAATTGAAGGTCCTGTACGTTTTTATTTTTTATGACTGAAGCATATTGTGCTAAAGTTTTATTTTGAATTTCCATTAAATTTCCTCCTCCCTTAAATAGTCCCATAATTTTTGTAATATTTTTAATTCTTTAATTGAATACTTTTGAGCAATTGTTCTTGCTCCATTTGAAGATGTAATATGGTTGTAATTTCCATCTTGAAGGAATGCATTAAAACTACTCATTCCTGCTCCTGGATACTTTGCATCATGAATTTGGATTACATGATTCATATCTCTGCTCATTTGTTCAAAATATTTTTTGAGTGGAAGTGCCGGTATTTTTTTCATGAGGTCTCTTGTTCCACCAGTTCTTGTAAATTCTAAATCACTACCAGTGGACATATATCTTCTAAGTGCTTTAATTCCTGCATTTCTTCCATAAATAGAATCCATTGTTAAAATTGACCTACTTATAGTTTGTATTTCTGTATCACTTAATTTTTCAAAAGTTTCGCTTAGTTGAATTTCTCTTCCTGTTAAAGGATAGATTTGGTCTAAGATATTCAGTTCAGTAATAGAATATTTTTTTACCAGATTCCTTGCTCCATTTGAAGATGTAATATGATTATAATTACCATCTTGAAGAAATGCTTTATAACTAGCAATTCCTGAACCATTATATTTTTGATTATGAGCTTCAATCGCTTCTAAAATGTCTTGTTGCATCACTTCAAAATAATTTCGAATTACAGATGAATCAATTTTTTGAATATTATATCGTGCATTATCTGTTCTTGTAAAGCCGACTGCCTCATTTGTTTGAAGATAACGTTTTAAAGCTCTAATACCATAACCATATCCATGAACTGCATCTGTAATTCCAATTGCCGATAAAATTGTACTTATATCATCTTGAGTTAAAGTTGAATTTAGAGTTGATTTTAAAGAATTTGAAATATTATACTGTTTATAAATTTCATCTTCATCTGCAACATGTCGTCTTTGAAACTCTTCACTAGGTCCAAACCAATCATTTGAGAAATTGCATGATTTCCAAGTGACATCGACAGGAATAATTTGACCATCTATTTTTAAGACATTCCAAACATGTTTTTCAGCTTTTCCGTCATCGTGCCCATAACCTTTTCCTCTAACATATTCACAGTCAATATCTAAACGTTTACAAAGTTCACTATAAAGAGAAGAAAATCCTGCACAAACTAAACCTTTTTTACCAATTTCATTATAATCTGTAATTCCCCTCAAGCTTGCAGTAATTAAATGACCATTTTTGTATTGATCAAAAGAGTGATTGTATGAAAAATGACTTGCAATTACTTCATAAAGTTGTTTTGCTCTATCATATGTTGGTAAACTTTTATCAACTCGACTTTCTAAATATTCGATTTCTCCAATAATCTTTTGCATTTCTAACCCTGTATAAGTCGTTCGATTTTGATACTTTGTACTATTGTATTTTTGTCTTAGATGACCATTTCCATCACCTAAACCATCTAATATTTGTACTTGTAATTTAGATAAATCACTAATTTGGTTGAGCATAGTGCTTGAAATCTCTGCTGTAGAGTTAACAGTAATTTTACATCCTCCATTCTGTTGAATATGCTGATTTATGAATGGAACATATTGAACACCATTGGAATGACTTTCTATAGTTCCTTCATATTCTTTTACATTCTCTTTTTTAGAATTAAAAATGTCAAAAAATGCTAATTCTGGTTCATCATCAATGGTCTCGTCTAAAGATACATGATTATCGATTTCTCCAATTTGAATTGAATTGGTAAGAGCTATATAACCTTGAATTTTTCCATATAGTTTCATCAATTCATCAAAACTTTTTAATAAATCATCTGGAACTTGGTAATCTTGTCCTTGTTCAATTTGCGTCATAATAGTAGCAAGTCTTGGATCACTATCAAGAATAGCTGTGTATTGATTGAGTGTACTTTCCAAATCAAGTGGTGGTAAATTATTCCGTATTCTTGCTTCGTCTAAACTTAGTTTTTCTACTTCTAATCCTTGTAATTCTGCAACTCTTTTGATTTCATCGATTTCTTCTTGGGTTGCTTCATCTGTATAAAATGCTTTTGTAGCTTTTAGTGAGTGGTCCTTATTGAGCATGAAAATTTCAGAATAAGCAGAGTATTTCTTATAATTCAATATTTCACCATTTGCTCTTAAATTGGCATCCAACGAATACTTCTCAACATATTCTGGCGAATACAATTGACTAAATGATCCTGTTTCAAACCAATATCCACTACCTGAATTTTGCCAACTTGTTATAATACCTTCTTCTAGAGAAATAAATTTTCGAGAAAAGGAGCTTTCACTGCCTACATCCCATGAACCTGAATCTTCTGGACACAAGCTTAGAATATGATCCATATCCACTCCAAATTCATATCCAACATGACCATATCCAGCAAGTGGCATAACAGTATCTGTCACTAATGTTGTACATACTTTATCCATTACATTAACAGGTACAACTTTTCCTGATAGAACATGAACAAATTTTGCATTTTTTGCTTCAAAAAATTGTTTCCATCTTTTCTCATTTAATTTTGATAAATCATTCTCAATTGCCTCTAAAGTTACGTAAGCTTGTTCAATTTGATCATAAATTTCATAAGTAATAGCATCTTGTTCTATATCAAATAACGATTGAACAGAAGCAACACAAGAAGAAGCTTTTAAATAAGCATCTTGTATTTTTGCATGTTCATCAGCAGTGAAGAAATCTGATTGAAACATATCTGCAAGGCCGTCCATAATTGCTTCAATACGTTCATGTATAAAAGTTGTATTTCCATAATAATTATCCATGCCATTTTTCATAATATCATCATAGATTTCTTGATTCAACTGCTTCATAACGTCTTTAATAGCAAGTTGATTTTCTTCAAAAGTTAAATGGTTATCAAGACAATAATTTGTAAGCATATCTACATAGTTATCTGATTTGATTGGATAAATTTTATATTTTCCGTTTTGCTGTTTTACGGCACTACCAAAATTTTCTAATGGAGTTATAGGATTTATAAAGCCATCGTTGAAACTTTGTAGTTTTTTCTTTAATTCAACAAATTCTTCTGTTCCAGTAAAATCTTGTACTTCCGTTCCCAATAATGTATTACTTGTCTCTACAGAAATCTGATGATCCAATTTTGCAACTTCTTCTTGAAATTCTGCTTGAACATTTACATCTTGATCAAAAAGATAATTTAAGAAACCTTGCATTTTTTCTCTTTGCTCTTGTTTTGCTTGATTTTCTTCTTCCATTTCCATTTGTTGTCTTGCTTCAATTTGAGAAGCAAAAGCCTGTGCTTCACTTACTCCTAAGTTGGATAACATATCACTTACTTCACTTCTTGATACCTGATATTCATCCATGATTTGAGTGGCGATACTTGTAGAGACATTATGAGTAATTTTTACTCCTCCAAAAACCCCAAAACAAACACCTGATACAAATCCTCCGATAAAGGCTTGTTGTAATTGATCAAGGAAACTAATATTTGCCATCTTTTCTGCTTCTTCTATGGTATATCCATTTTCTAAGGCTTGGTTAATTTGTTGACTTCTATTACTTAAATCTCCTGATATCACTTCATCAAATAAATAGTTGAGTACTTCTGTTGCAAACTCTTCTTCCCCTTCTACAAATGCCTGACTTAGGGTACTCGCACCAACATAAACAAGCTTAGAAGCAACGTTTGCTAAAGTATCATCTTCGATGGAATTTGCAATTTTTCCTACTAATTTAACGGTATTTTGTCCAAGTTTACTTTCTAGATTTAATAAATGTGATACTGAATAACTTTCCATCGCACTTTCAACTACTGCAGAAGAAAAGGCTAAAGCTACTGCTTGTCCATCAGATAATCCTCGATCTAGTGCATCATTGATTGTTGATACATAAGATCTTGATCCCATTAAGACAGCACTTAAAGCAGGGGTTGCTACTCCACCTGTTAATGCACTAATTCCAATCAAAGAAACAGAGTCTGACATACTCATTCCTGTATTGTAAATGAATGACCATAATTCTCCATTGTCATAGTTTTCTATTAAGTCTTGTGATATCTTTGCTCTCCATGTATCTCCTGCACTATAGACATCTGTTCTTAATATTTGTTGATTTGTAATTAAAGCATTGAGAGATGCACAAGCAGCACTAATTCCTTCTATTGGAGTTACAAAAACCGAAGCAATGGATGATAAAACTGGGTGTTCACTTGCAAACTCTTGATCTTTCTGTGTTTGATTACTCAACCACCGGTTGTCCATTTCATTTGTAATATCACTTAAATATTTATAGGCAGTTTCATAGCCTTCTTTCTGATAGATATAGTTGAAGATACTTTTTTCTTCATCTGTCATTAACGGTGCCCATTCTTCATAATTATCAAGCATTTTATCTGTAGCTTGGATAAAAATAGTACCATCTTTATTCATTAGGGATGTTTCATTATTGGTTAACTGACTGCTATCGTTAATCATCGCACAAAGAACTTTCATTAAAGTCTCTTCTGAAGTAATGGTTATTGTATTAGAACTTCCATCCCAATTTGCACCTTGATAAGAAAAATCACATAAGTTTCCTGAACTATCAAATTGGCCTTCATAATTAGTCATATCTAATATTTTAGTAAGGTCTTCTTCTATTCCTTCTTGTTCAAAACTATATTGTCCTAAGTCTTCTTTTCTTGTATATGGATCAATATAATTCATGTAATAATCTACTTCTTCTTGAATTCCATTTTGATAAGCTTTATATTGAGCATTTTGGTTGATTAAAGCATCAATTTCTTCTTCAAGTTGTTTCATTTGTTCATCGGTGTTTTTATTTTCTAAGCTTTTAAAGTAGTTATCTAAATATTCATACTGACTATCACTTCCATCCCAACTATGGAATGTATCTCCAAATAAAGGATCTATTTCCGTGAGGACTTGTTCTAGCTCTTTGATTTTTTCGTCTCCATACATTTCTTCATAAGTTAAAGGAGTGTATTCGTATTCAATGTCTTCGATTACTCCACTTGCATATGGATCATCATAGACATACTTTGTATTTCCATCTTCATCTTGATATTGATAAGCAACTATTTCACTTTCTAAGATATTTTCTAAACTTTCTCCACTTTGAAGTCTTCCTAGTATTCTTTGCCACGCTTCTTCTTCATTGCTTCCATTCTCTAAACTTCTTTTTTCTTCTTGTAGAGCTTCTAGTTTTTGCTGATTTTCATCTATTTTTTGTGAAACCTCTTCTAGTGTTGTACAGTCAAGACCCGCACTTTGAAGATAGGAAGCGATTAAAATTTCTTCATAACGACTTCGATCTTGTTCATCGTTTTCTATCTCTTGTAGTAACTCTTCGATTGTAATTTCACCAGATATTACTCTTTCGATATCTTCTTCTCTTAATCCGACTTTAGATAATTGTATTTTATATTCTTCAGCATCTAATTCAACTTGTGAAGATACTCCTTCTGTTTGAGTTGTTTCAGTACTTACATCAATACCTACTTGCATTGATTTTTCACCTGATGTGTTACTTGTTTCTATCCCATTCATTTCAATAGAAGTAGCATTTCCATTGGTATTTGTACTTCCTCCCATTGAAATATTTCCTTGACTTTTAGAAGAAGTTCCTGTTTGGTTCATAGAATTTGCTTGGCTTGTTCCTAAGTTTCCCGTACTTGCACTTGTTGTCCCATTTGAATTTGTGCTTGCATTCATTTCAACTTTAGTATTCGAGTTGATATTTCCTTGAGAATTTGCGGTAGTTTGAGTTTCTGCCTGGTTTGTATTTTGAGTAGTTGTGTTTTGTTGAACAGTAGTATCCACAGGTTCTTGTTCTTGTGAAGCTGCTTTTACTTCTTCGACTGAGACATCATTTTGTTGATTTTCTTGAATGGTTGTAGGATCTACACTTGTTTGGGAATCTGTTTGATTAGCATTGGAAGAGGGATTTACGACATCATCTAAATCTATTGTTTCTGTTTGTGAAGAAGTTGTTGTGGCATTTGCTTGACTACTACTTTTAGAACCATATCTTTCAATAGTTCCTGATGTATCTTTTACTTTCGCAGTCATT
Organism: uncultured Bacilli bacterium; assembly: GCA_947627635.1. GTDB lineage: Bacteria > Bacillota_I > Bacilli_A > RF39 > UBA660 > CANQVB01. The sequence goes on from CANQWT010000005.1 coordinate 19,384, forward strand.
GAAACTTTCTTAGGAACATTGATACTTACATTAACACCTGCCATATTTTCCCTCCTTCCTATCTTTTATTTCGTCTATAATATACCAATTATAGTATACCATATTTTTATCTATTTTGTTTGTGCATTTTCAAATTATCGTCTATAATAGGAATAGAATGTTGGTGATACAATGAAAAAAGATACATTTATTAAAGGAGCACTGATTTCAACACTTTGTATTGTAATTAGTAAAATCCTAGGCATTATATATGTCATTCCGTTCCATGCCATTATCGGAACAAACGGAAGAGCTCTTTATGGTTATGCTTATAACATCTATATGTTGTTCTTACAATTCTCAACGGTGGGTATTCCTTTAGCAATCAGTAAAATGATTAGCGAATATCACTCCTTAGGATATGAAGATGCCAAAAAAAGGACTTATCAGATAGCAATTCAAATTACCTTTACTATGGCAATTCTTTCGACCATTGTCTTATTTATTGGTGCACCAATGATTTCCAAAGCAATTATTGGAGGAATAGAAGGAGGAAATACTCAAGCAGACATTACATTTGTCTTAAGAGTTTCCACAACAGCTATTTTAATTTGTACAATGTTAAGTGCGATGCGTGGTTATTTACAAGGTCATAAATACATTTCTCCATCAGCTATTAGTCAAGTCATTGAACAACTAGTAAGAGTTATTATCATCATCATTGGAAGTTATGTAGCAATGAAATTATGGGGAACCAAAGAAGCTGTAGGAATTGCTGTATTTGGAGCAACTGCAGGTGGAATTGCTGCCTTCATTTATCTTGAAAGAAAGATGATGAAAGAGAGAAAGAAAGAAAAAGAAGCAAATATAAAAATCTCAAAAGAAGAGAAAAAAATCAGTAATAAGCAACTTTTAAAACAATTGATAGCATATACCATTCCGTTTGTTGTAGTATCTATTGCTGTTCCTCTATATAACACAATTGATATGTTTAGCATCGTAAAACCTCTTGTAAAATATACAAGTTTAAGTACTCAAGATGCAGAGACTGTTCTTGCGATTATCACAACATGGGGTGCGAAATTGAATGTAATTGTAACAGCAATTGCCTCAGGTCTTGTCGTTTCTGTACTTCCAAATATTACCAGTGATTTTGTTCAAAAAAAAGAAAAAGCAGTCAACCATAAAATCAATAAAACATTGCAAATTATCATGTATTTTGTCTTACCAATGATTGTAGGGCTTGCCTTTTTAGCAGAACCAGTTTGGTGTGTTTTCTACGGTAAAAGTGCTTTAGGTGTGAGTGTATTTGCATATAGCATCGCAACAGCCCTATTCTATTCTGTCTTTTTAAATCTACATACAGTTCTTCAAGCAATTGATGACCATAAAGGAGCAAACACAGCTATTCTTCTTGGACTTTTAACAAAATTTATTTTGAACGTTCCATCCATTATTCTCTTTTCTAAATTAGGTCTTCCTGCTTATTATGGACCAATCACCGTCACAATCCTTGCATATATTGTTCCAATTTTAATCAGTATTATCTCTTTAAAAAAGAATGTTCATACATCCTTTGCATCCACTATAAAGCAAACAGGAATTTCAGTTTTTGCTTGCCTTGTTATGGTTCTAGTACTATTCTTATTAAAAATCTTCTTACCACTTAGTGGTGGCCGAATTTATTCCCTTCTTATCATTGCAATTTATGCATGTATAGGAATGCTTATTTATTTCTTTATTACAATTAAATTCCATTCTTTTGAAGAAATATTTGGTTGTAGTTTAAAAGATTTTATAGGACAAAAACTAAAAAGAAAAGAATAACAGTAATAATCATGGTTGGAAAACAGATAACCCCTTAGAACTTTCTAAGGGGCTTCTTATTTACGATTTTCCTTTTGAAATTAAAAACAACGGAACTTAATTTAGAAAGGAAAAGTTTTTAGTTGAGTTTATTCACAAGAGAAGGAATAACATTATTAAGGCTTTGAATACAGTCTTCAATATTTTCCTGAACTTCTTTATAAATCTCTTTCCCATAAAACTGGTTGTTTACTTGAACATATTGATTGAGTGTCTCTTTCAATAGTGGTAATTCTCTATCATAAAAAATTAAGTCTTGATTGATTTGATTTAAAAGGTTTAATATCTTTCTATATTTTTGTTTTTCTAATGCTTCATCCATATTATTCATTCTCCATTATCTTTTCTACAACATCCAATGTCTCTGTGTATCTTGTTATAACATTTCTTAATATTCTACTATATTCTTCACGGTTTTTATTGATGGTTTGAAAGTTCATATCTAAGTTTGCACAAACATTTGAAATCTTATTACTTTGGTCGCTTTTATAAATCTCTCCTGTAGAACCCAATAAATTCATAATTTCGTTCATTGTTTTCTTTTCTTCTTCACTATAAAACTCTATTTTTCTAATATCTTCCTGAAAATTATTTTCGCTTAATATTGCTCCATTCATAAAAGCCTCCTATAAGTTCATGTCAAAATCACTAATTAAAATATCTTGAAAACGAGAAATACGAACAGAAACTTCTCTTTCTATTTCCTCAACCTTATCAAGAAATGATAGAACATTTCTTTTCAGCTCTTCTAATTTTTTTAGTTGCCTTTCAAGTTTATTTTTTATATCGATAATATCACTTTTCTCTTGATAAGAAAAACTCATATCAATATCATCAAATTGATGATAAATCTTTTTTAAATTGTCATAATAGTTATCAATTTGAGTGGTTAAGTTTCGTCTTGCTTCAATATCACAATAAATTTTTTGACCTAACTTACTATAATTATTATAAAGATACTGATAAAGAGATTTTAAATCTTTAACTTGATCTAATACCTTTTCTGTATTATTTTTTTCTGTCACGATTTGTTCACTAAACTTGATTGAATCTGCATCTTGCCAATTTGAAGTTGCTTTATCTAAATGACTATATAAATTTAATTGGCATGTCTCCCAGTCCGTAATTAGTTGATTGAATCTTTGTAGTTCTTTTTGTAAATCATTGGTATTGATTTCCATTTTATCACAATCTTTCTTTAAGGATTATCTTCTATTTAAGTCTAGTATATACCTTTTTCTTTTTTCTGTCATTATTTTAACTTCAGCTTTACAGTTTGATTGCAACAAAAAAAGAACAGCTTATAAAAGTTGTCCTTTTCAAATTAGTCCTTTAGTATGAACTAGTTTGCTCCGCCTTCACCAGCTCCATTGAATGCTGATGCAACATCTGTAGCAACTGAACCATACTTAGATACAGCTTTATTGATTTGGCTCATTAAGCTTTCATCACCTTCAGTTAAGAAACTGAAAATTTTAGCTACAGCTTCATTGACTTTACCAAAGCAAGATTGAATAGCATCTGCTTGAGTTCCACCAAGGAATGCAGAGCTTGCATCTAAACCTGAAGCAATAGTTTGTAACTTAGTTTGGATTTCAGATTGAACAGCTTCAAGTCCTGAAGCTACTCCTGCAGCTCCCTCTTCATTGATACCAACAACATTACCATTGCTTGCTTGAATTGCACTAACATTTAAAGACATTGCTGGTTGAGTAACTGTTTCAAGTGTAGTAGTGATTGCAGCTGTTGCTCCTCCTTCTTTTGAAGTATTTTGAGCCCAGTTATCTACTGCACTTTGAATAGATGCTCTAAAGCTATCAAAAGCTTCTTGAACTGTAGGTGCTGTTCCATCTACTGTTTCTTTAAAACTTGTAAAGAAATCTACTCCTTCTGGTGTATACCATTCTGTTGAAATTGGTGTAATAATACCTGATTCTAGAGTGTCAATAATATCTGTAGCAGCTTGTTCACATGCAGTATTGATTTGTCCTCCTAATGCTTCAATTGCTTCTGTATTGTAACCTGTCATTTCATTCCCTCCTTTTTTTGACACGTTTTTGAATAACATTTACTTTGTAATAAAATAGATATACCTTTCAATTACAAATGCTATCATGCTATCTAACTGTATTATAGCATACCCTATTTTTATTTGAAAATACCATTTTACATTTCTTGACGATTTTCTTGACAATAAAAATCCACGTCTAAGAGATATGGTTTATCCGTAGCTTTCTTTCGAATGCTACATAACAAAAGAAAAGACAGGCATTACCCGTCTATTTTTTCTACATCTTATGCATCAAAATCAGTTCTGTAGCATTTCTAATATCAGTTTGAATGACAATCTCATTATTTTGATAAACTCTTGCACTATCTTTGTTGATTAAAACATATTCATCTTGAATGTTTAAGTTAACATTAGCAAGGTCTGCGACTGATTTTACTGCAAGTTTTTTAATTTTCCAAACTAGTTCATTCACAGGAATAAACAAATCAAAGTTTTGGTCTAATTCTGGAACAAATAATCGAACTAATACTTTGTTGTTCATAACTCTTCCTCCTCTGTTAAATCAGTCGATACAAATTTCATTAAATAAGCAGACATATCACTGATATAATAACCATATTTATTTCCATAGTCGATACTCATTTCTTTTGTAATCTTTCCAATTCTAAATGTAGACTGATTTGCAAAACCATTACCAAGATAAATTCCATCCATATTGTTTTTAATTCCTGAATACCATGCATCATATTCCAAGGCTTTTAACTGATTTGTACCATCGCAGAAAATTACTCTTGCATAATCACTAGCTTTTATTGCTTTAAAGAATTCTGTTAAAAGGTTGGTATCATTTACTAAACTCTTAAACTTATCAACACCATAAATAATGAAGATTGTCGTTCCCTTTTGAAGAGCTTTAACATAGTCAGTATATTGCTTTATTGCATCACTTAAATCACTATCAAAATAAGAGTCAACATTTTCTTTAACATTTGGAAGAAGCTTTAAGGAATCAATAAATGCAACTGTTGTATCTGGAATTCTTTTTAAGATTTGTACCAAAGATTCCATAAATGGATTACAAATTGCAAGACGTAGAGCTGTAATAGAAGTTGAAGCTGCATTCATAAAGTCATGTGTAACCACATCCAAAGTATCCTTAGATAATCCAATAGGAACATCTCTTAAAGTATGAATATCGTCCTGAATCACATCGACTGTAATATTTTTAGGGAGTTCTGGAATGTTCTTTGCTTTCTTACCATATTTTTTAGAAAGCACATCTCCCATTTCTTTTAAGAACGTATTCAAATTTGTATCTTGTGGTACTAAAGATGCTGTTTGGAATTCGTTTACGTTTTCTTGGTGAACAAGTCCTCGTCCAAATGTATCCCTTGGAACAGTTTTATTTCGAACGTTAAAGACATTATAGTAATCTGTAACATCAGTTAAGTGAAGGACATAAATATTACTAAAGTTTTGAGTAATTCTTCTTCCTATCGTGCGAACACTATTACAACTAATGATAAAGACAACACCATAACGTTCACTATCTCTCGTATAAGAATTTAAGTAATCTGCAATTGTAGGGTTCATTTCAAATAATGCATCATAGTTGTTGATAACAATGACTAAAAGTGGAAGTTTTTCTTCATTCGCAGCATTATATGATTGATAATCTCCTCCATAATCTACAAATTTCTTTTTCCTATCATTTAAAGTTTTTACAATAAGCTTTTGTAAATTTTTATATTTTTCATCATCACCAGTAAAGACCATACCACCAATATGTGGAAAAGAACTAAATGTTCTAAATGATTCAGAACCATAATCAAAAATATAATAGTTCAATTCATCAACAGAGTGTAGCGCACAGCTTGAATAAATAATACTGTGAAGTAACATTTCAACTTCAGCACCATCAGCACCATAAATTAAAGTGTTACCTTGTTCTTGAATATTGTATGTAAGCAAGCCTTGATTTTGTTTTTCAGGAGCATCATAAACTCCTAAAATTGCTTTGACTTGATAAGGTGTTGGAGCAAATTGATATTCTTTGACTAAATCATTGACTAAAATAACAGGTGGAATATTTTCAAGCCATAGTCGTCTTGCTTTTTTATTTGCTTGCGTTGAAACATCGATGATGCTTTTTAAAATAGCTGGCAACTGTTCTCCTTTAGCTTCCAATTTAATTCCTGTATCTGCTTGAATACTTTTAATAAAGTTTCCGGTGTCATTGATAAAGTTAATGCTCTTATCCACTTGTTTTACGATACTATCAGATGGGAAATATTTCGCCCCACACCATCCAGACTGTCCAAGTGCAAAATATTCATCATATCCAACTTGTAAATAGAAACGTCCTGTTTGCTTAAGAGAGGCAGCATCAGGTCTTTTCAACATTTCCTTACTATCTGATGCGTCTTGGACTTTTAAACAAACTCTAAATTTAGAGTTCGACCAAATTTGGTCATTGACAACACCACTTGGTTTTTGAGTTGCCAAAATTAAGTGAACTCCAAGACTACGCCCAATACGAGCAACACTAATTAAGTTATCCATAAAATCAGGTTGTTGGCTTTTTAATTCGGCAAACTCATCACAAATAATAAATAAATGAGGAACAGCTTCTTTGAGTCTTCCTTCATGATAGAAGCGTTGGTATTTATAAATATCAATAGTACTTTCTCCTAATTGGTCCCTTGCTTCATTAAAGACTTGTTGCCTTCTTTTAATCTCACTATCGATACTGACTAGAGTTCTATCAAGTTCTCCTTTATCAAGGTTGGTAATGGTTCCAGCAAGATGAGGTAAAATCATTCCTGCACCCTTGTTTTCAAAAGCAAAAGCAAGTCCACCACCTTTATAGTCGATTAAGATAAAGGCAACATCATCTGGACTATAGTTGATAGCCATCGATAAAATATAAGTAATGATAAACTCAGACTTACCACTTCCAGTCATACCTGCGATTAAACCATGAGGTCCATGATATTTTTCATGTAAGTCCAAATACATAAATTCGCCTTGTTCATCCACTCCAACTTCTGCTCTTAAGCTTGCTGTTGAATCATTTGTATTCCAACGATTTAAGATATTTAATTGTTCTACTTTTCCAACTTTTTCCATTTCAAGGAATGTAACAGCATCTGGAAGTTGAGCAACCCCATTTTCAAATTCAATGGGGATATTCGCAAGGATTTTTGCCACTTGCATCATATTGATTTGATAATTTACTTCATCTTGGAACGTAATTTGTTCTTGTTTTTCATAAGAATTTTTTAATACACCTGAACTGTTTGTTCCAAGAGTAATAAAGTTGTTACATTTGCTTGGAAGTTTACTTAAACGTTCCTCTAAAATAACAATACTAAATCCCAAATTCGCATCAATTTCAGTTAAATCTTTTAAGAAATCAAAACGTCTGACTTGGTCATAATCGTCAATCACAATAAAATAATGAGGCTTAAAAAGTCTTGCATTTTCGCCTAAACTTTGTATTCTTACATTCATCTCCATCTGAAGATACTCTGCGACATTTTTAGAAGCTTCAGTATTGGATGCGAAAAATCTAAAGTCACGTTGATTGTTAAAATTATGATTTGTATACTTTAAATAATCCCAGTAATGTTCATTTTCTTCATTGGTAAACACAACAACTTTTAAGTCTTCATAACTGTAAAAAGTTAATAGTTGAAGTAAAATATTGTTGGTAAAATAAGTTCTTTTGACAGGATTTCCCATAATAGCTGTGACTTTATTATCATAGAAAGAATATCCAATTGGAACATTTAAAATATATTTATAAGAAGCAACGACTTCATCAGCTTGTTTTTTCAAAGCATCTTCATCGACAGTGAACCCTTCTTCAGGGTATTCAACACTAACTTTTAAAAACTCATTTCCTGTTCCAATTCTAGTAACAAGAAAGTCACTTTGGTCAATTCTCTTATCCCAAAAATGAAGTGTTCTAGTTTTTAATGCTTCTAAACAGTCTTCAAGAGAAAGTAAGTTTTCCAAAAGAATTTCTTTTTGAAGTCTTGACTCTTCTTCTAGTTCTTTTTTCTTTTCTTCTAAATAAGCATTATATTTTTTTATGAGTTCTTTCTTTTGACGTTCCTTTAGTTTCTTGTTATAGGCTTTTGTAATAATTGGCCACACTAAAATAGAAGAAAGCATCGCACCACTCATTACTAAAGAAGTCCAAGAAGATGCAAGAGTTGCTTCACCAGAATTGATACGCATAATGGTGTTGACTAACATAGATACAGACATTACACCCATCGTCATCATTGGACCTAATGTTAAAATGAGAGGAAGCTCTTGTTGCTCACTTTGTCTTGGTGGTGGTGAAAACTTGATTTTCTTCTCCTCTATCACTCTTCTAAGGCGAGGAGATTTTGAAAAATAATTTTCTTTTTGATACAATTCTTCATCTTTAAAATCTAATTTTTGAGGGGCATCTTCCATTGGAAAAGAATAGGCTTGTAAATTAGCTTGTGGTTTTATGCTTATTTTTCCTTGAGGACATGTGATAAAGAGTAAGTTTTTCAAAAAGAAAAAGGAAATATCATAAAATTGAAATTGTTCACCATACTGAACATAGTGCATATTGTTAGAAATTGCACTTTGGTTGGCATAAATTAAGCAATTGTTTTTTTCTAATACAAGTTGACCTTTAGTAATATGGATTTTAATTGAAGCACCTTCTGCATAAGGAGTATTCACGGTAATTGTTGCTTCATTTTGATTTCCAAAAGTCATGTTTAAATCTTCTTTATAAGAATAAACTTTAAAAGTTTGGTCTAATAGCTCTTTGGTATAGATTAAATATTTTTTCTTTCTTTTTTCTAAAACATAAAACGAGTTTGGTAAAAGTTCTGTATCTGGAGTAATCATATTATTTAAATATACATTTGAAGTGTTTGTAGAATAAAGTACCCATTTACCATCACGAGCTTCTACATTGATTAAGGCTTCGTCTGTTTCTTTTTCATCAAAACGAAAACTTCCAGAAATTTCTTGAGGAAGAGAAAATCTTAATAATCGATTGGCTAAAAACAAATAGATATGCATGTTCCCCTCCTTATTTTATATTATAAGGATAGCACAAACTTTTAAAAATGTCATTATGTTTCTTGAGTTTCTAAGGAAAAAATGATATCCTAATAGAAAGAATAGAGGAAGTGATAGAATGGCATATATCCCAGATCGAAAAGGAACAACGAGTGTTCAAACTGCGAAGACTTCTTCGGCAAAACTAAATTCCGCAAGTAGTGTAGGAGCTGTGAAAACGACTACAGCACAAGGACAATACAGTCAAACTGCGAGCAATGTGGAACAAGTAAATTTAGATACGACTTTTTCAACTGAAAAATCCACTAGTACAAACGTCAATTATCCAACATATAATGGAGAAACAACTCTTGTAGGTGTTGGACTTGATGAAAATGGAAATACTGTTGTTGTGGATGCAAACTATGGACAAACTCCGCCACCTGCACCTACTTTCTATCAAGAAGTGAAACAAGGTGATACACTTTCACAAATCGCAAGAGATAATGATGTGAGCCTAGAAGAACTTTTAGAAGCAAATCCTGAGTTAAAAGATCATCCTGATGAAATCAATGTTGGGGATAAAGTAAAAATTCCAACTTCTACCCAAAACAACAGTAGTCAAACAAATGCAGGAACTTCTAGTACCAGTCAAACACAAATGTCAGGTACAACTAGTTCTTCCTCTAATCAAACCAATGTAGGAGGTACAGGTACTGGAACCTCTAGTCAAGCAGATTTAAAAGGATATACAGTTCAAAGTGGGGATACTTTATCACAGATTGCAAGAGATAACGGGATAAGTGTTGAAGAACTTGCAAAGTTTAATAATATTGAAGACCCTAACTATATTGAAGTAGGACAATATATTCAAATCCCAAGTTCTACAGAAACAGTTGATTTAAGTCCTTTTATGACAAACTATGAAGTAAAACGAGGAGACACACTTTCACAAATTGCTAGAGAATATGGAATTGATTACCATTATCTTGCAGAAATCAACCATATTAACGATCCTAACTATATTGAAGTAGGTCAAACAATTATTATTCCAAATAAAGAAGCTATCAATCAATTTTTAAAAGAAAAATTGGATACTGCAATAGAACATATTCAAAACGGAGATAGTATCACAGATATTCTCGCAGACATTTTAAATACGCAAGAATTAGTTTCTAATTCAAACGCTGACAATAATGAAGAATTGATTTCTGATATAACCAAAAAATATCAAGAAATTATTCATGAAGCATTAGAAAATGGTACATTACAAGAAGCTACAACAACATTGATTGGAACGATTACAACCGTTATTAGTGCAATGAAGAAAAGTGCACAACAGAAAAAAAATCTTGAAACAATGATGCAATTATGGGATGAACTTTTCCCAAAAGTAGCCGATGCAATTCCAACAGAAGAAGAGGTTGCACAGCAAATGCAACAAATATGGGAACAACATTTTGGACAAGATACCCAACAAGAAGAGATTACTTCTCAAGAAGCTCTTGATATGGCACAACAACTTTGGAATGAACACTTTGGAGAAGCAACTGTACCAGAGGGAGAAGCAACAATTGACGAGAAAGAAGATATAGAAACTGAAACTGAAACTCAGACAGATCCTAATGCAGAATTTCCAAATGAAACAGCTCCTCCAGAAGCGCTTGATCAAATAGAAGATAAAGAAAATGTTGACACAACACCTGAAACGGAAACTACTGAAACAGAAATTCAGACAGAACCAATTACTGAAGCTTCTGAAACTGAGCCTGTTTCTGAAAGTGAAGAAACTGAAACGGAAGCTATTCCAAATATTCCATTCCCAGCATTTCCTTCTATTGATGAGGAAAATCAAATGTCTGAAAGTGAAGCCATTGATCAGATGCAACAAATGTGGACAGAACAGTTTGGAGAAACTCCCGTGCCTGAGACGGAAACCATTCAAGATGAAGTAGATAATACCCAAAACATTACAATTGAAGAGGACGGTAACCAAACAGTAACCTATGATGTAGATGATCAAACAACTACAAATGCAGAAGATATTATAGGACAAAATAGACAAGCTTTAGAAAATATGGATGAAGAACTAGAAACAAGAGAAGATGAAATTGAAGGACAACATGAAATGAGTGAAGATGAAGCACTAAATCAAATTCTAGAAGATATCGATAATAATGACACAACGCCTGAAACGGAACCAATTATTGAAACTCCAGAAACTGAAACAGAGGTTACCATACCTGAGACTGAAACAGAAATTCAGACAGAACCAATTACTGAAGCTTCTGAAACTGAGACGGAAGTTACGATTTCTGAACCTGAAACTGGGGGGGTAACAACTGAACCTATTTCTGAAAGTACGGAGACTGAAACAGAAAGACCAATTATCGAACCTCTTTATGAACCTCAAACTGAAGCTATTTCACCATATCAGGATTTAATGGATGCTATTCCACCTTCTGAGGATAAAGAAATTGATTTTTCAGAAATTGTTCCTGGTTCACCTGTTGCACTTGCAATTGAAAAATATAAAGATGAACTTATCAATGCTAAATATGCAGTTGTTACAAAAGATATTTTCATTGCAGTCACTGAAGATACAATTGATGGAAGTCCACATTATGTATCTCATGTTGTGATTAACGATCCAAGCCAAATTCAAGGACTTTTAGCAAATGGTTCATATCGAAGTGGAATGGAAACTCCAACAAGTGCAGCAACTAGAGCTGATACACGTCTTTTAATTAACGGAAGTCACTTTGATCAAGATACTATGGATGGAAGACAAGACCTAAGACCTGTTATTAACGGAAATGTAAATTATAATCGCATGACAATTTTTGATGGAAAAGTAATGGAAGGAGACGCTGCAGGAAGTATGGAAATCTGTCTCGATAAAGATGGAAGACTTTTCACACCAAATATGGGTACTTCTTCGCAACAACTTGTAAATGACGGAGTAAAATTCTCATTTTCAAGTCAGGATTGTCACTTAATCAATAATGGTAATTATAATGTAGATGGTCAGGATGGCCCTAAAGAAAGCTCTGTCATTGGTATGACAGAGCCCGGAGAATATTATATTCTAACTGGTGAATCAACAAATGTTGGAGAAGCAGATTATTTATGGAATAAAGGATGTACATTTGCAAAAAGTATGGATCAAGGTGGTAGTGTTGCACTTGTTATGAAGATTAACGGAGAACAAAAATTGATTAGAACTTCAACCTTTCCTCATACAGGACAGGAAGACGAACGAGCAGTCGGAGACTTCCTTGCCTTCTTCTAATTGTCTTTTTCTAAATAATACTGTTTTTCAATATTTAAATTTTCATCCATTTCATAAACAAAAGGAATACCTGTTGGAATTTCTAACTGCATAATATCCTTTTCACTGATGTTTTCTAAATACATTCTAATAGACCTCAATGAGTTTCCATGGGCAACAACTAAAACGTTTTGCCCTTTTTTTAAATGTTTTTCAATATTTTCCTTATAATAAGGAACAGTTCTTTCCATAGTATCTTTCAAACATTCTGTTAAAGGAAGCTCTTCTTTTTTTAAGTCTTTATATTTCATATCATTTCCAGGGTAACGTTCATCATCAATGGTTAAGCAAGGGGGTTGCACATCATAACTTCTACGCCATAAATGAACTTGTTCATCACCATATTTTTTTCTTGTTTCATCTTTATTCAACCCTTGTAAAGCTCCATAATGGCGTTCATTTAAATGCCAATCTTGATATGTTGGGCACCCTTGTTGTAATATATCTTCAATAATGTCAAGAGTATCGATTGCTCTTTTTAACACAGAAGTATAGTAAACATTAAAAGGAATATTCTTTTTCTTTAAAAGAAGTCCTGCTTTTTTAGCTTCTTCCCTTCCTTTTTCTGTTAAAGCTACATCCGTCCAACCAGTGAAACGGTTTTCTTGATTCCAAACACTTTCACCATGTCTTACTAATACTAAATACATCATATTTTCCTCCTATTGTATATCCTTAAGGCAAAAGATAGCATAAACAGGCAAATAACGTACCCCTTTCTTTATAGAAAAATTATTTTCTGTAATTCGATAAGCATTTGTGACAATATATTTTTTCATAAAGACAGATAAGCTCTTAGACTTAGAACCTGCTTTTGTAGCAATCTCAAACGGAATAACTTGCCCCATACGATTTTGAATGACAAAATTGACTTCTGCTTTACCTTCAGATTGATAGTAATAAAGTGCATATCCTGCTTCTGCTAAAGTTTTGGCGATATGATTTTCATAAAGAGTTGCTTTCAAATCCTCATTTTCTAAAAACTGCTTTTTAGATAAATGAAGAAGCATCGACAAAATACCATCATCCGTAAAATAAAGTTTAAAGTGTTCCACTTCCTTACAAGAACTAAGTGGAGACTTTACTTGTCTTATCTTATAACTACGATAAACCAACTGTTTTTTTACCAAATTTTGGATAATACTTTCATATTCTTTTGCTCGGTGTCCAAAGCCAATTAGCCCATATTGGAACTTTTTGTTTTCTTTTAAAAGTTGTTTTGGCATACTTTTAAATACTTCAAGGCCTCTTGGAATATTGATTAAGTTTTCTTCCATGGTCAGTTCGCCTTCCAAAATATCAAAGATTTTTTTCTGGATTGCTGAAATTTCACCATAAGACTTTTCTTCTATCGCTGCTTCTACAACTTCAGGATAACCACCAGTTAATAAATACTGATAAAATAAATCTAGACTTTTCGCATGATAAGAATTACTTTTGTTCTTCATGAAAGCTTCTCGTATTTGTTTTGCAACATTGATTTCACCAATAGCTACTAAATACTCTTCAAAATCCATCTCATACATCATTTTATATTGGAATTCTTCTCCCTTAAAATGAGCAAGTAAATCCATTCTTGAAGTAATTGCTAGGACATGATAATCATTTTTTTCATAACCAAAGAGCTTGATACCCTTAATCACATTCATATCTTCTACATTATCAAAAATAATCAAAGTTTCATCAGGATAATAAACCTCTCCCACCATATCTGCTAAAATAAGAGCAAGTTTATCAATAGACCGTTCTTTCCTAAACAATTCAAGCAATGTTTGATTTTCCAAAGTATCAATATAAATTGTACTCCTATAATAATTTTTTCCAAAAGCAAGTGCAGCATAAGTTTTCCCAATTTGTTTAGAGCCATATAACAACAAAGGTTTTCTAATCACATCATTTTTCCATTTTTTAAAGACAGTTGTTATTTTTCGTTCCATAAATTGATACCTCCTTACACATTTTATAAAATAAGTATATCTTTTTCCGATTTAAAGGTCAATCTATTCTTTAAAATATTTCATGATTTTTTCCTAATTTTTTATTCTTTTGTTCCACTTCCTTGAAAATATTGTATAATATGAAAAGAAAGGATGATAAGATGCCCGCAACTGTAACACATGCTTATTTCGCCATGGACATTTATAATCAATTGCCCATTGGTTTAAAAAAACTTTTATTGGATGAGAAAAAACGTCTTCGAATGTTTGCACAAAGTATGGACGCAATGTATTTCTATCATATTTTTCTACCTTATAAAGGAAAGAGACAACGACAATTTGGAAGATATTTCCATCGCAATAATACACAAGCGTTCTTTATCAATTTAGTGAATTATATCAAATATAATGGTTATTATAAAAATAAAGAAGTCATGGCATTTTTATATGGACTGATTGCTCACTATGTATTAGATTCTACGATGCATCCATATATTATTGCTCAAACTGGGATTTATGATAAGAAAATCAAAGAGACTGAGATTTATAAAAATAAACATGATGATGCAGAAACGTTATTAGACTTAATGATGATACAAAAAAACGAGACAGTATCACCACACGCTTTTAAGTTTTATGACTACTGTTTTGACTTAACAGAATTTAGTCCCATTTTAAATGAAGTCATTGACTATGCATTTCAGGAAACATATGATGTGCACAATATGCACAAATACTACTATCAAGCTTTAAAAGATTTTCGAACTTTTTTAAGATTTTTCCGTTATGATAGGACAGGAGTTAAGAAATTGGCTTATAATATTGGTGAACTTGTAACTCTTAAAAAAACATTCTTATTCCATGTAATTTCCTATCATCAACCTCTAAAAAAAGTAAATCTCTATCGAAATTTGGAACACGAACCATGGCAAAATCCAAGTAAAAAAAGTGAAGAAAGTACGGCTTCTTTTGATGATTTATATGAAGAAGCATTAGAAAAAGCCATGAAAATTATTACTGGAGTGAATAACTATTTTCAAGAGAAAAAGAAAGTAGACTTAAAGAAATTATTTCCAAATATTTCCTATGTAACTGGAAAAAATTGTAATTTAAAAAGAAAAATAAAGTAGGTGATACTATCAAACTAACAGACTATCAGGAAGAACAAATTGATTTAGAGCTAGCAAAAGAACTTCTTACTAAAAACATAGATGATACTCCAGTTTTAAGTGATTTACTATTGGTCTTTGGTTGTCCTGGTGCAAAACATAGAAAAGCAAGAGTTCTTAAGGCTGTAGCTTTATACAAACAAGGTGTTGGTTCTAAAATTTTGTTTTCTGGTGGAAATGTTAAAGGAGTTTGTGAAGCAATTGAGATGAAGAAAGATGCGCTTCAATTAGGGGTTTCGGAAAAAGATATTTTAATTGAAGAGACATCTTTAAATACTTGTGAAAATATTATCGCATCACTTATAGTCATTGAACGAGCTTTCCACTTAGCAAATATCAAATCCATTTTACTTGTAAGTGATGAAGCCTATCTTCAAAGAGTTTTACTCACAGCTAAAAAATACATGCCCAGTTTTATCCACTTTCACGGTGTAAAATCTTCTTATACAATAGAGAAAGAAACAGAAGAAAATTTAGTAATTGAAGCTAAAAAGTTAGTAGCCTATGCCAAGAAAGGTTACATTGCTGATGAAATTTAATACATAATCTTTTGAAGAAAAAGCATACTAAAAACAGGTGATGAATATGTTTTTTAGATATGCTTATCGAAAAGAAAATGGAAAAACAGTACTCTATCTTTATAAAACTGCCAAATTTGAATTTGCTAAAGAAGCAATTGCACCTCATGAAGAAAAGTTTATGACTTTAGAAGATGAGGCAATTTCTTTTGTGAACAAGAAAAACTTACCACAGGAATTTGATAAACTTTGTTTAGTAGTAGATGGAAATATTATTAAATCTTTATCAAAAGAAGAAGTCGTTTCAAGTTCTATGAAAAAACAAGCAACCAACTACGATGAAACTTTATTCAAAGTCATTGTAAGAGAAAGTAATCAACAAGAGGAAATGAGCCTTTTTAAGTATTTAATCGGAACGCTTTTTGCGAATGCTTCTTTTCCCTTACACAAGGAAGCAATAAAAGCTCTTACAATTCTATTTAGAACTTATGCTTTAAGTCAAATGAAAGAAAAAGGCTTTATTGAAGCTCGTAATCCTTTTGTAATTTATAAAGAACCTTTACAATATAAATTTTCATACTCTAAACAATTTCAAGAAATTTATAATGTACTCAGAGAAGCTATTTTAGAAACACAAGGATTTTACTTGTTATCAAATGGTACTTTTATTCAACCCTATATTCATTTTGTAAGTAGTGGAAGAACCAAAACCAATGGGAAAGATGCATATCTCATATCCAAAGAAAGTCTATGGGATTTAAAAGCACCTAATTATCTTCAACAAACCTTCTTTTCCTATTCAACTTTGAAGACTAAATACTCCATAACAAAAGAAAACTTGAAACATTATACAAGAAAAGAAATTGCCTATCTTTTAGGAATTCCATCCCTCAACTTTACTTGTATTGAAGAAAAAGAAGGCTTCACTATTTTATCAAGAGGTGTTGGAAATGACCTTGGTCTTTCTATATTTGGGGCAAATTATTTGGCAGAACAGGGATTTAACTACTCTCAAATTTTAGCCTATTACTTTCAAAATATTGTGCTTTATAAATTAAAGACGTTAAATCACTGAAAAATAAGTGATAACACTTTGAACAATGGAAGTGGCAACTTCATTTTGATATTTAGGATTTTGTAAATTCACTCTATCATGATAATTCGATAGAAAACCACATTCAATTAAAACTCCAGGTACTCTTGTATTAGAGTATAAATAAAGGGTTGTTTTCTTTAAATGTCGCTTTGTGTTAAAATCTTTTTTAAACTGTTGCATTAGAATATCACCAAGAATTTTATTGTTACTGTTTATGGGATTATATAGCACTTCTTGACCTCTATATCCACTATCTTCATGATAATTCATATGAATGGAAAGATAAATATCACTTTTATTTTGTTGAATTTTTAAAATGCGTCGGTATAAATCGCCACGCTTTTTTTGTGCATCCCACTTGCTGGATAAATCTTCATCTTCTTCACGTATCATATAGACAATTGCTCCTTTTTCAAGAAGCTTTTGTTCTAAGACTTTGGACATTTCTAAATTGATATCTTTTTCATAAATAGAACCTACAATAGCTCCAGGGTCCCTGCCTCCATGTGCAGGAATAGGAAAAGTCCAAAAATATCATTATTTATTAAAATTCAATATTCCATTCTATTTCTATATCTC
>CANQWT010000006.1 GCA_947627635.1 uncultured Bacilli bacterium
TTTTGTATCAAAAAAATGAATCTGTGGATAAAACAAATTCATTTTTTCTTTTCTTTCTTTTTTCACCGGAACTCAAAAATTTTGAATAGCTGGTTCTTTTACCGGATTCACATCAATTGCCTGTAATCCCTTACTGGTTTCTAATAATGTAAATTCTACGTACTGACCTTCTGTCAGGGTTTTGTAACCATCATAGTTAATGGTTGAATAATGGACAAAGATATCTTCGTTTTCCTTATACTCGATAAAACCGTAGCCCTTTTCATTGTTGAACCACTTAACCTTGCCGACCAACTTGAGGCACCTCTTTTCATTCTATATTACAAGATTTGACGTCGCAGCTTGCAGGAATAGTATATCCAACTTTTTCCATTTATTTTGCAAATATCTTTAATTTGTTGTTTTGATGCCTTTAATTGAAATATATTTGCAATTTTACTAACAAATGTGACGTTCAAAGACGAAAAAATGAGGTTTTATTATCAAGAACTTTTTAACTTTAAGTTGCATGTTACAATTTTTTAAAACTAAGGAGGTAAACAAGGGTGAAACAAGCATTTCTTGATAAGTCTTTAGCTTTTATTCTAAAAAACCAAGATAAATATAAAGAAGAAGATATAGAAAAACTGCGATATGGATTAGAAGGAATTTATTTAACGATTACTAAAACTATTATTTTAGTAGGACTTAGTATCCTATTAGGAATTGGTAAAGAGTTTTTTATTATGATGGTTCTTTTTAATATTATTCGCTATCCTGCTTTTGGATATCATGCAGATAGTAGTATTCAATGTTTAATTCTATCAGGAGGTATTTTTTTAGGATTTACTTATTTATCAACAATTATTACTTTATCTTTTCAAACAAAGCTTATTCTTTATGGAGGTGTCTTTATTCTTTTCTTACTTTTTGCACCGGCTGACACAGTCAAAAGACCTCTTACAAATAAAAAGAAGAGGATTATTAGAAAAATAGCATCACTTTTAGTTTTAGGTCTTTATGGAATTTTTATCTTTATGTTAAAAACTAAAGAAAGTAATTATTTTTTAATGTCTATCATCATTGAAGCCATTTTTATATCACCTCTTCCCTATGTTTTATTCAAATCATCATATCAAAATTATAAAAAAGTGGGTTTAAACAGAAATGTTTAAATAGATAAAAGAAAAGAAAGGAGGAACACTTGTGAAAAAAAGAATTTCTAAAGTTCTAGCTGCTGTTGCAATGCTTGCTACTGCTTCTGCATCATTAGGATGTGCTTGGTGGTGGTTTGATGAACCAAAAGCATTAGAAGACATGGACTAAAAAATAAAAAACTCTATTTCAATTTTTAAGAAATAGGGTTTTTTATTGAATATTATTATCAATAATGTATTAAATTTTTTTGCTTTGTATTTACCAAATTGTTAATTTTTGAACATAAAATTCATTCATAATTTTCTGAGTTCCTACAAAATTTTTATTCATATTTAATATTTTATTGGCAAAATATAGACCCTTTCCTCTTTTTACTCCTTTTGTACTAAATCCTTTTCTATTGATAGCTGTTAAATCTGGTTTATCTTTATAAGAATTGGATAACGTAAAAGTTAATTTATTATTACAAACATAGATTTCTAACATGACAAGATGCTTTTTTGTATCTTCTGATGATTCAATGGCATTATCTAAATAAATTCCTAATAAAATATTGAGTTGCCTATTTGTTTCTTCACTTAAATTCTTTAATATTTTACTAACTTTAGGACTTACTTCCACATAAAAATCTATATTTTTATCTTTAGCAATTGCCATCTTATAATAAAGTAATCCTTTGATACCACCTACTGGAATATTCTTTAATTGTTCTATCCACTCTTTTTCTATTACAATACTTTTTTGAAGTATATCATCAATTCTACCATGAATTTTCTTATTGTTGGTCATTCCTCTAATAATTGATAAATTATTTTTCATCTCATGGATAGCTAATTCTTCCTTATCAATCCAATTTTCAAATGTTTGAATACAATGAAACAAAGAATCATACTCATCACTTAACTTATCATAGTTAATTTTCTCAACCATATAAATATAATATAAAACAGAAAAGATGATGAGTATAGTAAGAGCTAGTGAGTAGGCTTCGCTTGTTTTAAAGATTTCTATCATATTTTCATGAATCATAACAATGCCTAATATAAATAAAATAATAAACAAAATGGTAGAAAAATAAACTTTTTTAGCTAATTTTTTAGCAAGAGCCTGAAAAAGTCTTTGAATGTATTTGACTTTAGAAAATAAAATAGAAATGATACTAATACCTATATTACTAATCAACATAATATACCAAGTTTTTCTTGCTACGGTAACATCTACAAAGAATTTGGCAATACTACTCCATCCTAAATCAGCTAATGATGTTAAAATCATTACAAATGCGCTTAATAACATTGCGTTAATTGTCTTTTCTTTATATAAATTTCTATAAGCAAGAATTGATAAAACAAAGGTAAAAAATGGCACCATAGCATTAAATTTCACATCATAAAATATAATGGTTGGTGATGCAACTAATAAAACAGATAAAACCACTTCTATTTTATTTAATTTTTGTTTATAACAAAGGAGATTTTTGCTAATAAATAATCCTGCAATGGCCATAATAATACCAATGGAATATTTACTTAACAACAATGACACTGTTAATCAACTCCTTCTTTTTATCCCTTGCAACTAAATGTGTTTTTGTACCGTTTTTAAAAGTTATTTCTCCTGTTTTTATTTCATATTGTTCTATTTGGTCTAAATTCACAATTAAACTTCTGTGTACTTTCAAAAAACGATTATCTAGTAACTTATCAATCTCAGAAAGAGTTTTAGGAATTATAAAATCATTATAAGTGGTTCTAATAATACATCTTTTACTGTCCTGTTCTTTTTCAATACAAATGATATGTCTAAACTCTATTTTATGAACAACATAGTTATATTCATAGTTGAGTGTTTTTTCACGATTGTCATAATTTTTCATTACAACTTTTAAAGCTTCTATGACTTTTTGTTTGCAATTATTCAGTTTACTAATAAAATCCAGAAGAAAAAGACGGTTACCCAAAGCTTCGTACCGATATTCACTAAAGGCTGTGACAATAATAATCAAAGATACCCAGTCATCCTGTTCTTCTCTTATAAACCTTGCAGCATCAATGCCACTACCGTTTCTCGTTTTGATATCTAAAAAATAAACTTTAAAGCCAATATCAGACTTTACCATCTGTACAAACTTTCTATCATAACTGGTAAAAGTATGTATTTCATATTCAATATCATAGCTCATCATAAAATTGTTGATGATTGCCTTCATATTTTCTAAAAAGGTTAAATCGTCTTCACACACGACAAAATTTAGCACACTACCACCTCTTACTATATCATTTTAATTGTAACATAAAAGAGATAAAAAAGAGGTGTTTTGTCAAAAATGGGCATTTTTTGTCCTTTTTTGTTTGTTTTGTAACCTTTTTTAGCTTTTAGGACGTTTTATGGTCTTTTCTACCTTCTTTTTTAAAGCATCTGTTTTTTCAGGAATTTTTTCAGAAATAATTGAAGTGTGTAAAACAAACCACACAACAAGAATAAAGATAATTACATAAATAATTTGTCCTACATATTTATCTTTTAAAGAATAAAAGATAGAAGCAATTGCGAAGAGAATATTGATTGCATAAATAATAAGGACTGTTGTTCTTTGAGAAAAATGCATTCCAAGAAGTTGGTGATGAATATGTTCTCTATCAGGAGAGAATGGTGTTTGATGACGCAAAAGTCTTCTAATAATCGCACAGAATGTATCAAGCATTGGAATTGCAATAATCATCAAAGGAACAAATAAAGAAGTAAGTGCTGTTCCTTTAAACTCCAAAAGAGAAATAATGGAAATGGTAAAGCCCATGAACATTGAACAATCTCCTGCGAAAATCTTAGCTGGATAAAAGTTATGCAGTAAAAATCCTAAAGTAGCTCCTAACATAATAAAGGTAAGGAGTAACACCAAAGTACCACTTCTTCCTTGAAAGAAACCAATAATTCCAATTGTCAAATAGAAAATTGCACTAATACCACCTGATAATCCATCTAATCCATCAATTAAATTGATAACGTTAGTACAAGCAACAATAAACAAAATCGTTAATGGATAGGACCATATTCCAAAATCAAAGTTGAAGCCAAAGGCTGTCACATTATTGAGTAAAATATGTCCATAAAAAGCAATGATGGCTGCGGCAATTGTTTGCCCCAAAAATTTATGCGATGCTCGAATGGGTTTAATATCATCAATAATCCCCGTTAAAATAATAATAAAACTAGCAATTAAAATAGAATTCATTTGGATACTGTTTTCCCCGAATAAAATATATCCAAAAAGAAAACCTAGGAATATGCCTACTCCGCCTAATTTAGGTACAGCTTTTTTATGAATATGGCGATGATTTTCATCACTTCTTGGTTGGTCAATTGCTCCAATATGATAAGCAATTTTCTTCATCAGTGGCATAATTAGTGCCGTAAAAACAAAAGTCACACAAACAATTTTTATTGTTTCTAAAATTTCAGTTCTCATAACCCACCTCATTATCACAATTATAACAGACTTTATCAAAGTATGCAAAAAGAAGAACTACTTTAAAGAAAGTTCTTCTTCAATACGCATTAACTGGTTGTACTTACAAACACGGTCTGTTCTTGATAAAGACCCTGTTTTGATTTGACCAAGTGATAAACCTACAGCTAAATCGGCAATTGTTGTATCTTCAGTTTCGCCAGAACGATGTGAGATAATTGTTTTATAATGGTTTTGTCTTGCAAGAGAAATGGTGTCTAATGTTTCTGTAACAGTTCCTATTTGATTGACTTTAATAAGAATTGCATTACCGGCATGTAAGTCAATTCCTTTTTGAAGGCATTCACGATTGGTAACAAATAAATCATCTCCAACAAGTTGAATTTGACTTCCAAGACGTTCTGTGATTTTTTGGAAACCATCCCAATCGTTTTCATCTACGGGGTCTTCAATAGAAACAATTGGATACTTAGAAACCAAATCTTCATAATACGCAATTAACTCCTCTGTTGTAAGGCTTTTCCCTTCTCCTGTAAGAACATACTTTCCATCTTTATAAAACTCACTGGCAGCAACGTCAATGGCAAGTAAGACATCTTTTCCTGCGATATACCCTGCTGATTTAATAGCTTCAAGAATTAAATCAAAGCCTTCTTGATTACTTTTTAAGTTTGGCGCAAAACCTCCTTCATCCCCAACTCCTGTGGATAAACCTTTTTCTTTTAAGACATTTTTTAAAGCATGAAATACTTCTGAACCTACTCTTACTCTCTCATGGATAGTATCACGTTGTGGAATAATCATAAACTCTTGGAAATCAAGAGAGTTATCTGCATGAGCTCCACCATTTAAAATATTCATCATTGGAACAGGCATGGTATAATCGCTTCCAAGATATTGATAAAGTGCCACACCTTTATTTTTTGCCGCAGCTTTTAAGCATGCAAGAGAAATTCCTAAAATTGCATTCGCTCCATAAGTACTTTTGGTTTTTGTACCATCTAAAGCTATCATTTTTTCATCAATAGCTCTTTGGTCTTCTACTTCCATTCCAACAAGAGCTGCTTGTAGTGGACCATTCACATTTGAGACAGCTTTTAATACACCCTTTCCATTATATCTTGTATCATTATCACGAAGTTCTAGTGCCTCTCGTTCACCGGTGGAGGCACCACTTGGAACAGATGCTCGTCCCATCACTCCATTTTCTAAAATCACGTCTACTTCTACTGTAGGATTTCCTCTTGAATCTAATATTTCTCTCCCTAATATTTTTTTGATTTTCATTTTTTCCTCCTATTTTTATTGATTTTCCTGTATTTTTAAGTAATCTTTAATATAATTTTTAAATTCACACCCTCGGTCTTCACATTTTTCATACTGGTCCCATGATGCAGAAGCAGGAGAAAGTAAAACAACGTCACCTTCTTTTCCTAACTCTACACATTTTGGAAAAGCTTCTTTTAAAGTTTCATAAATATAGGTTTCTATTTGTTGGGTCTTGCCAAACTCTAAAACTCTATCTCTACAAGTTCCTATTCCAACAATTGCTTTGACATTTTGAAGAAACGGCGCTAAATCATTAAAATTTTGTCCTCGTTCCATTCCACCTAATATCAAAATAGTGGGCTCACTAAATGAAGATAAAGCGATTTGACTACACTTGATATTTGTAGCTTCTGTATCATTATAGTATTTTACGCCATTGATTGTTCCTGAATACTCTAATCGGTGTTCAACACCTTTAAAGTTTTCTAGAACCTTTGTAATAACTTCATTTGAAACTTGAAATTCTTTTGCAATCATAATTGCTCCCATAATATTTTCTAAATTATGAGTTCCTTTTAATAAGATTTTAGAAATAGGAAGAACTGCTTCGTCATAATAATAGATTACATCATCTTTGATATAACAACCATTGATTTCGTTTTGACTTGAAAAATACTTGACCTTTGACTTTATACCTTCTAATTTATGTACTACATCTTCATTTTCTATATTTAAAATAGCAATATCATTTTCGGATTGACTGTAAAACATTTTGGCTTTCGCATCCTTATATGCTTCATAATTTCCAAAAAAGTCAATATGAGCTTCTGAAAAGTTAGTAACCAGTCCAATATGAGGATGGAAAGCATGAAAGTTTGCTCCTTGTTGACAAGAGACTTCCATGACAATAATATCGCCTTCTTTGACTTCTTTTAATAAACTACAAAGAGGATATCCTATATTTCCTCCTAAATGCACCTTTTCCTTAAAAGCTTCCTTTAAAATTTCATAAGTAATTGTGGTTGTTGTAGTTTTTCCATTTGTTCCTGTAATTCCAATTAGAACAACATTTTTAGGAAGAAGATGATAGGCGACTTCTACTTCATTCCAAACAGGAATATGTAACTCTTCTGCTTTTTGAACATAAGGATGATTATTCGGTATCCCTGGATTTTTTACAAGATAAGAAAAACTTTCATCTAATAAATCAGTAGGATGACTTCCAAAAACTAATTCTACTCCTAATTGTCTTAGTTCCTCAACTTGAGCTTCTTTTTGTTCATTTTCCGTTCTTTTATCGTTTAAAATAACATGAGCTCCTTCTTTTATAAGTGTTTTCGCGGCTTCATAGCCACTACGAGCCATTCCTAAAATTAAGATTTTTTTATCTTTAAACATCTTATCACTCCTACTTCTATTATACTCTTTTTTCTCTTGTTTTAAATCTTTTTTTCAATAGAGTTTTATGATATAATCAAGGAGATAAGGGAGGCGTTCTTATGCAGATTATCACACTTGAACCTGAAAAATTTCAAGAATATGCATCTAACCATCGTTATCGTAATTTTTATCAAACTGTAGCTTACGGAAATACAATGAAAACAAATGGTTACGATATTCACTATCTAGGTTTTATTGACGATAATGAAAAACTCATTGGAGCTTCCTTGATTATTTTTAAAGAAGTCTTTATGGGAAATAAAATGGCTTATGCTCCAAGAGGAATGCTTTTCAATTATGGGAATGTAACACTTCTTCAAGAATTGATGACAAAGTTAAAGAAGCTCTTATCAAAACAAGGATTTATGTCTTTAAAAATTGACCCTTTTATTCCTGTTAATATCCGTTCAAAGCATGGAAATATTTTAAATAGTAATCAAGAAGCAGGAATTATTTTAGAAAATTTAAAAGCAAGTGGTTTTCAATATCATGGTAATAATCTTTATTTTGAGAATGAAAAGCCTCGTTTTGAAGCCATTGTGACTTTAAATAGAGATATTAAAATTATTTTTAATTCATTTGATAAGCGTACTCGTTACAAAATTAAAAAAGCAATGCGTAGTGGTATTGAAATTGAAAAAGGGGAATTAAAAGATTTACCTGCTTTTTATGAGTTTGTTAAAAGAAAGCATCCAAAGAAACTTTCTTATTATGAAGATTTGTGGAAAAACTTTGGAAATGATATGTCCCTTTATTTTGCGAAAATCAATACTGAGAACTTTGTTGTTAGTAGTAAGAAACTGTATGAAAAAGAGATTGAACATAATGAAAGTTTGAATAAAAAAATTCAAGATAGTTCTATTACAGGAAAGAAAAAACAAACTTTTTTAAATGAAAAAATGGAGTCTGATAAACTTTTAAATACGTATAAGAATAATCTTGTCTGGGCAACTTCTCTTTTGAAGGAACATCCTAACGGAATGATTGTAGGCTCTGCATTAACTTTAATGTATGACCAAGCAAGTTACATGATTATTGAAGGTTTCCATCCTAAATATAAAGAGTTAAATCCAAACTATTTGATTAAGTGGCGAATGATTGAAGATGCTAAAGAAAAGAAATGTAAGTATATTAGTTTTAATGGTATTTCAGGCGAATTTGAAAATGCTGGGAAATATCAGGGACTAAATGAAATGAAATTGGGTTATAATGCTGTGGTTACTGAATTTATTGGAGAATTTGACTATACCATCAATAATCTTACTTATAATTTATATAAAAATTTTAATAAAGAAAAAGGCTCTAGTAAAGACAAGAACAAAGCAAAAGATAAAGATAAAAACAAGGATAAAAAGAAAGACAAAGAGAAAGAAACTAAAGCTTAATAATCAAGACTATGGTTTTCGTAAAATCTATGTCTTTTTTCTTTTAAACCTTTTGATAATTCAAAGTTTATATTATACTTATAATAGAGAAAAGTAAATCTTTTAAATGTTTATTGCAATAGCCTATTGTACCTTGAGTTTTAAACAAAATGAAAGAATGTGAGGTTTCTATGAAAAAATATTGGTTTTTAATCGTATGTTTTAGTCTGTTTTTCTTTCCAATTACTATCCAAGCTGAAAATAAAATAAATCATATTCAAATGGATGTAAACCTTTTAAAAGATGGATCTGCTCTTGTTCACGAAACATGGAATGTTTCTCTAGATAGTGGAACAGAATTGTATAGATCCTATGGCGATACTAATCTTTATCCTATTACAGATTTTGTAGTAACTGACGATTTAAATCATACTTATACTTTTATAGAAAATTGGCATTCAAATCTTTCTTTGAATGAAAAACAATATAAAAATGGGTTTATTCAAGAAAATAACGAGATAGAGCTGTGCTGGGGTATGAGTGACTATTCAATAACGACCTATCATTTGCAATATAAAATTCATAATTTAGTACAAGCTTACCAAGATAGTATGGGAATTGATTTTACTTTTCTACCTGAAAATATGACTACCTCCCTAAAAAATATGCAAGTTTTTATTCATAGTGATATTTTTAATTTTAAAGAAGAAACTTCTAAAATATGGGCGATAGGTTTTGATGGAAATATTAGTTTTAATAAAAATGGAGTTTTAGTATCTAGTACAAATCTAACACCAAATAGTTATATGGGCGTACTTATTCAAATGAAAAATGCCACGTTTACAAATCCCCATATCGTCAATAAAAAGTTTCAAGATGTATATAATACAGTTACTCAAACAAAAACAGGCTACACAACTACTGGAATTCAATATTTTTTGTTATTTTTTATCATCATTTTAATTATTCCAGTTTTAACTTTAATTCTTCATTCATTTCCAAGAAAGTCACAATATAAGCAAGACCAAAAACTAAGAAAAGTTTCTTTAAGTGAAAATACTTCTATTCCTTATTATAGAGAAATACCACTTCAAAAGGACTTAATTAAAATTTTCTATATTGCTAATAAATATGATTTAATTGAGAATGAAAGTAATATCATTGGAGCTTTTTTATTAAAGTGGATGAAAGAAAAGCGAATATCTATTGAGATAGATGAAAATAATAAAAAGAACTTTAAAATTAAATTTCTTCGTCTTGGAAAATTTAATCAACCTTTAGAAGAAGACTTACAAAATTTATTTTTATGTGCTGAAGTCAACAAAGTTATTGATTTATCCTACTTTAAAGATATTTGTAAAGACCGCTATCAACAAATTATTTCTTGGTTTTATAATTTGAATTTTGAAGGTAGTGAACTGTTAGAACATGATGGATTATTAAAAAGAGAAACTTTTAAAGAAACATTTGATGGGAAAACTGTTACAAGAACTTTAATTACCTAAACAGAGCAAGCTGAAGAAGTTGGACAACAATTATTGGGTCTTAAAAAATTTATGTTAGAATTTGGAACTATAAAAGAAAAAACATGGAAAGATGCTATTGTTTGGGAAGATTATTTGATGATTGCTCATCTTTTAGGTATTTCTGATACTGTGTGTAAAAACTTAAAAACTATCGAACCAAGTTTTCTATATTTAAAACAAATGAACTTGAATACTGTAATGGATTTTTCTAAAACATTTGAACTTGCTCTTTATAAAACTGCTCATGATATTTATAGACAAAATCATACAAATTTATCAAGCAATAATGATCATTCTTTTTCTTCGTCTGTTTCATCTGGAGCAGGTGGAAAAAGCTTTACAACAGGGACACGATCTAGTGGTGGATTTTCATCACGTGGTGGTGGTTTCAGATAAGACTTTAAAAAGCTACTTCATTTCATTATGAAAGTAGCTTTTCTTTTTTAAAATTCTAAAGTTCCTAATGTATAAGTACTAATGGCATCCCATTCTTCACTTTTTTCATTTGGATATTTGAAATCAATCATAACTGCTTTATCATTTAAAGAAAAGAATAAGATATGGTGGCTCATCAAAGTCGTATCATTTTGAATGGTATAATTTAATTTTGCGACACTTTTTTCACCAACTTTAACAATATCGTCTTTTGTGATAGAAGCACCATTTACTGTTGCCTTATAATTATCTACAAAAGTTCTTAATGTATCATCATTTACTGCATCACTTGTTAAGTGAACAAATAACTCTATATCCATAGTATCATTTGTAAAAATAAGTCCTGGTTTAAAGTCATTAGTATATCGTTTATTGACCTCTTCATCACTCATTTCTACAAAAAGCTCTGGAATTTTTAATAAAAACTCTTGATTAACACGATACTTTTTAAAAGTAACTTCTTTTCCATTTAATTCGATTTTTTCTTCATCAGTATCATATTTTACGGGCTTTGTCTCTTCTTTTTTATTTTTTCCAAAACCAAAATATAAACTAATTGCCACAATTAAGATAATTCCCACCGAAGATAGTAATATGAGCTTTTTGTTATTCATAGCTTCTCCTTTAAAAGAAAAAGGGACTTAATAAGCCCCTCCTGTTTATTATTCAACGATTTCAGAAACAACTCCAGCACCAACTGTACGTCCACCCTCACGGATAGAGAACTTAGTACCTTTTTCAATTGCGATTGGGTGAATTAACTCAACATCAATTGAAACATTGTCTCCAGGCATAACCATTTCTACACCTTCAGGTAAGTTGATTACACCAGTTACGTCTGTAGTTCTGAAATAGAACTGAGGACGATAGTTTGTGAAGAATGGAGTATGACGTCCACCTTCTTCTTTAGATAGAACATAAACTTCTGCTTTGAACTTGCTGTGTGGATGAACACTTCCTGGTTTAGCAAGAACTTGTCCACGTTCAACTTGTTCACGAGAGATACCACGAAGTAATACTCCAGCATTATCTCCTGCTTCTGCGAAGTCTAATTGTTTACGGAACATTTCAATTCCAGTAACAACTGTCTTTTGAGTATCACGGATACCTACGATTTCAACTTCGTCATTTAATTTTAATGTACCACGTTCAACACGTCCTGTAACAACTGTACCACGTCCTGTGATAGTGAAGACGTCTTCAATACTCATTAAGAATGGTTTAGTGTTGTCACGTTCAGGTGTTGGAATCCATTCGTCTACTGCATCCATTAACTCATAGATAGCATCAACATACTTAGGGTCTCCTTCAAGAGCCTTAAGTGCTGAACCACGAATGATTGGAGTGTTATCTCCATCGTAGTCATAAGAACTTAATAAGTCACGGATTTCCATTTCTACTAAGTCTAGTAACTCAGGGTCATCTACCATATCACATTTGTTCATGAATACGACCATACGAGGTACTCCAACTTGACGTGATAATAAGATGTGCTCACGAGTTTGTGCCATAGCACCATCTGTAGCTGCAATTACAAGAATTGCTCCATCCATTTGTGCTGCACCTGTAATCATGTTCTTTACATAGTCAGCATGTCCTGGACAGTCAACATGGGCATAATGACGTTTCTCTGTTTGGTATTCAACGTGTGCTGTATTGATAGTAATACCACGTTCTCTTTCTTCTGGAGCTTTATCGATATTTGCATAATCAGTAAAGTCAGCCCAAGCAGGGTTCTTATCATGTAGACATTTAGTAATAGCTGCAGTTAATGTAGTTTTACCATGGTCTACGTGTCCGATTGTACCAATGTTAACATGTGGTTTTGAACGGTCAAATTTTTCTTTTGCCATTTTTAAATTCCTCCTCTTTTCATTTATAATTTATATTTTATCTAACAATTGAAGTTTTTTCAACTGTTTTGATAACGATTTTTAAGATTTAAGAAAAGTTTTTAGTTTCCACTTTTCTTAATAATTTCTTCAGCAATGTTCTTTGGTACTTCTTCATAGTGGTCAAAGAACATTACGAACGTACCACGACCTTGAGTATTGCTACGCAAAGTTGTTGCATATCCGAACATTTCAGATAATGGTACCATTGCACTTAATTTCACAACCATTCCTTGGCTTTCTTGTCCAAGTGGACGTCCACGACGGCTTGTAAGGTCTCCCATAACATTACCGAAGTATTCATCTGGAGTTGTTACATCTACTTTCATAATTGGCTCAAGTAATACTGGATTACAGTTTTTCTTTGCTTCTTTAAGGGCAAGACTTGCAGCTACTTTGAAAGCCATTTCGTTAGAGTCAACATCATGATATGAACCATCATATAAAGTTGCTTTAACATCAATCATAGGATATCCTGCTAAAATACCTGCTTGCATTGCTTCTTGTAGTCCTTTATCAACGACTGGGATATATTCACGAGGAACAACACCACCAACGATAGCATCAACAAACTCATATCCCTTATCAGGATTTGGCTCAAACTTAACCCATACGTGACCATATTGTCCACGTCCACCAGATTGTTTAATGTATTTACCTTCACATTCACCTGATGCTTTAATGGTCTCACGATAAGCAACTTGAGGTTTACCTACGTTTGCTTCAACGTTAAATTCACGCTTCATACGGTCTACTAAGACATCTAAGTGAAGCTCACCCATACCTGCGATAACAGTTTGTCCTGTTTCATGGTCCGTATGAACACGGAATGTTGGGTCTTCTTCAGCAAGTTTTTGTAGAGCTAAAGCCATTTTATCTTGGTCTGCTTTTGATTTTGGTTCAACAGCAAGTTGGATAACTGGTTCAGGTACAACTAAACTTTCTAGAATAATTGGTTTCTTTTCATCACATAACGTATCTCCAGTTGTTGTATTTTTAAGTCCTACTGCTGCAGCGATATCTCCTGTATAGACATCTGAGATTTCTGTACGGTTATTCGCATGCATTAAAAGGATACGTCCAATTCTCTCTTTAGAGTCTTTTGTTGAATTGAGTACATAACTTCCTGCGCTTAAATGACCTGAATAAACACGGAAGAATGTTAAACGTCCAACAAATGGGTCTGTCATAACTTTGAAAGCAAGAGCACTAAATGGTTCAGTATCACTTGGATGACGAACATCTTCGTCTCCTTTCAAAGTTGTTCCTTGAATAGATGGAATATCAAGTGGACTTGGTAAATAATCAATTACTGCATCAAGAAGTGGTTTAATTCCCATATTTCCAAGAGCAGTTCCACACATAACTGGGAAGAATTCAGCTTGAAGTGTTCCATTACGGATAGCCTTCTTTAACATTTCAGTTGAAATAGCTTCTCCTTCTAAGTATTTTTCCATCATTTCATCATCAAATTCAGCAACAGCTTCAATTAAGTCATTGTGTTTTTCTTCTGCAATTGCTTGAAGTTCAGCTGGAATTTCAATTTCTGTTGCATTTTCGTCTTGTTGTCCATCGAAAGTATAAGCTTTCATTGTAACAAGGTCAATAACACCATGGAACTCATTTTCAGCTCCAATTGGCCATTCAATAGGTTTTGCATTGACCCCAAGACGGTCTTTAATTGTTTTTAAACTGTATTCAAAGTTTGCTCCCATTTTATCCATCTTATTTGCAAAGATGATACGAGGAACTTTAAATTCTGATGCTTGACGCCATACAGTTTCTGTTTGAGGTTCAACACCTGCTTGAGCATCAAGAAGAGCAACTGCTCCATCAAGTACGCGAAGAGAACGAGATACTTCAATCGTAAAGTCTACGTGTCCTGGTGTATCGATAATGTTATAACGATATCCTTTCCAGTAAGCAGTTGTTGCGGCAGAAGTAATGGTAATACCACGTTCTTGTTCTTGTTCCATCCAGTCCATTTGTGAAGCTCCATCATGAGTTTCTCCAATTTTATGGATTTTACCAGTGTGATATAGAATACGTTCTGTACAAGTTGTTTTTCCGGCATCGATGTGTGCCATAATTCCTAAGTTTCTTGTCTTTTCTAAAGACGTATCTCTTGCCATACTATTTTCCTCCTACCAACGATAATGTGCGAAAGCCTTATTAGCTTCTGCCATTCTATGTGTATCTTCACGTTTTTTAACAGCTGCACCAGTTCCTTCTGCTGCATCCATAATTTCATTAGCTAAATTGATAGCCATTCCTTTTCCATTACGCTCACGAGCATATTTTACTAACCAACGAAGTCCTAATGCTTGGCTTCTTGCAGGGCTTACTTCAATTGGTACTTGATAGTTAGAACCACCTACACGACGTGATTTAACTTCAAGTTGTGGTTTAATATTTTCCAAAGCTTGATTAAATACTTCAAGTGGGTCTTTTCCTGTTTTTTCTTTTACAATATCAAATGCTTCATAAAGAATTGTTTGCGCAGTTCCTTTTTTACCATCTAACATGATTGTATTGATAAGTTTAGTAACTACTTTAGATTTGTATATTGGGTCTGGCAATACATCTCTTTTTACTGCACGTCTTTTACGCATTTTTATTTCCTCCTTCCAAGATTATTCTCTTACTTTCCTTTTTTTGCTCCGTATTTACTACGTCCTTGCTTACGGTCTTTTACTCCTGCAGTATCAAGTGTTCCACGAATGATATGATAACGAACTCCGATTAAGTCCTTAACACGTCCTCCACGAACAAGTACAACACTGTGCTCTTGTAAATTGTGTCCAATTCCAGGAATATAAGTATCTACTTCTTTTCCATTACTTAAACGAACACGAGCATATTTACGTAAGGCTGAGTTTGGTTTCTTTGGTGTTTTTGTTCCAACACGAGTACATACTCCACGTTTTTGTGGTGCTGGATTGTTGGTTTGTTTACGACGAATTGTATTTACTCCAACTCCAAGTACTGGTGCTTTACTCTTACGTACCTTATCTTTTCTTCCTTTACGGACTAATTGAGTAATTGTAGGCATATAATATATAGCTCCTTTCTTTACACATATCCAGGTGTATCATTTTAACTTCTAAATAAAATTTTGCGAGATTTACGCAAAACTCATTCAATCAGCAAACATAATATAACATTATCTTATGCAAATGTCAATCAAAAGATACAAGAAATTTTTGAAAGAAGATGGAAAGACCTCAGCAACAAAAAATGGAAAATTTTGGAAATTTTATTTTGGCGGTTTCAATTGAAACAAGCTTACTTTTATGCTATGATGTATCTAGCAAGAAAACTTGCATAAAATAAAAATGGGAGCATTCAGTTTTTTCATGTTGAATGCCCACCCTATAGTATGGTTAGACATTTAATTCAAATAGTTTATGAATTAAGTGTCATTTTTTTATTATAATAATTAGAACAATTAAAAGTAATAAAATTAGAAAGATGTGTTGTAATAGTTTTATATGATATTCTCTTTTGTTCATCTCCTATGACCTCCTTCCTTTTTGGACTGGAGGTAGACACTCACTTAAATGTTCCCAGAACTATTATAGTTAATTTAATGATTTAAAAACAATCGAACATTCCTACTTTTCTTTTGGTAATTTTTGGAAATTATTGTTCTAATCTTTCTTCGCTTTCTGCTTTATTTTTTTGAATTGTACTATTAAAATTAGAATATACAATTGCTATAACTAAAATAAACGCTAAAAGAGCACATACAAGTCCTATCATTAGGCCTAAACTCCATCCACGATTATCTAATTTCATCATTTTTATCACCCGTTCCTTATTATAGCACTTCTATATTACTTATAGAACTATTTTTTTGTTTCTTTATATATTGATAAATCTCATACCAACTGTATACTCTTGTAATGTTATTTCCCTCAACACCTCTGTTATATGGTGCATCAAAGCATAAGACTTGCAAATGTTCACTCAACTTTTCTACATTTGTCTTCTTATCTTCTATCATGATATCTAATTTATTGGAAATACATTTTTCACATTTATTACTAGAACCTGTAATAATCTCATCATATTCTATGTTGTTTTTAGACAACCATTCTTGAATATAAAAATCAATTGTTCCTTCATATTGATTTGTCAAATATTGGTTATCCCTTGCAGTCAAAATTACTATTGTATGCCCTTCTTTTCTAAGCTTATGTATCACTTCACTTGCAAAAGGGCGAGGCTCTATGGCAACTAATAAATCAAAAATATATCTTTGCCAGAACTTAACGTTTTCTTCACGGTTAAAAAAGAATTCTTGTTCCATATAGTATTCATTAGGATTAAAACCACGGTCTATTCCTTCATCTAGGCAAAACTTCATTCCATAATTAAAATGCCATGTAGCAATATCATTTAAAACGCCATCTATATCAACGCCAATTCTCACATTAACCCCTATCCTTTCTGTATTCATTTTAACAAAACATTATTCTCTTGAAAAGAAAAAAGTGCCAACTCTATAACAAATTGACACATAAAAATTATTATATCGAAAGGATAAAGGGATTTTCTTGAGAACCTGTACCTTGGATGATTTGAATAGTAGATATTAAGTAAACAACTGGGCGAGCTTCGATAGCATCAATTATACTATGATAGCCACGTATACGACCATCATCACACACTCGAAATACAGTACGTAAATTATCAGAATTAGGTGACAGAGTCCATTGAGAATTTCCGTCAAATATCCAATTATTTTTGTAACATTCGTCTGAAGCATCCCAACTATATAACTCTGTAGATAGGCATTGTTCTTTTGTCACATTTTCTCCACCACTTGTTGCATATCCATAATCACTTGGATACATTAGTCCTACTTTTCCTATCCAATTCATAGGTCTTTCTGTATCACAAGCACCTATTGTTTTACACGTTTCTGTTCCCCTTTCTATATTATAAAAATAACTTGTATTACCTGTAAAAGTATACATATTCGTTGTTCCACCTAAATACCATTTGGCATCACTCGTCATTTTTTTCGCTTGAGTTATTAAGTTTAATGACGCTGTGCCTGTTGAAAAGTTCAAATTTTTCATAAGACTTGCCTGTGACCAGTCATTTGTATTATTATCCCATACTATCCAATTTATAAACGTATTTTTTATAAGTTTTATTCTTTGCTCTTTCTCTCCTTGTTCATTCTCTACTGTAAATACTCCAATAATCCTCCACCCTGCTTCTTCTCCATTAAAGTTTACATAGTTATTTGGATTTGCTCCTATATAGCGATAGTCTGTTAACTCTTCTTTACTCCATCCTTTTTGCTGTTCTGTCTCTTCATGATGATAGATAAACATTTTATTTTTTGTATCTTCATTAAACTCTGCATCCTCACTATTTGTATAATCTTTAAGTAATCTTTCTACTCCTGTTATTATTTTTTCTTGGCTTCCTTCTAAAGCTATCTTACTTTGATAACTTTTTCCTTGTTCACTATTTGGGGTATTTATATCTAACCATAGTCTTAACTCATAAGTTACACTACTTCCTGCTTCTAGATATTGGTTGATATTAAATCGACTTAATGTTCCTATTCTTCCTTCTTTTACACTTCCATCTGTTCCTTTTAATTCATACTTTAAATAGTATGTATTTAACTCTCCACTTTCATCTGTCAAATATAAACTATAATATGCTCCTATTGTCCCAGCATTTTTCTTGACTGTGAATGTATATGGTTTACTCATCTTCCCTTCTTCATCACTCATTGTTCCTAAAGCATCTACTTTGATATATTCTCCATCTTCCATATCCACTTTAAATTCTTCTGTTTCAAGAGATACTTTTTTCTTTCCTTCTACCATGATACTAAACAAAGCATAACTTGTTCCTATAAATATGGTTATTCCTATTAGTATTAGTATACTCATTAGAACTATACTTCTTTTTACTCTTTTATTACTATCCTCATTTGTCTTTACTTCTTTATATTTCTTCATTCTGACACCATCCTAGTGTCATTATATCTTATTAAAAGTACCCCCCCCGATTTATGAAATTTCGGCATAAAAAAGTAACACCTTAACGCCTTAATAGTGCTACTTTTTTATTTTCTAGTATCCATATACTATTTACTTTTTACTAAAGAACCAGTCTTTGCTTCACTACTGATAGAACCAACATGATAATCTTTAGCATCCTTTAAAGAATTGATACTTTCCCATCGATTTCTTACTATCTTATTATGAATACTTTGATTTACTGCATTTAAATGACTTTTAGAAACAACAAAAGCTATTTCATCGCTTTTTCTTTTCGCAATTGGTTGATAATTTAGTTGAACTCTTTTAATTCCCATACTTTTTCTTCCTTATTTTCTTTCAGCTTCTGTAATTCTTTTCACATATTGAATACTCTTTTCAACTTCTTCAACAGAACAAGAAGATTTATGCGCTAAAAAGAAAGACATATTCTTTCCTAACAAATCATAATGACTTTCATAAATAATACGGCTCATTTTTGGAACCATTATATCAGGATTATCTGAAGTTTCTTTTAAAGCCTCACTTGCCTTTAATACTCTTTCTTTTGCTTGAGGTGAAATGATAAAAGGTTCTTCTTGTCTTTCAACTTTTCCTAAAGGAATATAATTCAACAGTAAATACTCTAAGTTTTGGGAAATAGGAAGCCCTTTTTCATTTAGAGTTGAGAAACAATAATCATCTCCTAATGAAATGTTTGACTCCACTAAAACAGACATCATTGCTTGCATTTTCTCTCTTGTTTTTTCTAAACTAAAATCAGGAAGTTCATTATAGAACAACTGATAAATTTCACATAAAGCTTTTCCTTCTTCATTTAAGGTTACTGGATAAGCTCTTTTTAACTCTCTTAGTTCTTTCATCGTATCTTGAATTAAATGAATTGAGTTTTTATAAAATGGATATTCAACGATTTCCCCTTGATTATCTGATAAAGAAAACTGTACTTGCTTATTCGCACTAAACTGAGCTTCATAATTCACTTTAGAACTCTTATGGTGCTCTTTAAAAGTTTCCAAATAATGGTAAGCTAATAACTGTTGGTTCACATAAGTAACTCTTGTTTCTTTCATATCTTTTGAAAGGACTAAATTTAAAAAACTCTCATCTACATCTTTCAATACTGTTCTTATCCAAGAAACAACTTTAGAAACTTCACCAAATCTTTCTCTTTCCTTGAAACAACGGTCTAAAAGTGTTTCTATTTTTTCACTTGAAATAGATTTTTTGGCAAGATTTCCCCTAAAGGTAAAAGATAACTCTTCCTCATCATTACTATAATTTTTTGTGTAAGTTTTTTCCATACTACTATTCCCCTTATTCATCATAACATACTTTTAACTTTTTCTACTATATTTTTAAAACTAAAAAAGAAGTAGGAATACCCTACTCCATAAATTCATCTTCTAATTTTTCAAGTGGTTCTTCATCAACAAAAGCATTTTCTAGTTCATATTCTACATCACGATAAATTTTACTACCTGTTCCAGCAGGAATAAGTTTACCAAGAAGAACATTTTCTTTTAATCCTTCTAAGTGGTCTACTTTTCCACGGATAGCTGCATCTGTTAAGATACGAGTTGTTTCTTGGAATGAAGCAGCAGATAGGAATGAATCT
The DNA here is from genome assembly GCA_947627635.1 of uncultured Bacilli bacterium. GTDB lineage: Bacteria > Bacillota_I > Bacilli_A > RF39 > UBA660 > CANQVB01. Next base: position 20,180 of record CANQWT010000006.1, read on the forward strand.
GTTTCAAGAGATGCTTTTGTGATACCTAATAAGACTGGACGTCCTAAGGCTGGCTTCTTACCTTTAATGATAGCATCCTTATTACCGTCTGTAAACTCACGGAAGTTTACAAGGCTACCTGGTAAGAATAATGTATCTCCACTTTCAACGATACGAATTTTAGAAATCATTCTACGTGCAATAATTTCAATATGTTTATCTGAAATATCAACACCTTGAGAACGATATGTATTTTGTACTTCTTTTAAGATATATTCTTGAGTTGTAATTGGGTCTGTTACATCAAGCAATTCTTTTGGTGAAATAGCACCTTCAGTAAGCTTATCTCCACAATGAACTTGGCTACCTTGTTCAACACAAAGTTTTGCACCATAATTGGTTGTATGTTCTTTTGTCTCAAGCTTATTCGTGATACTAATTTTATATTTACCATGGTCCTCTTTAATCTTAGAAACTTTTCCATCGATTTCAGCAATTGTTGCTTTACCTTTAGGATTACGAGCTTCAAATAATTCTTGAACACGTGGAAGACCTTGAGTAATATCTTCACCACCGGCAACTCCACCTGTATGGAATGTACGCATTGTAAGTTGTGTACCAGGTTCACCAATTGATTGAGCAGCCATAACTCCGACAGCTTCACCAATTTCAACTAAGTTTCCAGTTGCAAGGTTTCGACCATAACATTTTTGACAAACACCGTTCATAGTATTACATGTAAGAATTGTACGGATTTCAACCTCTTCAATACCTGCACTTACGATTTTTTCAGCAAGGCTTTCTGTAATCATCTCATCTTTTTCAACAATAACAGCTTTTGTCTTAGGGTTGATAATCTTCTTATTTGCAAAGCGTCCTACAATACGGTCATATAAACTTTCGATAACAGCACCTGTTTTTTCATTGACGAAGTCACGAACAACAACACCTTGGTCTGTTCCACAGTCTGCTTCTCTAACAATCATATCTTGACTAACATCAACAAGACGTCTTGTTAAATATCCAGAGTCTGCAGTTTTCAAAGCTGTATCAGCACTACCTTTACGAGCTGAGTGAGTTGATAAGAAGAATTCAGCAACAGATAGACCCTCTTTGAAGTTAGAAAGAACTGGAATTTCAATTGGGTCACCGTTTGGCTTCTGCATTAGTCCACGCATACCAGCAACTTGAGTAAAGTTTGAAATATTACCACGTGCTTTAGAGTGCATCATCATGAAGATTGGGTTATCAATATTTCTATCAGCAATTTCTTGTAATTCTTGTTGAACTTTATCTTTAACAGCATACCATGTATCAATTACTTTTTGATGACGTTCTTCTTCAGTAATAAGACCACGTGCATATTGTTTATTGATTTTATTAACTGTTGCTTGTCCTTCATCAATGAACTCTTGCTTCTTATCACTTGTTTCAACGTCACTCATTGATACAGTAATACCTGCAATGGTTGAATATTTGAACCCTAAGTCTTTTAACTTATCAAGCATGCTTGAAGTCTCAGTTGTTTTATAACGTTTGAAGACTTGAGCAATGACTTTTTCAAGTGTTCCTTTTGCATAAGGTTTTACAAGTGGCATAGCTGCGATAGCTTCTTTAATGTTTGTACCTTTTTCTAAGAAATACTTATTTGGAGTAATTTGTTGAATATTTTCATCTGTTGGCTCATTGATATATGGGAATGAGTCTGGCAAAATTTCATTGAACTTAATTTTACCTACAGTTGTGACTAAATATTTACCATGTTGTTCTTCTGTGAATAACTTATATTTGAAAGAATCAACTGGAACAGCAATTCTTGTATGAAGTGTAATTTCACGACGTTCATAAGCCATTAAAGCTTCATTACAGTTTTTAAATACACGTCCTTCACCTTCAAGTCCCGCTTTTTCCATTGTAATATAATAGTTTCCAAGTACCATATCCTGACTTGGCGTTACAATTGGGTCACCTGATTTTGGATGTAAGATATTGTTAGAACCTAACATCAACATTCTAGCTTCTGCTTGAGCTTCTTCAGAAAGTGGAACGTGTACAGCCATCTGGTCACCATCAAAGTCTGCGTTGAAAGCAGGACATACAAGTGGATGCAAGCGAATAGCTTTACCTCCAACTAAGATAGGTTCAAATGCTTGAATACCTAATCTATGTAGTGTTGGTGCACGGTTTAATAGAACAGGGTGTTCCTTAATAACATCTTCTACAACATCCCAAACAACAGGGTCTTGATTTTCAATTAAACGTTTTGCGGCTTTAATATTATGAGCAATATCACGTTTTACAAGTCCACAAATTACATGAGGTTTGAATAATTCAAGAGCCATTTCTTTTGGAATACCACATTGATACATTTTTAAAGAAGGTCCTACAACGATAACAGAACGACCTGAGTAGTCAACACGTTTTCCTAATAAGTTTTGACGGAAACGTCCTTGTTTACCCTTTAACATGCTAGAAATTGATTTCAAAGGACGATTTCCAGCACCTGTGACACTACGTCCACGTCTACCATTGTCAAATAAAGCGTCAACTGCTTCTTGTAGCATACGTTTTTCATTTTGAATGATAATTCCAGGAGCTCCTAAATCAATGAGTTTCTTTAGACGATTATTACGGTTAATAACACGACGATATAAATCATTTAAATCACTGGTTGCAAAACGTCCACCATCAAGTTGAATCATTGGTCTTAAATCAGGTGGAATAACTGGAATACAATCCATAATCATCCACTCTGGTTTATTTCCTGATTTATAGAAAGCATCAAGGACATCTAAACGTTTAATTAAACGTGTTCTCTTTTGTCCTACAGCATTTTCTAATTCTTTGTTAATTGTTGCAATTTCTTTTTCTAAGTCAACGTTTTTAAGAAGTTCTTTAATTGCTTCAGCACCCATTCCTACTTTGAAACCATTTCCATATTTTTCATAATAAGCACGGTATTCTTTTTCAGATAAGGTTTGTTTATTTTCAAGTGGTGAATTTCCTTTATCAATTACAACATAACTTACAAAGTATAAAACTTCTTCCAAATCTCTTGGGCTCATATCAAGAACAAGTCCCATACGAGAAGGTACACCTTTAAAGAACCAGATATGAGAAACTGGACTAGCAAGTTCAATATGTCCCATTCTCTCACGTCTTACCTTTGATTTTGTAACTTCTACTCCACAACGGTCACAGACAATATTTTTATAACGAACACGTTTGTATTTACCACAAGCACATTCAAAATCTTTAGTAGGTCCGAAAATCTTTTCGCAATAAAGCCCATCACGTTCAGGACGAAGTGTACGATAGTTAATAGTTTCAGGCTTTTTTACTTCACCATAAGACCATTCACGTATTTTTTCAGGGGAAGCAATTCCAATTTTAATTGCTTCAAACTTATTTACATCCATCATTATTCTTCATCCCCCTCTAACATTGTTTCATCAAAATCGAGTGGAAAGTCCTCTTCTTCCTCCTCAAATTCATCCTCTTGTTCTTCTTCATATTCGTCTTTGGTTAAATCACCACTTAAGGAAGCACTTTCTATTTGTGATTTATCATCTCTTGGAATGGTAACTGGAGTTACTTCGACTTCGTCAATGTCTGTTTTAACATCTTCTTCGTCTTCTTCCATTTGCTTCAGTTCTACTGTTTCGCCTTTATCATTGATGACTGAAATATCAAGACCTAATGCTTGGAATTCTTTCATAAGAACTCTAAATGATTCTGGAACTCCTGCTTGGTTAATTTCTTGTCCTTTAACAATAGCTTCATAAACTTTAACACGTCCTATGACATCGTCTGATTTAACCGTTAGAATTTCTTGTAAAGTATGGGCTGCACCATAAGCATAGAGTGCCCAAACTTCCATTTCTCCAAAACGCTGTCCACCAAACTGAGCTTTACCTCCAAGAGGTTGTTGTGTAACAAGAGAGTAAGGTCCTGTACTTCTAGCATGTAGTTTATCATCAACCATGTGATGAAGTTTAATCATATACATTACACCAACAGCAATTCGATTATCAAATGGTTCACCTGTACGACCATTATATAGAACAGTCTTTCCATCAGGGTCCATTCCAGCTTCTTTCATCATTTCTTCAATGTCGCTAATGTGTGCTCCATCAAAGACTGGAGTTGCGATATGAACACCCAATTTCTTAGCAGCCATTCCCATATGAATTTCTAGAATTTGTCCAAGGTTCATACGAGAAGGTACACCTTGTGGGTTCAACATAATATCAACAGGAGTACCGTCTGGTAAATAAGGCATATCTTCTTGTGGAAGAATTAGGGAAATAACACCTTTATTTCCATGACGTCCTGACATTTTATCTCCAACTTGGATTTTTCTCTTTTGAATGATATAAACACGAATAACTTTAGAAACTCCTGCTGGAAGTTCATCATTATCTTTTCTTGAATAAATCTTAATATCGTGGACGATACCGTCTCCACCATGTGGAACACGTAATGATGTATCTCTTACTTCACGAGTTTTCTCACCGAAAATAGCATGAAGTAATTTTTCTTCAGAAGTAAGTTCTGCCATACCTTTTGGTGTAACTTTACCAACAAGGATATCTCCTTCTTTGACTTCTGTACCAATTGTTACAATACCATTTTCATCTAGGTTTTTGCGAGCTTCCTCACTAACATTTGGAATATCACGAGTAATTTCTTCAGGTCCTAATTTTGTTTCACGACATTGCATTTCATAGTCTTCTAGATGAAGAGAAGTATATTTATCATCTTTTACTAAGTTTTCATTTAAGATAACTGCATCTTCATAGTTATAACCATCAAAAGTCATGAATGCAACGACAACGTTTTTACCTAAAGCAAGTTCTCCTTTATCAGTACTATTTCCATCTGCAAGAATTGTTTTTCCTGCTTCTACTTTATCTCCAACTTGAACAATTGGACGTTGGTGATTACAAATACCAGAGTTGGCAAGCTCAAAATTAGCAAGATAATAAGTATCTTTTCCACCCTTATTCTTTACGATAATTTTCTTAGCATCTACATACTCAACAACACCATCTGCTTTTGCAACAATTTCAACACCAGAGTCTTTTGCGGCAATAAATTCAACACCAGTTCCAACAAATGGAGCTTCTGTTTTCAAAAGTGGCATTGCTTGACGTTGCATGTTCGCACCCATTAAAGCACGAGTTGCATCGTCATGCTCTAGGAATGGAATACAGCTTGTTGTAATAGATACAACTTGTTGCGGACTTACATCGATGTAATCTACTTGTTCAGGTTTTGCTAAAATGTTTTCACCACGAAATCTTGCATTAACAAGGTCTTGAATGATTTTGTTATCATCATCTGTATCAACTGTTGACTGTGAAATAATAAAATCAAGCTCTTCATCCGCAGTTAAATATTCAACATCGTCTGTGATTTTTGAATCAACAACTTTACGATATGGTGTCATAATGAAACCATATTCATCGATTTTTGCATAACTTGCAAGAGCTGTAATAAGTCCAATGTTAGGTCCTTCTGGAGACTCAATTGGACAAATTCTACCATAGTGAGAAGTATTAACGTCACGAACTTCAACTCCAGCACGGTCTCTTGATAAACCACCTGGTCCTAAAGCAGATAAACGACGTTTATTTGTAAGTTCAGCAATAGGGTTTGTTTGGTCCATAAATTGAGATAATTGACTGCTTCCAAAGAATTCTTTCATCGCAGCAGTTACAGGACGAATATTGATTAACGTCTTAGGAGTTACTTCTTCCATTTCTTGAGTTGTCATTCTTTCACGAATAACACGTTCCATACGAGATACACCAATACGGAATTGATTTTGTAAAAGTTCTCCTACTTGACGAATACGTCTATTTCCTAAATGGTCAATTTCATCAAAGTTACCTACACCATGAAGTAAGTTCAAATAGTAAGATACTGAAGCATAAACATCACTAATTGTTAAACGTTTTACATCAATTTCTTGGTCATTTCCAATAACAGCAAGTTTCTTCTTTTTGTCTTTTGGGTCAACTATCATCACTTGTTGTACACGGTTATAAGTATCAAGTTCTTCATTGACAGGTAGTGTTTTTACACCATAACCTGATGCGAAAATTGGACGAAGTTGTTCTAATACTTCTTTGGTTACTACTGTTCCTTTTGCTACAACAACTTCTCCATCTACTTTAATATCTTCTGCTAAAGTTTGGTGAAGTAAACGGTCACAAATATTTAACTTACGGTTAAATTTATAACGTCCAACACGTGCTAAATCATAACGGAATTCATCAAAAAATCTTGTAATGATTTGGTTTTTAGAAGAGTCAAGTGTCGCAGGTTCTCCTGGTCTTAACTTTTCATAAATCTCAATTAAAGCTTCATCTGTATTTTTAGTACTATCTTTAGCAATTGTATTTTCAATATAATCATCTGTTCCAAATACTTTTTTAATATCTTCATCACTTGAAAGTCCAAAAGCACGAAGAAGTGTTGTAAGAGCAACCTTTCTTGTACGGTCAATTCTTACATACATCACATCTCTTGCATCTGTTTCATATTCAAGCCATGTTCCTCTTGTAGGAATGATTTGTGAAGTAATTAACTCACGACCATTTTTATCAATTTCACGATTAAAGTACACACTTGGAGAACGAACCAATTGTGATACAATAACACGCTCTGCACCATTGATAACAAAAGTACCGCTATCTGTCATGATAGGCATATCACCCATAAAGATTTCTTGCTCTTTTACCTCGCCTGTTTCACGATTAAAAAGACGCACTTCTACCTTGAGTGGTGCTGAGAAAGTTGTTTCTCTATCTTTGCTTTCTTTAATGGAATATCTAGGTTCGTCAAAATGATAATCTCCAAATTCTAAAGAAAGTGTCCCTGAAAAGTTTTCAACTGGAAATAAATCTTCAAAGACTTCTTTGATACCAGTTGTAATAAACCAGTCATAAGATTTTTTCTGGATTTCTAGTAAATCCTTTAGTTCATACGTATTTTTAATTTTTGAAAAGTTTCTTCTTTTGCGATGTGCGCCACAATCTACAATTTTATATGCCACAAAATTCACCCCTATACACATATTTTTGCATCAGTCATATTTCTATAAATAATACGTTGCCAATTTATATTATTAGCATAAAACCGGCAACAAGTCAATTAGTTTTTGCATTTCACGATAAAAAATCCTTTTTTTCTTTCAATAATTGTTACATGATAGCTTTTTTCCATGTCGGAAATTATCGATTTTGCACCTTGTTCTTTTCGAATAACAAAGTAAAGTGTTCCGTCTTTTTCCAAATGTTCTTTCGCTTGTTCTAAAATTTCATAAACTATTTTCTTACCCGCTCGAATTGGTGGATTTGTAAGAATTAAACGATACTTCCCATCTACATTTTGATAACAATTACTTTCATAAACGTTTAAGCTCTCACAATGATTTGCTTTACAATTTTGTTTTGCTAAATGAAGAGCCCTTAAATTTATATCAACCATATCCCCTTCTAGACCATAAACTTGATTTAAGATAATTCCAAGGGTCCCTACTCCACAACCTACATCAAGAAAAGGACCTTTCATATCTTCTTGCTCTAAATTTTCTAAAAGAAGCCTGCTTCCAAAATCAAGACCTTTTTTCGCAAAGACACCATTGTCTGTTAAAAAGGTAAATTCTTTATCAAATATCTTTGTTTTATATGGTTGAATTTCACTTTTAAGGTGCAAATCATTTTCAAAATATTGACTCATTTTATCACCCATAAAAAGAAAAAGAGATAACTAAATCTAAAATGATAGAGTTATCTCCTTTCGTACTTGTATAATACAACAAAATTAACTAATCGTCAACCAGTTTTTTCAAGAAATCATAAGCATTTGTAAAGACTTTATCATATTAGTTTCTTTCTTTTTTCTACTTCTTGAGTTCATAAAGTCTTGTATAGTTAGAATGACTTTTATAGTATCCTAAGCCATATAATTGATTGTTTTCTAAATAGTAATCATAGATGCCGTTTATTTGTTTTGTCTTTTTTGTTTTTAAATCATATATTTTTAGTTGATAGCGTTTGTAAGGGTCTTCGTTGCTATCTTTCAAGTTAATGAAATAAAGTTGATTTTTATCAAGAGTGATTTTTTCATTAGATACAAAATGGTTTTTAGAAAGTTTTATCTGAGTTTGTTCTTTTCCTGATTTTGTAAATAGTCCAATTCTTGATAGTTCATATTCTTTATAATATATGGCATACTTATCTTTTTCATAAGAAACACTATATATTTTACTAAATTGTTTTTGTAAATGAATTTTTTGAGGTTGATACTCTTTAGTAATGGTCTCATTTAAGTTAAAGTGAAGAAGAGTTGGAACTCCATCTATATAAGTAGATAAGATTAAGTTGTTTTTTTCTATATTGATTGTTTGAAAAGGCAAATCTTCACTTCTTATGTTTTTAATTCGATAGATTTCTTTTTGTTCATGTTTTTCTATATCATATTCCATGATAGAAAGGCGAGCTCGATTATAGTCAATGATTTCATAATAAACTTTATCTTGATATAATCCTAAACTATAACTTTGAGGATGAAAGGTATCATAATTTATAGAAGCAATTTTATAAGTTGCATTTTCTAATCTATCATAATAAAAGTATCTAATTTTTTTATCCTCTACTTCACTCCAAGTTACATAATCATTATTCCCAGATAGTTGAAAGATTTGAAATGGTGTATCTTTTTTATCATCATAGACAACATGCATGAAATCAGGTTCTTTGCTGACTGATAATTTGTAGCGATTTTGATTTTCCTTTTTAAATAGAGTGTACCAAGTACTATTAGAATTATCTTGACCGTTTATCTTTAAAACAAAAGATGGTATTTCATCACTTCCATATACGGCTAAAGCTTTTTTAGTAAAAGGTATTTCTTTACTATTTTGATAACCTAAATAAATTCCTAAACTTCCAAAAATAATGCAAATAAAGAATGTCACAAGTGCTTCTCCTAAACGTCCTATTTGAACACCTTTCTTTCCACCAGTTTTAACATAGTAAAAATCAAAGGCAAAACAAACTCCAAAAAGAAATATTCCAAGAGCAATAAACAAATTACGAGCAAGACTTATTCCATAAAAGTAGAAGAACAAACCTGTACTAAAAAAGATAGAAGCAAAATAGAAATATTTCATATTCTTATATTGATAATTTATTTTTCCTTCTGTTGATTGGTGTTTGTAAGCATAGTTGAACAAGAAAATTCCTAAAAACAAGAAAAGAAAAAAGAAAATAGATGTAAAAAATTCCATATTTGGAAGAAATTCTTCGACTAAAAATATAGATGACAGAGAAAGAAAAAGGAAAAATATTCCAAGAGCAATGACTTTAGCATTTTTTCTTTGACACTTATCAATTCGAAAATACATTTTTACCAAGTCTTTATCTTCCATCATTTCTTGTTTAAAAAATGTATCTTTTATTCTTCTATATTTATGATAAAAAATTACTTCTTCTTTTTTGAATGCTTTTTTCCCTTTCATTTAACCTTGCCTCCTAAAAATTGCTTTCTTGCATTTATTATACAATAAAACAAACATAAAGAAAAAGATATCCACAAATTTCTTCGTGAATATCTTTATTTTTTCCTGTCTTATTTAATTTCAACAGTAGCTCCAGCTTCTTCAAGTTGAGCTTTGATTTGATTAGCTTCTTCCATAGAGATATTTTCTTTAATTGGTGTTCCTGCGTTATCTACTAAGTCTTTAGATTCTTTTAATCCTAAACCTGTAATTTCACGAACAACTTTGATAACTGCAACTTTAGCAGCTCCTGCATCTGAAATTGATACAGTTACTGTTGATGGTTCAGCATCAGCTTGAGCTCCACCTGCAACTGGTGCAGCTACTGCAACAGCACTTGGGTCTACTCCAAATTCCTCTTTCATTGCATCTACTAATTCTTTAATTTCTAAAAGGTTCATCTCTTTTAAAGCACTAATAAAATCTTCTTTATTTAATTTAGCCATTTTTAATTCCTCCTTCTTTTTTATTTTTCAGCTAAATGATTATTCATTTTCCTTTTTTTGTTCAGCATATAAATCTAAACAGATTGATAAATCTCGTACAAGTCCAATCATACCACCTGCTAACATAGTAAGTAATCCATCTCTTGATGGGATTGTTGCATACTCTTTTAATTTTGCTGTATCTGCAAGTTCATTATCAACAAGTCCTACTTTTAAGATAAGAGCTGGATGGTCTTTTGCAAAATCAGATAGTACTTTTATTGGAGCTATTTGGTCTTCACTATAAGCAAAAGCACTTGGTCCTGTTAAGGCATCACCCATATCAATTTTTAAATCGTTGAATGCACGAGCCATTAAAGTATTCTTATAAACTTTATAATCAGCACCAGCATTTCTTAAAGCACGTCTTAATTCTTTTGCTTCACTATCTGTAATTCCTCGATAGTCAAACAATACAACACTATTGCTTTCTTCAACACGATTTTTAATTTCATCGATGACTTTTTGCTTTGCTTCTAGAATTTTTGCACTTGCCACAATAACACCTCCTTTTTTGTATGAGGTCCATAAAAAAGTTCTTGATATTTTACCAAGAACTTTTCCTAAAACATTTTTATAAAAGTTTTAAAGTCCTCGGTAGGATTTACTTTTACCTACTGTCTATGGCACTCAAATCAATAGTTATTATATGCATTTTTTAATTATTTGTCAAATGTATTTACTTGAATTTTAATACCAGGTCCCATTGTTGATGAGATAGAGATGTTTTTAACATAGTCTCCTTTTACTGTTGTAGGCTTAATTTTTAAGATTTGTGAAACAAAAGCATTTAAGTTTTCAATTAAGTCTTCTTCAGTAAAGCTTGCTTTTCCAATGATACCATGAACATTACCAAAGCTATCTGTTCTATATTCAACACGTCCTGCTTTAGCATCTTGAACTGCTTTTGCAACATCAACTGTAACAGTTCCAGTTTTAGGATTTGGCATTAAACCTTTAGGTCCAAGTACACGTCCTAAACGTCCTAAAAGTGGCATCATATCTGGAGTTGCTATCATTGTATCAAAATCGAACCAGTTTTCTTTTTCGATTTTTTCTAATAAATCAGTATCTCCAACATAATCTGCTCCTGCTTCTTTTGCAGCTTTTGCTTGGTCACCCTTAGCAATAACTAAGACCCTTACTTCTTTTCCTGTTCCTTTAGGAAGTACAATTGCACCTCTTAATTGTTGGTCTGCTTTTTTTGTATCCAAGTTAAGACGCATTGCAACTTCGATGGAAGAGTCAAAAGAAGTAATTGCTGTTTCTTTTACAAGTTTTACTGCTTCTTCTTTTGTATAAACTTTGTTCTTCTCTACTTTTGAAAAAGCTTCTTGATATTTTTTACTTCTCTTTTTCATTTTCTTTCCTCCTTATGTGGTCTCGTCTTGTATTATCTTGTTGATTTGCGGACTATTTATTTTTCCTCCCACATAGGTTTCCCTATATGTATTTATTCTTCTTCTTTATTTTCTTCTTGACTTTCACTTGCTGGAGCAAGTGCTGCTTCTTTTTCTGCTTCCTTTGCTTCACGAATTTCTTCTAGTTGAGCTTCTTGAGCTTCTTCTTCAAGTTCTTTATCGTTAACACCTTCTACAGCAATACCCATGTTTCTTGCAGTTCCTTCTACAACTTTCATTGCTTCTTCAACTGTATAACAGTTCAGGTCAGGAAGTTTGATTTCTGCGATTTCACGAATTTGATTTTGTTTTAAAGTTGCGACAATTTCATGTGCACCTTTAACAGAACCTTTGTTAATCTTCGCATACTTTTTAAGTAAGAAACTAACAGGTGGAGTTTTGATTACGAAGTCAAAACTTCTATCCTCATAAATTGAAATTTCAACTGGTAGAACGTCTCCCATTTTATCACGTGTTGCTTCATTATACTTGGTACAAAATTCTTGTAAGTTAATTCCTGCAGGTCCAAGCACAGTACCAACTGGTGGTGCTGGGGTTGCTTTTCCAGCTTCGATTTGTAATTTGATTTTCTTTACAACTTCTTTTGCCACGAAAAACACATCCTTTCTTTAATTCTTCGCGAGTGGTACGAACAGCCTTTTTGTCCGCCTAAATAGGCATTGCTTCCCACTAAATCTATATTTAATATAAATATAGCCCTTAAATAATAACATAGTTTTAGCTATCTTGCAACTATTTTGTATTGATGTATTTTATTTTATGCCTTCTCAATTTGACTTAGTTCAACTTCAACTGAAGTCTCTTGTCCAAATAAGTCGACGAGCAACATAATCTTTTGATTTGGAAGATCAATGCTGTCAACAGTTCCAAACATTCCTTGGAATGGTCCAGCAATAATTTTGACTTTTGCTCCTTCTTTTAGGTCTTCATCAACATCCATACGACTAATGCCCATATTTCCAAGAACTTTATCAACTTCATATGGCTGTAATGGTGTTGGTTTGGCACCTTTTCCACTTGAACCAATAAACCCTGTAACACCAGGAGTGTTTCTTACAACATACCATGCTTCATCTGTCATAACCATTTCGACTAAAATGTATCCTGGAAACATTTTCTTAACCTTTTTCTTAGTTACTCCATCTTTTACTTCGATTTCTTCTTGTTCAGGAACTACAACACGATGAATATAGTCTTGCATTCCCATTGACTCAGCACGCATTTCAAGTTTTTCTTTAACTTTGTTTTCATGTCCTGAATATGTATTTACGACATACCATTGTTTATCCATTTTTATCCTCCCTTATCCTATTAGTGAATGAATGAGTGCGAAAATGACATCGATAATATAGAAAAATACTGCGAAGAATACTACAAAAACTATTGTTGCAATTGAATATTTAATCATTTCTTTCTTAGTAGGCCAATGTATTCTTTTTGTTTCTTGTTTTACTCCATGAGCAAATCCTATAGTCTTATCTTTCACACTTTTCTTTGTCTCTTTTTTAGGTTCTTTTTTCTTGTTTGTTTTGTTAGAGTTCTTTAGTGTCTTTGGTGTCTTTTCATTTTTTGTTTTGAGTTCTTTAAAATTTTCATTCTTCTCAACTTGTGCCATTTTTCATCTTCCTTTTTTTCAAAATAAAAACACATCTCGTTTGTGTTGTCTTTAAGATATCAAATATTTAAAGATTTGTCAAACAAAATGTGTTAGTTTTATAAGGTTTTAGGCTAGTTGTTTGGGGTGAGGACGATACGGAAGGAAATTCTTACACCTACTGCTCCTGCTTCGCCTGCCCTACCGAATGAGAAAATTCCAGAGGTAGTATCATCATGGTTACCGCCACGTACCAACCATGAAGCTATTGCATCTACCATCCAAGGAGAATCACCGTACCACCCTGCGACTTCGTTGAGGGCGTGTCCTTTACAAGGTTTTCCATTACATGCCATTGTTGTATCTGTCGCTGTATATATATCATAATATTTTTCGGAGGGCCACTCTCTTGCATTTTCTGTAAATTCACTTCCATCAGTCAACATTCCCTTATATCCTGAATTTGTTCTTTGTGTATATCCACTTCTTTTTTCTAATACCCCCATCATATATTCCCAGGTTCCTCCATTGATATCATAAATTCCTGTAATATTTCCTGTGGTTGAAGCTCCGGCTCCGGCATAGCCTTGTCCTTCTCCTCTATCTACTAAGTCGTCATATGCATAACCTTCTTCTGCTGTACTTGAGGCTGTTCCTTGTCCACTTGAACGTCCAGTCAACCATCCATTATAATTGTTCATATAAACTTGCTTATTTTCTCCTGTATATAGTGGATTACCATATTTTCCATATTGACTTTGGGTTAAGTAGGATATCAAAGCCCACTCACTATTCTTTGTGGCATGACTATCATACGTGCTTTGGTCAAAGCCATATATGTTATCAACCTTTGTTATCCCCATAGACACTAACTCTAACGTTGATAATCGAATAGCTCTCCATGAGTACACATTAGGCTTAATTATTACTTTGTTAGGATCTTCTGTATCATGCTGTGCTTCCGTTGTTGTGTTTGCTCCTAAATATCCTGTCTCAAACTTGCCTATCCATATCCCAGGTAACTCTTTATCTCCAAAGGTAAACCCAGGAGGTGTATACCATCCATTTGGTACATATCCTGTATATTGGGCACTTCCATCTTCTTTCGTTGAAGTAGAAACAAACTTCACATCGATTTCTCCTGGTAAAGAAACACTTGGATTATCACTTCTTCCTTCCTCTTTCTTTCCATAATAATGTGTTCCATCTTCACTCTTTATCGTATATGAATATCTCGGTATCCATACCCACATTTGTAGGATATCATCACTATCTGCATCAAACTCTTTTCTTCCTGCTTTATACTCTTCTCTTATATTCTCTCTTACTGTTATCGCATTTGCCCATTCTTGTTTATCATAGTTATACCATTGATTATCTTTATCTGTGGTGGTTACCCATTTTCCTTTCTCTTCATTATATATGACTGGTATCATGTTATCTGCAAGAACTGGTCCTCCTGTTGGTATCTGACTTCCATTTAGGGCTATCTTACTTTGATAACTATTCCCTTGTTCACTATTTGGGGTATTTATATCTAACCATAGTCTTAATTCATAGGTTACACTTTCTCCTGCTTCTAGATA